>JALUVJ010000001.1 GCA_027020665.1 Nitrospira sp.
TGCGCCTCTGGAAGCACCTAAAATTGCCGTAGTCGTATTGGTTGAAAACGGAGGCCACGGCGGTGCGACCGCCGCACCCTTGGCCCGGCGCGTGATCGAAGCTTATTTTGATCCGGGTCCGCCTTTGTCTCATGCTGCAAAAAATGTGGAGAAGGCGCCGCTTGTTTCAAGAAGATTGGAAAAAAACGATGGCTGAATATCGCGTGCTTTCGGTTTACGACAAACTGCTGTTTCTGCTCCTTTTTTTCATCCTTGCAATTGGGGTGCTTTCAATCTACTCTGTCACAGGCGGAACGCTTGGAAGAAGCGCCACCCCCTTTTATCTCAAGCAAATCAGTTGGATCGTCGTCGGATGGACCGTTTTTTTAGTGATGGCCTGGGTGGACTACAGAGAAATAGCGCGGTTCGCTTTTCCGATCTACGGCCTGACTTTGCTTTTGCTTGTCCTGGTGCCCATTGCGGGACGCACGGGCATGGGCGCACGCCGCTGGCTGGCGCTGGGGTCATTTTCCTTTCAACCTTCAGAATTGGTCAAAATCGGACTCTTGCTCGCCTTGGCCAAGCATTTTTCAGATGATTACCCAAACGGGGGGCTGGATTTGAAACGGCTGCTTATTTCCGGGACTTTTCTTGTTGTTCCTTTTGTTTTTATTCTCAAACAACCCGATCTGGGAACGGCACTCTCCGTTTCCACTATTTTTATTAGCATGATTTTTGTGATCGGACTACGTTCCCGGTTTTTAATTTATTCTTTTCTCATCTCGGCAATGCTTTCGCCCTTCATCGGTCAATTTGTCTGGAATAACCTGAAGGAATATCAAAAACGGCGCTTGTTTACGTTTATGAATCCGATGGAAGATCCGACAGGCACGGGCTATCAAATTATTCAATCCAAGATTGCAATCGGGTCGGGCGGACTTTTTGGAAAAGGTTTTTTGGAAGGGACACAAACCCAGTTGAAATTTTTACCAGAGCGGCATACGGATTTTATCTTTTCCGTTCTGGCGGAGCAGTGGGGGTTTTTGGGTGTGTTTGTGCTCTTTATCCTTTTCTTTTTTGTCATGCTTTGGGGAATTGATGTTGCCGTGAAAGCGAAAGATACACTCGGGTCGCTTTTGGCGGTGGGCATCATCGGACTCCTCTTTTTTTATTTTTTTGTGAATGTCGGCATGACCTTAGGAGTCATGCCCGTTGTCGGAGTGCCGCTTCCCTTGATCAGTTACGGGGGAAGCGCCATGGTGACGACCCTTGCAATGCTTGGACTTCTTTTAAACATAAAAGTACGGAGACTCATGCGATAAGACAGTGTAAACAGGTATTGATTTCAGATTGAAGGCCGTGCTGATTCAGTCCGGAATGAATTTTTTGAGAGACAAGATTTTCAGGGTCAACAAAGAGATTCTGAAAACGAGAAAGAGGATGTGATGTCAACAGAGATCGTCATTAACGTTGCACGTGAAGAGTCGCGTGTCGCACTCATTGAAAATAAAATCGTAACCGAGCTGTACTTTGATCGCAAAAAAGAACGCGGTATTGTCGGCAATGTGTACAAGGGAAAAGTCGTCAAGGTGCTTCCGGGCATGCAGGCGGCCTTTGTGGATATCGGCATGGAAAAAGCCGCCTTTCTTTATGTTGCCGATATTATGATCAAAAAACCGGAAACGCCTCGGCCATCAAAAGAAGCAGCCGTTGCTAAAGACGTCCCAACTGAACAAACAGGAGAATTGTCTGAGCAAAGAAGTAATTTGCCGGATACCTTGCTTGAGGACAGTGAAACGGATGAGGCGCATCTGGAAATTGACCCGGAGGCTGAAGAAGAAGAGGAAGATCTTGATCTGGAAGAAAGCACTGAAGAAGACCCGGTCACGGTCGTCAGACGCCCGAAAAAGAGATCTTCCCGTGCCATCGAAGACCTGATTAAGGAAGGACAGGACATTGTCGTCCAGGTCTCAAAAGAACCCATTGGGACAAAAGGCCCCCGTGTGACGACCTATGTTTCTCTGCCCGGCCGTTACTTAGTTTATATGCCGATGGTGAATCATGTGGGCGTGTCGCGACGGATTGGAAAAGAAGGGGAGCGTCAACGGCTGAAAGAGATGATACACCGGGTGCGAAAAAAAGGTTGCGGTTATATCGTGCGGACGGTAAGTGACGGCACGACGGATGAAGAATTCAAACAAGATATCGATTTTTTGGAAGTGGTTTGGCAGAATATATTGAAAAAAGGAGAAAAACAGAAATCTCCAGCCTTATTACACAGTGACCTTGACCTTGTTTTTCGCACGGTTCGTGACCTCTTTACAAAAGAAGTTAAAAAATTAATCATCGACTCTAAAAAAGAACATGACGGGATTATCGAGTTTGTCGGGACTTATTTACCGTCCTTTCTTTCCCGGGTTCATTTATGGGATAAAAGCGAACCCATTTTTGACGCTTACGGTGTCGAGATTGAAATTTCCAAAATCAGAAATCGTCGGGTTTGGTTGAAATCGGGCGGGTACATTGTCATTGACCATGCCGAGGCCTTAACAGTCATTGATGTGAACACCGGGCGTTATGTCGGCAAGCGGGATTTGGAAGAAACGATCTTTCGCACCAACCTTGAGGCGGTCAAGGAAATCCCCTATCAAATGCGTTTACGGAATATTGGGGGGATTATTATTATTGATCTCATCGATATGGAAAAAGAGCGAAACCGTGAAAAGGTGATGAAGTTACTGCATGAATCTTTTGCGGGAGACAAGGCGCGTGTCAACATTCTTAAAATGTCTGAACTTGGGCTTGTCCAGATTTCGCGGGAGCGGACGCGTGAAGACATTCTCAGCATCCTTTGTGACCCCTGTTCTTATTGCGACGGCAGAGGGTTTGTCAAATCCCCGACGACGGTCAGTCACGAACTTTTCCGGGAAATCCGTTTAATCGGGTCCTCTCCGCGCGACAAAAAGATTATTATCGGTGTGCATCCTTCGGTTGCCGCTTTGCTTTATGACGAGGCCCGCCATGAGGTAGAGTCGCTTGAAGCTCAGTTTAAGAAAAAAATAATCATCAAGGCGGATTCCAATTTACACGTGGAACATTATGATATCGTGACACTTTAAAAAACGGTAAAGGCCTTCCGGCCAATTTTTATCGCTCGGAAACAGCCACATAGGGACGCCCGTGTTCTCCGTTGTAAATTTCCCTTGGGCGGAAAATATGGTTGTCTTTTACTTGCTCAAAGGCGTGTGACAACCAGCCCGCGACGCGCGCCATGGCAAAAATGGGGGTAAAGAAGTCTGTTTCAATCCCCATTTTCTGATAAAGAATGCCGGAATAAAAGTCTACATTGGCATAGACTTTTTTATCCGCGAGAAATTCTTCCCCTACTTTTTCAACGGCGACGGCCACCTCGTAAAGCGGAGAGGTACCCAGGTGTTCAAAAAGCCGTTTGGCCAGTTGTTGCAGGATAACGGCACGCGGATCTTTGACCTTGTACACACGGTGACCGAGCCCCATAATTTTTTCATTGGCCTTAACCTTTTTTTCAATGTAAGGCCGGACCTGATCAACCGTTCCGATTTCCGAAAGCATGCGTAACACCTTTTCATTGGCGCCGCCGTGAAGCGGCCCCATCAATGTACCTACGGCGGAAGAGACGACGGTGTAAGGGTCGGAAAGCGTCGAGGCCGTGACGAGTCCGCTGAAAGTGGATGCATTCATGGTATGTTCCGCATGAAGGATCAAGCAGGTATCCAGGATTTCGGCCATGAGTTTGTCCGGTACTTTTTCCGTAAGCATGTACAGAAAATTTTCCGCGAAAGAGAGGTCGTCGCGAGGTTGAACATGGTCATCTCCTCGTCGCAGACGGGCGTAGGCGGCAAGAATCGTCGGAAGTTTTGAGATGAGGCGAACCGCAGAAATATATTGAATTTCAGGATCTTGCACATCTTTTGCGGGATAAAACATGCCCAGCGCCGCAACCGCTGCCTGAAGCGCATCCATAGGATGTCCTGATTCAGGCAGGCATTTGATGAGATCGACAATCCGGTATTTGATGCGTCGGTGCGCACGCAGATCTCGGTCAAACTTTTCCAGTTGGGAGGCATTGGGCAGGTTGCCAAAGAGCAGCAGATAAGCCGTTTCAACAAAATTGCTTTTTTCGGCTAATATTTCGATTGGAATCCCGCGGTATTCCAAAAGTCCCTTCGCGCCGTCAAGATAGCTCACTTTGGATCTTGCGGCGGGCACTCCGGCCAATCCCGGCGAAAAATCGTTCATCATTCCCCCTCCTTATTTTTGTAGGGTATTGAAGCAGACACGGCTCCTTTGTTTATTTTAGCCGAGCTTGGCATGCAGGTAAAGGAATGATGTGCTTGAATAGAAGAGACAGCAAAAAGGTGAAAACGCCTGATATGCTTAACCGATTGAACATCCCCTGGTCAAGTATTTTAGATAATTAACGGGACAGTTTTGTGTCTCACTAAATCTTGATCGTTTCATCGTAGAACCTCCCTTTCTTCATTCTAAAAGAATTTTCTACTTTTAACTGGTTCTATTTTAGGAAAGGCTTGCCCATGGTTACCATTTTTTGCAGATACCGAAGCGTGGCTTGCAGTATTTTATCCTTAACGGAGATTGACGGCGAAAAAAGAAAGATGATATAAAAGTCACTTATGCTTCATGGCGGCGTAGCTCAGTTGGTAGAGCAGGTGAATCATAATCACTTGGCCGGGGGTTCAAGTCCCTCCGCCGCTACTTTTAAAATCAATGCGTTATGGTATTTTATACAGCAAGATCTTTATTTGAGTCAGCAATAAGTCAGCGATTTAACCAACAGGAAGAACCTGTCCGCTCAAGTCTCGTTCAGGACAGCTAAATGCTGTCATAGGCACCTTCGCACCCCTCACCCTGGAGCAGTTCGTATACTCGCTGAACTGTTAGTTGACGACGCTTGGGTCGCCTCTTATCTTCTTTCAAGAAGTGCGTCCGGCCTTTCTTTACAATCCCA
>JALUVJ010000002.1 GCA_027020665.1 Nitrospira sp.
TTGTGACGAGCAGCGAATGACCCTACAAAAATGCGAACCCGGCCTCCAACATTTTCAAAAAGCTCTGGGGCTCACCCAAAACGGCCTTCTTCTTCAAGATAAATCGGGACGCCCCCTCTATATCAATCAAGCACTCTGTCACATTTTTGGCGCCTCTGAAGAGGAAATTCTCAGCGAAGGTTTAAGAAGGCTCTTCCCGGCAGACAGTATCAAAACCATCCAAAACAAAGTGCTGCCCGAAACCCTGCGTTTCGGCATCGGCAAGCTTGAATTAGACGGCATTAATCAGGAAGGCGAGCGTTTTCCCGTATCTATTTCCACTGTTACGGTGGAAGACGACGAGGATGACACGGTGGGTTTTGTTTCCGTTTGTAAAGATTTGTCCGAAGAACGGGAGTTTCAAAGACGCAAGCTGCACTCCGAAAAACTGGCCGCCGTCGGGGAAATGCTGGCGGGCGTGGCGCATGAACTCAATAATCCTCTCACCAGCGTGGTCGGATTTTCAGAACTCCTGCTCAGAAAGCGCGTCAGCCCGGAAATCAAACGCCAACTGCGCCGGATCTCCTCAGAAGCCATCCGAACATCTAAAATCGTACAAAACCTGCTTTCGGTCGTGCGTTCCCATAAACCCGAACGCATCCTGGTCGGCATTAACGGTGTCATTCAAAACGTGCTCGAACTCAAAAGCCGCCAACTCCACTTTGACAATATCCGACTCATCCGCCGTCTTTCCGATGACAAGATTCTGCCCAAAGTCGTCGGAGACTATCAGCAGTTGCTCGAAGTCTTTCTGAATCTCATTAACAATGCGCACCAGGCCATGGTCGCAGACCGCGGGAAAGGCACGCTCACCCTCACAACCACATCAAATGACGGTGCGGTGATTATTCGCATCAGTGATACAGGGCCGGGCATTGCCAAAGAAATTCAAAACAAGCTCTTCCAGCCTTTTTTTACGACAAAACCGGAAGGCTCCGGGCTCGGACTGAACATCAGCCAAAAAATCATCAGAGAACACGGCGGCAACATCACCTTTACAAACGGGCGGACAAAAGGCTGTACCTTTGTCATTTGCCTGCCGGTGGCATCCGATAACGGATTTGAACCCTTTGAATCCGTAACAACACCCAAACCGCTGCCAGACAAAGCACTCAAAATCATGGTCTTGGATGACGAAGAAATCATATTGGACTTGCAATACCACCTTTTGATGCAGATGGGCCACACGCCCCATCTTTATAAATCGGCCGGTGAGGCCTTCTCCGCACTGGATGAGCAGGATTTTGACCTCATTCTTGCGGATATCAAAATGCCGCGCATCAACGGTTTTAAATTTTACAAACACCTCCAAAAGCAACACCCGCATTTGAGCCGACGGCTTATTTTTGTGACGGGAGACAGTCTCAACCCAAAGAGCAACCACTTTTTCGCCGAACATCAAATCGGCGTGCTTTACAAACCCTTTGTCCTCGAACAACTCGAAACCGTAATCCGACACACCCTCAAAAAACAGCAGCCGGAAAACCACGGCCGGAGCCAATAAAGCAAGGGATATGACGATGAACCAGAACACACGCATTCTTGTGATTGAAGACGATGACGCCGTGCGCGAGACCCTCATCGCCTTGTTGGGAGAAGCCGGTTATACCGTAGAGGCTGTTTCAGACGGCCCGCCCGCCATCGCATTGGCAAAACAATCCCTCTTTCACCTTTATATGATCGACCTGCGTCTTCCCGGCCAGTCCGGCATTGAAGTCATGGCGCAAATCAAAAAAATCAATGCGGAGGCCGTCTGCATCGTACTTACCGCCTATGCCACAATCGAACTTTCGGTGCAGGCCATGCGGGCCGGGGCTTTTGATTTTATTGCCAAACCCTTTCAAATCGATGTGGTTTTAAACCTGGTGAAAAACGCCATTGAATTCAACCGGCTCAAAATTGAAAATCTCTCGCTTAAAAAAATGGTGCGCGATAAGTATCGTTTCGAAAACATGGTCGGCTCCTCCCCTCAGATGAACCAAGTCTATGAATTGATCGAACGGGTCTCCGATAGCGATAGCACGATCCTCATCCAGGGCGAAAGCGGCACCGGAAAAGAAATTGTCGCCAAGACCATCCATTACAACAGCACGCGGCGCGACAAACCCCTCATCCCGGTCAACTGCGGCGCCATTCCGGAAGCCTTGCTCGAAAGCGAACTGTTCGGGCACGAAAAAGGGGCCTTTACAGGCGCAACCGCCTCACGTACGGGGCGTTTTGAGCTGGCGCACGGCGGCACGCTCTTTCTGGACGAAATCGGTGAACTGCCGCTCTCCCTTCAAGTAAAGCTGCTTCGTGTACTGCAAGAGCAACGTTTTGAGCGTGTCGGCGGCGTGAAATCGATTCAAGTCGATGTACGCATCATTGCCGCCACCAATCAGGATCTCGAAAAAGCCATTGAGGACAAATGTTTTCGCGAAGACCTTTATTACCGGCTTAATGTTATTCCCATCAATATTCCGCCGCTGAGAAAACGCAAGGATGACATCCCGCTGCTCGTCGACCATTTTATTGACAAATTCAACCAGAAAAAAAACAAACAGGTCAGCGGCATCACTTCGGAGGCCATTGCGCTGCTTTTAAAATATTACTGGCCGGGAAATATCCGAGAGCTTGAAAACCTGGTCGAGCGCATGATGGTCCTCATGAAAAACGAAGGCATGATTACGGCAGAGGACGTGCCTGAAAAACTCATCACGTCACGCCGTAAAACCCTGCCTTTTCATTTTGAACTGCCGGAAGAAGGCATCATTTTCTCCGATATCGTCTCCGCATTCGAGAATCAAATTCTCGATCTCTCACTCTCCAGGGCAAACGGTATCAAAAACCGGGCCGCTCAGCTTCTGCACATGAATCGCACCACACTCGTTGAAAAACTGAAAAAACGCCGCGCCACCGCAGCCCGGCAAGACCCCTCTCAACCCTTTTACAGAGAGAGTAGCGGAATTTCGGATTAAAACCTGATCAAAACAAGGCGCATTGACCCGCGCCCTGTTCCACAAAAAAACACACACTTCCTTCCCTATTTTCACGATTGCGGCTTGACTTCTTTCGTCAAATCTTTGACGAAATTTCCCGAATATGCCCATATTTTCTCTCAGCCCAAGCCCCTAAACGGCCCGATACACCTCTCTTTTTCGCGTTTTTAAGGCTTTTCCAAAGCAATCCAACGCAAACAAAGCCTAAATGAGCTGGCATTGATATTGCTTAATCATCAAGGGTGAAGCTTGCCGCAAGATCATCCGCCTTAAAGAGAGAGCAACATTGTATGTTTGAGAAAACAGAACGATCCGTCTGGGCATTCATCTTATTTGCACTCTTCGGCCTTCAGTGCGTTCTGCCGTCCGGACTTCATGCGGAAATCCAACATAAACCGCTTGCGCCGCAAGGAAATTTCATTCCCGAAGATCCCGCCTTCAAAGCGGTTGCCGACGCTTACAAGGGCTTTAATTTTGCCAAGGCGCTTAAAGAAACGGAGCGTTTAAACAGACACCCCAAAACATCTGAAATTGCGGAAACGGCGGCTTTTCTCATGGGAGATCTCTACCTTGTCATGGCCGAAAGAGGACGTCCCCTGCTTTTTCGCAAGGCCCTCGACGCCTACCGGGAAGCCAATTTCAGATATCCCGAATCAAAGCGCACCCTGCCGACTTTAATAAAAATGGGCATGATTTTTTCAAGAGAAGCCCTCTATTACGAAGCCCTCGCCACCTTTGACCGTATTATTACAAAACACCCGAACAGCCCCTATGTGATTCCGGCACAAATCAATAAGGGCGAGGTTTATCTGCAATGGGGGAAATATGAGAAGGCCATCCTGGCGTTTGATGAAATCAATCCCGCCGTTTTGTCCCAACAGGAAGCCAACTTTCTTTTACTCAATTACGCAGAGGCCTACTACCTCATGAATGCCTATGCCACCGCTTTTGAATATTACAAACTTGTTTCACCGCAAAATCCCGTTTTGCAAGCCTCAAAAAAGGCCTTGTATCAATACGGCATTTCCGCTTACGCATCCAAGGCCTATACCGAATCAAGAGAAGTCCTTTTCATTCTCCACAATAAATACCCCAAGTCCGTCTACTCGCTTTTGGCGCTTGCACGCATCGGCGACTCCTTACGTCTTCAGGGGAAAATCGCACGCGCAAAAAAAGTGTATCAACAAGTGCATGCGGCAACAGGAAAAAGGCTCAATCATAAAAGTGCAAACCTGATCGCCGCCATCGGAGAATTTCATCTGTCGGGCTGTGATCCGGTGCATCCCGAAACACCCGAACCCATTTGTTTTAAGGGACGCGCCTTAAGCACCGAATCGGGACAAGACATTTATGAACAAATTAAAACCAGCACGCATGTCTTACTTCACCAACTGAAAAACCGTCCGGCCTTTGTTGACCGACTCATTTTTGAAAGCGCCCTGGCCCTCGAACAACATGGTATTTTTACAGAATCGCTCAAAATCAAAAAAGCGCTGATTCAACAAACAATCTCCAAACCCTTAAAAAAGAAAATCAAAAAAGCACTGCCTCAAACAGCCGTCGCAGCGGCGGACGAATTGCTCGAAAAAGGTCAAAGCATTGCCGCCCTGAAAATCTATTACAGCAATCCGGATTATTTCCCGGCTCAAGTCCTTCGGGGGCGGACAGGGCTCAAGCTGGGCATCGCATTTGCCGAATCGGGCCTCTATCAAGAGTCCGTCAACCTGCTTGCCCCCATTGCGGGCCGCCGCGCACATCAAGCCCGGAACACACAACAAGAAAAAGCCCTTTTTTATCTCGTCAAAACCTATTACAAACAAGAAAAATATGCCGATGCGGAACAAGAACGCCGCGCTTTCATGAA
>JALUVJ010000003.1 GCA_027020665.1 Nitrospira sp.
ACGAAAAATTTTAAGCCCCGAAGAAGAAATCCAGAAAAAAACCGTGCAAAAAGAAAAACTTGCGGCAAAGGACTTAATGGAAGAAATGATGCGGCGTTACCACAACACAGGTGAGGTTGATTTTAAATAAAAGGAAGGTTCCTCAATGTTCGGCATCGGGATTCCGGAACTCATCATCATTTTAATCATCGCTTTTGTTGTTGTCGGGCCGGAAAAGCTGCCCAAATTGGCACGATCTCTGGGGAAGGGATTTTATGAATTGCGCCGTGCAACCGACGGCGTCCGGGAGGAGTTTGAAAAAAGCGGCGGGTTCTCCGAGGAGACCCTTTCTATCAAAGAAGAGCGCCGCGCCACAAAAGATGAGCATCTTACGATAAAAAGGGAAAACCCGCCGATTAAAACAGAAAATAAAGAGGAAGACGCAGGTGCAAAAAAAGAGGACCGGGCCTAACGACACGGCGGAAATGCCGATGTCCGGGCACTTGCGGGAATTTCGCTCAAGACTGGTGAAATCCGTTCTGGTCTTGATTATTGCATCCGGCATCGCCTTCTATTTTGCGGACACCCTGATCGCCTGGATCAAACGACCCATCGATATCGACCTGGTCTTTCTTTCCCCCGCCGAAGCTTTTTGGGCCGATCTTAAAATCGCACTTTTTTTCGGCTTTCTCTGCGCCTTTCCTTTTATTCTTTACGAAATATGGCTTTTTGTGGCCCCCGGACTGATTAAGCGGGAGCGCAAGATTCTTTGGCCCTTTTTAGGATTTGGAGTCTTCTTTTTTTTCTTCGGCATTGCCTTCAGTTATTTTGTTGCCCTGCCCTTCGCCATCCGCTTCCTAATTAACTACGGCCGTGATTCCGGCATTCTGCCCATGCTTTCGGTCTCAAATTATATCGATTTCAATCTTAAAATTCTGCTGGCCTTCGGCGTAATTTTCGAGTTGCCGCTCGTCATGGTCTTGCTGGCAAAACTGGGCCTGCTCACGGAGGATTTTCTGAGGCAAAACAGAAAATTCGCCATTTTGGGCGCTTTTGTGATTGCCGCAATCGCGACCCCCACACCCGACATGTTTAATCAATTTTTGATGGCGATTCCTTTGATTGTGCTGTACGAAATCGGTATCCTTGTCATCCGTTTATTCGGACGAAAGCCGGAAGAGCTTAAAACGGAAAGGTCGGAAGAAGCACGGTCATGACGGTAAAAAAAGCATTTGCAGGACTCATTCTTGTCGCAATCTTCGTCGGCGTCGGGACCCTCTTTAATCAACCCAAAGGGCTCTCTGTCCCTTTCGCACAATCGATGAGATTGCAACCGGATTATCGGCCGCCCGGAGAAGGACTGACCCTCTATGCCACCGGCGGGCCTTTTGGTTTTGATGTCATTGAGGCCACGGCCACGGGTACGGACGGCAGCATTTTTGTCGGTACCTTTGGGGGCGGCCTTTTTAAATCGGAGGATCAGGGCAAACATTGGCGACCGGTCAATCGAGGCCTACACGACAAATTCATCTCTACGCTTTTTGTCTTAGAAAACGGGAAGGTCTTTGCAGGCACAATTCGGGCGGGACTTTTTATGAGTGAAGATCAGGGCGAAAACTGGATCTCTGTCAACAAAGGTCTGGAAAAAACCGATGTCACGACGCTCACCGTACTCACTTCCGGCGCACTCCTGGCCGGCACAGGCAAAGGGGTCTATATTAGTCATAACCAGGGTCAATTATGGGAACCCTTCAATACCGGCCTGGAACATACACAAATTAAAAGCATCGCCATAGATAAAGACGAAAACCTTTATGCGGGCACACAGGGTTTGGGCATTTTTAAACGGGAGCCGCGGGGCGAACGTTGGTTTTCCATCGTAAACGGTTTTGCTTTTAAAGGCCTTGAAGAACGATCCGTTCGGACCTTGCTTTTTAATCGGGACGAAGTGCTTTTTGCAGGAACGATGGCGGCTGGGGTTTTTCGCAGCGCCGACCGCGGCAGCACCTGGCAACACGCGAATGTCGGGCTTGAAAATCTTTCAATCCGCGGGCTGGCCTACGACAATGACGGCGTACTCTATGTCGGAACCGGGATTGGGGTTTATTACAGCAAAAATCAAGGGGAAACATGGCAAGCTTTGAATAACGGCATGAGCGACGTTCAAATTCACTCTTTTTCCGCGAGTCCCTCCGGGGCCGTTTATATCGGCGTTTCAGACGGCTTGTATTTTGGAAAGATCAACACCGCGTGGCAGCCATTGCACGAAAGCCTCATGATTTCCCCCATTCTCTCCCTTTCATACGGCGAAAACCAAATCACCGTCGGCACGGACGGCAAGGGCACGTATATCAACTACCAAGACAAACACTGGATGTCAGACAACCTTGGCCTGGTCAATCTCACCATTCGCGCCCTGGTTCGGGACAATGCGTTTCTCTATGCCATGACCGAGGCGGGGATTTACCGACGACAACTCGGTCGCCATCAATGGAGCAGACTGAACAAGGCACCGGCAAGCGCGGGACAAGCGATGACGGTCGATGTCAATAAGCGGCTTTACTTGGGTATGCCCGACGGCCTGTATCACTCGTCCGATCATGGCGATACGTGGTCGAAGATCAGCGAAATCGGGGCAGATCCCGTCACCGCTTTTGCCGTCGCGGGCGAGACCGTCTTCGCCGCAACGGCCCATCAAATCTGGTCAAAAACACCCGAAGGCCCCTGGGAAAAAATACTGACAAAAGAAGAAGGCATATTTCATCAAATGTTGTGGCAACCCGAAAAAGGCTTATTGGCACTCAGCAACCAGGCCCTTTGGCAACGCGATCTCGCCGGGACATGGAAAAGCTTCGACACCGAAGGGCTGAAGGGCGCACGCATCCTGTCACTGGCCGTGGATCCTCACAACAGCGACCTCTTATATATCGGCACCGATCAAGGACTTTATTGGAGCGCCGACAACGCGATCACCTGGCAACGGGCACAAGATTCCCGCGGCGAAACCTTTGAAGGACGCGTCAACCAAGTCCTGACAACCGACACAAGCGCCCTTTGGTTGGCCACAGAAGCCGACGGGGTCTTTTTAGGCATTTCAAAACCCGCAGAGCGCACACTCATTGAAAAATGGACGGATGCCCTCGTTGCGACTGAGTAACATTAAGCTCCCCATCGGCCATTGCGAAGAGGACTTAAAAATCGCCCTGTGCAAAAAACTCGGCGTTTCCCCTAAAGCGCTGATCCATTACACTGTAGTGAAACGCAGCCATGATGCGCGCAAGCGCGGCACAATCCTCTTTGTTTATACTTTGGATATTCATCTCCGCGATGAAGAAAAAATACTGAAACGTTTTCAAAAAACCCCCCACATCCGCCCAACGCCGGATACACGCTATCGTTTTGTCGCCCAGGCCCCGCGCAAGCTGCCTTCGCGGCCTCTCATCATCGGCGCGGGGCCTTGCGGTCTTTTTGCCGCACTCACTCTGGCTCAAATGGGGTTTCGACCGATTGTATTGGAGCGCGGCAAAGCCGTGCGGGAGCGCACCGTGGATACCTTTGCCTTTTGGCGCAAAGGCAAACTTAATCCCGAATCCAATGTGCAATTTGGCGAAGGCGGCGCGGGCACTTTTTCCGACGGCAAACTCTACAGCCAAATCAAAGACCCGCAGCACCGCGCACGAAAAGTGCTGCAAGAATTTGTCAATGCGGGGGCGCCGCCTGAAATTCTGTACGTCAACAAACCGCACATCGGCACACTGAAGCTGGTCGGCATTGTCGAAAAGATGCGGGCCGAGATTGAATCTTTGGGCAGCGAGATGCGGTTCAAAAGCTGCGTTAAAAGCCTTGATCTCGAAAACGGGCAAGTTCGGGGCGTCTGTCTCACCAACGGGGAACCCATCAAAAGCACACACATCATCCTGGCCGTGGGCCACAGCGCGCGCGACACCTTTCAAATGCTGTTTAAACAAGGGATTTATATCGAAGCGAAACCTTTTTCCATCGGACTTCGTATCGAACATCCGCAATCCCTCATCGACCAAAACCGCTTCGGACCGCAGGCCGGGCATCCGCTTTTGGGTGCGGCAGATTACAAACTCGTGCATCATTGCAAAAATGGCCGCTCCGTTTATAGTTTTTGTATGTGTCCGGGCGGCACCGTTATTGCGGCGGCCTCGGAAATCGGCGGCGTGGTCACAAACGGCATGAGTCAATATTCCCGTCACGAAAGAAACGCGAACAGCGCCATCGTTGTAGGCCTGAGGCCGGACGACTACCCCGGCAATGCCCTGGCCGGAATCGAGTTTCAACGCCATTGGGAAAAACAAGCCTTTGAATTAGCGGGAAAAAACTACGATGCACCGGGGCAACGTGTCGGTGATTTTCTCAACAAACGACCCTCGAAGGCATTGGGGTCCATTCAACCTTCTTACACTCCCGGCGTGCATTTGTGCGATTTAAGTCAAAGCCTGCCGGACGACACTATTGCCGCCATCCGGGAAGCCCTGCCGATCTTCGACAAACAAATCAAGGGGTTTGCGATGGATGATGCCCTGCTCACCGGGGTCGAAACCCGCACCTCATCGCCCATTCGCATCAAACGAAAAGACGATTTTCAAAGTGTAAATACAGTAGGACTATATCCCGCGGGTGAGGGCGCGGGGTATGCGGGAGGGATTCTTTCGGCGGCGGTGGACGGCATCAAAGTCGCCGAAGCGGTGGCTCTGGATCTTTTGAAAACATATTAGTCAACATCCGGCTTTTCAAGGCTAATGCGTCCCAACGCGCCGCTCCTAAAATCGTGAAGCAGCACTTCCGAGGCTTGACGGAGGTCAACCGCACCACCCGGCCCGAGACAGCCTCTTTTACGTCCGACGGTTTCGAGTAGATCGGTTTCGTCAACAGGGAGGGTTTTCAAACGATATCGCGCCATCAGTGCATCCGAAGCATGTGTTAATAAAAATGTCGCTGCAAAGCGGGCAACACTTTCAAAATCAAAAGCCGTATTTTTTATCGCCCCGGTCATGGCCAAACAATACCCGTTTCTTTCGTTTTCAATCTGAGGCCACAAAATACCCGGACTGTCATTGAGCAAGATGCCGTTGCCGAGTTTAATTTGCTGTTGATGTCGGGTCACGGCGGGTTCGTCCCTCACTTTCGCAATGGCCTTTCCCGACAGGGTATTGATCAGCGTGGATTTTCCGCAATTGGGAATGCCCACGACCATTGCACGAAGCGGCAGTGCCTTCTCGTTTCGCCCCGGGAAAAAACCACGGCAGCGTGCGATCAGCTTGCGTGTTATGGGCAGGGACTTTGCGTTGACCGCCAAAATGTCAGTCATTGGACTTCCCCCCAAATGACGCAGCCAACGCTGTGTGATCCTGGGATCGGCCAGATCGCTTTTGTTGAGCACCTTGATCACCGGCCGAGGCCCGCGCAATGCTGAAACAAGGGGATTTTCGCTACTCAAGGGAATCCGCGCATCCAAAATTTCAATGACGAGATCCATATCCGACATGGCTTTTTTGATTTCTCGCCGAGCCTTCCGCATGTGGCCCGGATACCACTGAATCATCATCTTAAACGCTGAATCCTCGAAATATTATAAGGGGCCTTCAATTTCTTGAATCGGGAATACCGGCTGCTTTCATTGGATGATGCCTGTGGCAGGTCCATCGCGGCAGGGTGTACTATAAGAAAAGGAGTGAAACAAATCAAATCGCATCCGATTCTAAGCCCCGGAATCAAGAATAAAAACAGTGCGATCAAGCAAATATGCCAGACTGAGCTATAATAAGATCATCACGCATTGAAACTTTAATATTTCGTCGGAGCGATTTGTGATGAGGACGTGGAAATCAACCAAAAAGAGTCATCGCGCCGCAGAAGATCTCTCGGCATATCATCTAAAGACAGGTACAATACACACCGTCTTTTTCCAACAATTGAAAACAGGAGCACCTTATGTACGCTGATTTGTCTGTTGAACATTTTATGAACGGTTTAATCAAAAGGAATCCGGGAGAATCAGAGTTTCACCAAGCCGTTCAGGAAGTTGCCGAATCGGTCATTCCTTATATTCTGAAACATCCCAGGTACCAAAAAGCCGGAATTTTTCAACGGATGACGGAACCCGATCGCATCATCATCTTTCGCGTGGTTTGGGAAGACGACAAACAAAATATCCGCGTCAATAAAGGGTACCGTGTCCAATTCAATAATGCCATCGGCCCCTACAAAGGCGGCTTGCGCTTCCATCCTTCGGTGAATCTCAGTATTTTGAAGTTCCTGGGTTTTGAGCAAACCTTTAAAAACAGCCTCACGACACTGCCGCTCGGCGCAGGCAAGGGCGGCTCCGATTTTAATCCAAAAGGAAAATCCGAACGCGAAATCATGCGCTTTTGCCAAGCCTTCATGACGGAACTCTCCCACCACATCGGACAAAACTTGGATGTTCCCGCCGGGGATATCGGGGTCGGGTCCACCGAAATCAGTTTCCTCTTTGGCCAATACAAACGTTTGAAACATGAGTTTTCCGGCATGCTGACAGGCAAACCGCTGGAGTTTGGCGGAAGCCTCATCCGAAAAGAAGCCACAGGTTACGGCTGCGCCTTTTTTATGGAGGAAATGCTCAATCACGTCGGCGATTCGATTCAAGGAAAAACCTGCCTGGTGTCCGGCTCCGGCAATGTCGCGCAGTATTGTGCCGAAAAAGTCATGCATTTGGGTGGGAAAGTCGTCACCCTTTCCGATTCTTCGGGTTTTATTTACGATCCGGACGGACTGAATGAAGAAAAACTGGCCTTTGTCATCGATCTCAAACTCATCAAGCGCGGCCGGATTTCCGAATATGCAAAAAAATTCAACTGTGAATTCCACGACAATAAACGACCTTGGGACTTACCCTGCGATTTGGCTTTTCCCTGTGCCACACAAAATGAAATCGATGAAAAAAATGCAGCCGCACTGATTTCAAACGGCATCAAAGCCATCGCGGAAGGCGCCAACATGCCCACGACGGCAGATGCCATCAAATTGTTTGAACAAGGCAAGATCCTTTATGCGCCCGGCAAGGCCTCCAATGCGGGCGGCGTTGCCGTATCAGGGCTCGAAATGTCTCAAAACAGCATCCGCATGGCCTGGACGGCGGAAGAACTTGAAGATCGGCTCAAGATCATCATGAAAAATATCCACACCCAATGCGTCATGCACGGCAAAGAAAACGGCTACACCAACTACGTAAAAGGCGCAAATTTAGCAGGATTTATCAAAGTCGCCAATGCCATGCTCGCCTACGGTGTCGTTTAGAACGACTTTGGAAAGCTCTGATTCGCTTTGTGTTGAATGTTTGCTCCAAAAAAATTCGTGACTTAATCAGAGCTTCCTTCTAAAACAACCGCTTGCCCTTAATTTAGGCCTGCCGCGTGGGATTGACCTTATAAAACCGCTTATAACGGTTTTTAAGATCGGACTTGATTTAAGAGAAACAAAAGCGTAAACTGCAAAAATATATCAATTTAAATTGTAATTTTTCAATTTTATTGCAACAATAAGGAGGTTCAAGCGCATGTTAAAAAAACTTCTCTTTTTAACATTCATCGTCTCAATCTTCACATTGCTGCCTGAAGGCGAATCTTCGGCGCAATGTGTCGGAGGAGGAGCCTCCAACATCAACTGCCTCTCTGAAACGGGTACGACCGGAAGTGAGGCGTTCAGTTTTGATCCAACAGCCACGCTCATTCCCGCAGTCACCAATACAAACCCGGCAAACGGGCCTTGCTTTACTTGCCCGAATACCGTAGACGGGGCCAATGGCACAACAGCAGGGGCTTTAACAAACAGCATGTTTGGAGAAATTCGTTTGAACAATAATGCGGATCTAGGGAATCAATCTTATGCGCCCCCTTTTCAAGGCATGACCATCCCAAGCGCCACGGGCTGCGGTTCCCCTCTTTGCAATGACTCGGGTGCTTTCTCATTTAGTCTTCCGCTGCCGACACAGGATTTTCTCAGCGCCGGCACGCCTGTGGCTTCTCCTGTTCCGGATCCCGGCGAAGCCGTCGGACAAGCAGGCATGCGGATTGAGATGACAAACAACTTCACTTATAATGACGATGGAACCTCATCATTTGTACAAAGAATTCAACAAACAACGTTTACCGGCGGCATGTCCGGAAATGACTTGCAGGAGGTGGACTTTTCCGCAATTGGAGACAACAACATCGCCTTCCCGGGCGTTATCGGCGGCATTGGAGGAACCCTTGCCTGGAACCAAACCCTTGAAGAAGGTGAATTTTTCCTGGGGCCCTTAAGTGGCGAATTTACCTATGACAACTTCGCATTTGAATTCGACGGTGCAAGCGCCCCCACAGGAGAAAGCCAAGCAAACGGCACCGACAATATCATCGGCTTCCCGTAAAACCCCTGTAAAACCCGCTCTCTCGTCCTATAAGCCATCATAAAAACAAGGCGAGATAAACCGTGTTTTTCGCAAAATCACAAAACGAAAAAACCGGCCAAGGCCCTTCAAAACCGGAACATCCGGAAACATTGCAGCTGCTCTACCCCATTTTCAAAGAAGAAGTCTATCGCCGCCGCGCCGCCATGGCACAAATTGCACGCGCAGGTGTTTTTTTCAATGTTGCACTTTCACTCGGACTTCTTTTATTTTCAGAAAAATTATCTGCAGATACGGCGCTGCGTTATGCCGCAACGGTAGGCGTGACCTTGTTGACGATTTTATTGATTTATCAAATTATTCAGGAAAAATCTCGGCACGAAAAGGCCAAACGGCAACTTATTACGCTGGAAAAAGGCTTCGGCTTTTTTGAAATGGGCCGCTATATTCCGAACGAAGCCCTTTATCCCTCCGAATGGCGGGATCGCCCCAAATTGGATCAAGGCTTGGTCGTGATGTGTCTGTCCCTTGCCGGCACGGCAACGCTTTTAATTTTTACGATTTTCTCGCTCTAATATCTTACAGCCACAGGGGCACCGGCAATCCCTGCGCTCGCAAAAAAACGGGGTTAAAAAGTCGTTTCTGATAGCGCGTACCGTGATCGGCTAAAACAGTCACAATCGTATGACCCGGCCCAAGTTGTTTTGCGATGCGAACCGCTCCGGCGACATTAATGCCGGAGGAACCACCGAGGCAAAGTCCCTCGTTTTGCAATAAATCGAAAATAACCGGCAAGGCTTCATCATCCGGAATCTGAAAGGCATCGTCGATCGGGGCATCCACAAGATTATCCGTCACCCGGCTCTGCCCGATGCCTTCGGCAATCGAATCCCCTTCGGAGCGCAATTCACCGTCTTTGTAATAGTGATAAAGCGCCGCACCCATAGGATCGGTGAGCGCAATCATCACATTTTTATTCCGCTGCTTCAGGGCCTTTCCAACTCCCGCCAGGGTGCCACCTGTACCCACAGCACAATTAAAGGCATCGATGCGACCCTCGGTTTGCGCCCAAATTTCCGCACCCGTGGTTTCATAATGAAAATCCCGATTGGCGACGTTGTCGAATTGCCGCGCCCACAGGGCGGAGCCGGGTTCTTTTTCATTCATTTCCTGCGCAATGCGACCGGCAATTTTGACAAAATGACGGGGTGTGGAATAAGCCGCCTCCGGAACCAATTTTAATTCGGCTCCGTAAAGACGCAGCATGTCGTATTTTTCCTGACTTTGCGTATCCGGAATCACGATCAGCGTTTTATAACCCAATATCTTCCCGATGAGCGACAAACCGATCCCGGTATTGCCCGCCGTGCCTTCAACAATAGTCCCGCCTTTTTTGAGCATTCCATTTTTTTCCGCATCACGGATGATGCCCAAAGCCGTGCGATCTTTGATGGAGCCCCCCGGATTGAGAAACTCCGCTTTGCCTAAAATCTCGCAGCCCGTCAATTCGGAAGGGCCTTTTAAACGAATCAGGGGCGTGTTCCCGATTAAATTCAACGCACTCTGAAGTGTGCCCATCTCTCCCTCTTATTCCCCATGCCAATTGCCATGCCCGCAGGACAGTCACTTAGCTCATCATTCTCTCATATTTCCCCTGGTCAAATTGCGTAAAAAAATGTGAAATCAGCGGATGCCGAATCCCAGCCTGCGAATCATCCACCTCCAAATTTTGCTCGGCCACGTAAGTCATCTCTTCGCGGCCATCCACCAAAACATGATACCAAGGTGCGTCCCGGGGCGGACACGAACGAGCCACCAAAGCGTACCATTCGTCCGTCCCTTGAAAATCCGGGTCCACATCAACCACGACGCCTCTGTAATCAAACAGACGATGGTGAATCAGTTGTCCAACAAAAAATTTACAGTTCACATGTTTCATAACTTTGTTCTCACCTGAATAGGATTTGTCGATTTACGGCAGATTACTTTACCGTATCCTCCTCGCTCTTGTAAACGCACTTTCTTCGCATATTTTCGACCGATCGGCACTGCATCTCTGTCAAAACCCGAACCTACTTTACGAACACGATAAAATTATCTACACTAGTGTCGCACATGGGCACCGAAGAATATCTCACTTCAATTCATAACTGAATCAGAGCTTCCTCAAAATCAATACACATAAAAATAAGCATTCACCCTAAGGATACGAATACGATGATGCCGCGATCTCTCTCTCAACTGCTGCGCGATTTGGAATCGGAGCTGAACAATACGGAGGTTTCCGTCGATCAACTGCTCGAAACCTTTCATGAACGCGGCTTTGGGTTTTTCCTCTTTTTTCTCGCCTTGCCCGCCGCCCTGCCTTTGCCGGGCCTCGGCATCAACATGATCATTGCCTTTCCCATGTTACTGCTGACCTTTCAACAAGTTATCGGACGACACACGATTTGGCTTCCGGAGAAGATCAAACAACGCAGCCTATCCAGCGCCGTATTGAAAAAAATGATTGACGCCGCCATGCCCTGGATGCTGCGCCTGGAAATATTGATTAAACCGCGCTTGGAATTTATGACCCGAGGGCTCGCCTCCAAAATCATCGGCCTCCTTGGGTTCATCATGGCCACCTCCGTACTCTTTCCCGTCCCCCTGACCAATACCATCCCCTCACTGGGCATCGTGCTCATGGCCATCGGCGTGTTGATGCGTGACGGACTCGCGGTGCTGGCCGGTGCCGTCATCGGCACCGCATGGGTCATCATGTTAGTCAGTGCCGTACTGATTTACGGACCGGAGGGGGTCAACCTGCTCAAAGACGGGATCAAATCTCTATTACTGGGGTGATGCGAAGAAGAAGCAATAGGCTTCATGAACCGCAGTCATTTTTGTCGCGATTTCCTCAGCAAGCTGCTTGCTGCCCTGCCGCCAATCCTTTTTGACATACCCCATACGACGCGCCAGAAAAGTAAATTCCTCACTATCGGAATCGGGCAGTAACAAATCGCGGGCATTGCCCCGCACCATGCGCATCGCATCAATCAATGTCCTCAAAAAGAGATAGGCCTTTTGCAAAAACTTGCCCTGTTTTTCCTGAAAAATCCGATACTTCGTCAAGAGCCGCAAGGCCTCCATCGTATTCGGCGTGTGCAAGGCCGGAAAACGCGGGCCTTGTTGTATTTGCAGATATTGCACCAGGTATTCGATATCGACCAGCCCGCCCTGGCTGTACTTGATGCTCACACGGCCTTTGGGCACCAGTTCATCCAACTGCTGTTGCCGGAGTTCAAGTGAGGCGTGTAAATCCCAGGGGGCACCGCTGTAAACAAAATCATCCCGAGCCCGTTCACATTTTCCGCCCAAAGACCGGCTGCCCGCAATCGCCCGCAACTTGATCAAAGCCTGCCGTTCAAAGGGGGCGGCTTTTCCCGACACGGAATAATAGGCCTTAAATTGCGAATAAGAAACAGCCAAGGGTCCCGATTTTCCATGCGGACGCAGCCGGGTGTCCACTTCAAAAATACCTGCCTGTCTGGCATCGATAAAACGCGTGATCTCCCGACTTAACTTTTCAAAATAATAGCTCGCCTGAATGACTTCGGGCCCATCGGTTTTCCCCTGTTCCCCATAGACAAATAGCAGCTCGATATCCGAAGCGTAACCCAACTCCCGTCCCCCCAACTTGCCCAAGCCAAAAAGGGTAAAAGGAATGGCTTTCCCGTTTTCAAGACGCGGGGTGCCGTATTTTTCTTTTAAATGCAGATTACATACTCGATAGGTCGCTGAGACGATGACTTCCGCCAAGTCACTCAGCGCCTCCGAAAAATACTTCAGCCTGCCACGCGGCTCATGCAAGTGGCGCAGATCAATTCTGAAGAGCTCTTCGTCTTTATAATCATTCAACACTTTTCGCTTGACTTCAAAACCCGTCACAGCCCGCAAACGTCTTTGCAGCGCCCGGCGCATGGGCATTCGGCCGGTATTTAAAGGAATGGCTTTGTATCGTTCCAAAATGGGGAAAAGGGCGTCAAAACGAATGCGTAAAAAATCCTCCCATAAAAAGTTGCTGGCGCCGAAAAAACGCGCCAAGAGGTTCATGGTCTCTTGTTGCTTGAGAAAACCGATCAGGGTTTGCGAATGGCTCATCTCGAGGATTTTATCCAAAAACTGATCAAAATGTGTGATGGCCATCATCGGGTCAGGGGCCATCGGCAAAAAATAAATGAACTGTTTGATGAGTACCGCAGCAATTTGCAGGGCTTTTTGATCCTCGGTTTTAAGGATTTTTTTCCCGTGACGTTTGGAAATATAAAGCCGGTCGTGGATATTTCCGTCTTCATGTAAAATTTTGATTTTATGGATATAAATATTGCGCATCGCAAGCGCATTTGAAAACGCGTAAAGAAATACGGGGGTGTCTTTGCCGTAAATATCGAGCACGGTCCACTGCGGGGAACGGCTGTTTTCAAAATGGATCTTAATGGGAAACAACAATCCCCTCAGCGGGGCGCCGCCTTCGGGCCGGTTCCCCTCCGTTTTTGCGATGTGCGCGACCAGCTTCCGGTTGACTTGAGTACGTGCCGCCCTGAAATCACCTTTTTCCAAAAGTTCGATCAAGTCCGCCAAGCTTTCTTTGAACTCCGCCTGTTTTGCTTTGTCAAAACGGCAGTCACCCAGAGCACGCACATGGAAGAGATCCAAAATTTTCTTCCGGCTCCGTCCGCTTGAAATTGTTTGCACACTGCCGCCCTCGATATTCAAACCAAAAGAAGAAATGAGACCGCAAATGATTGAAAAGGCATAAAAATAATCATAGGCAATCACAATGATTTTAAAGGACGCCTCTGTTTCCGGGCTTAAACAAAGCTCAAGCGGCTTGTGAGGCTTTAAGGTTTGGGACAGCTCAATATGCTTCAACACCTCCCGCCGGTCGCAATACGAGAGATAGTCACGATCCATATGGCTCAGCAACTCGCGAATCGCCATATCATCAAGACCCGGTTCCCGTTTTTTGATCTCTTTAAAGAGTGTCTTTTTATCTATCATTCCTGTCCGAAAATTGCACTTCCCTGAGTCAGATTGTATAATCTTCGCGTCTACAGATTACAAGCTTTGCGTATCATGCCATTGATGATTGATGCAAGTCCAACCCAAGATAAAAGATTTATTGCTCGCACCGGAACTCAGTGCGGAAGCCGTCAAAACCCTGCTCAGTCCCTATGGTTTCAAAGAAATCAAAAAAGCGGATACCAACCTGCAATTTATTGCGAAAGACCCGAGAGACCGCGTCCTCTTCGCCAATATCCTGAAAGCCGCACTTGAAGCTTTTTCAGAATCCCCCGACCCGGATCTGGCTTTAAACAACTTCGAACGCTTTACGCAAACGGCCTTCAGTAAAACCGGCCTCATGTCTTACTTGAATGAGTCCATCCCCACACTCTTTCGCGCCGCTAAGATTTTTGGCGGCAGCCCCTTTCTTTCAGACGTTTTGATCCGGAATCCCGAATATTTTTATTGGGTCTTCGATAACGCAACGCTCGCCAAAGCCAAAACCAAGGCGGCCCTTCGAAAAGAACTTCGTGCCGCTTTGAATCTTTCTAAAAACAAGGCGCGGCACTTGGACTTGCTGCGCATTTTCAAAAGAAAGGAAATCCTGCGTATCGGTGTGCGGGATCTGATTCAAATCGCAAGCGTTCAGGACACTTTACGGGAAGTCTCCAACCTGGCGGATATCTTGATCGAGCAAGCCCATCAAATCTGTGAACGCGCGCTACAGCAAAAATACGGCAAACCGCATACGGGCAAAAAGCCCCCAAACGCCACGCCTCTCTCCGGCTTCACGATATTCGCTTTGGGAAAACTAGGCAGTCGTGAGTTAAATTTCAGCTCGGACGTGGACTTGATTTATCTTTATGATTCCCGCGACGGGGAAACGATAAAAAGCGAGGGCCGGACCGGTATCCGCAATTCCGAATATTACGAACGACTGGCCAGAGAAATCACCGCCGCACTGAATACCTCGACGGGCGAAGGTTATGTCTACCGTGTCGATTTACGCTTGAGGCCGGAGGGTGAAGCGGGCCTCATCGCGCAAACCCTCGAAGGCTATCGCCGTTATTACCAAAACCGCGCTGAAACCTGGGAGCGCATGGTCCTGCTGCGGGCACGTCCCGTTTCAGGAGATCGTCAACTGGGCAAAGCCTTTCTTTCATCCGTCGCGCCTTTCATCTACGAAAAACCTTGTGCTGAAAAAGAGTTTCAGGACATTTGGGATTTTAAGGAAAAAATCGACGCATTGGTGGCCATTCGGAAACAGTCCTTTTTGGATGTTAAACGCGGCTTCGGCGGCATTCGTGAAATCGAATTCATCGTGCAGACCCTGCAACTTCAACATGGAAAAACCGACCTTACGCTGCGCGGGCAAGGCACGATGGGGCTTTTGAAACACCTCGCGGGAAAATCCCTCTTAAGCCCTGAAACCGCATCGGATCTCAACACGGCCTATCTCTTTCTCAGAAATGTGGAGAACAAGCTGCAAATGCTCAATGACCACCAGACCCATCTCCTGCCCACAGATCCTACCGAAATCGCAGCCCTTGCCGTCCGGCTGGGTTATTTGGAAACAAAAGAGGAAACAGCGGTGGAACAACTCAAACAAGACTACGGCCTTCACGCAAAAAAAGTCCACGAAGCCTACACACAACTTTTTAATTTCAAAACCACCCGCTATAAGGAAGCAGCGATCAAGTCATGAATTGTTTTTTCAAAGTAAAACACAGCTTCTACGTTACAAATTTCGTAAATAGCGGGCTATTTCCTGCAATTTGCGCCTTGAATCTGAACATTTTATCGCTTGAAAAATTCAACCCGGACTTCATCAGAACTTCCTAAAGGATTCCCCTAAAATGAAATATCTGGAATGTGTGCTGCCTGAAACAGACGGGCGTTTTCATTACCATCTGTCTGAAAACGACATCACGAAAAAATTAGAACCCGGCAGCCGCCTGCTTGTGCCTTTTGGCCGAGGCTTGAAAGTCGCCTATTTTATCCGGAGACTTTCAAGACCCGATGTGCCGACAACAAAAGCCGTGCTGGCCCTGCTTGATCAGCATTCCCTTTTCAAACCCGAACTTTTTAAGCTGCTTGCTTGGATTGCCGATTATTACATGACCCCCTTGGGCGGCGTGCTCAAAGGGGCCTTGCCGCAGGGCATTCACGCCGTTCCGCACCGGAAATTTACTCTAAGCGAAAAAGGAAGCACACACACAGCGGCATCAGGATTCTCCGGCTTAAAAAAAGAAATTTTAAAGACACTCCATGAAAAGCAAGTCTGTACAGAACAACATTTACGAAAAAAACTTGGCCGGAAAGCTTTAAATCGCGCGCTTTCCGATTTAAAGAAAAAAGGCCTCATTCAGGAAACATGGCAGAGCAGTCCCCCTTCTGTCCGTCCAAAAACACACCGCGTTATCACGCTAAAACGCCCCGGCGAAGATGCTTTAAAAATCGCGGACGCACTCAAAAAAACCGCGCCGCGTCAGGCAGAGGCCATTCAACACCTGCTTGCAGCGGGCGGCGCATTGCCAAGTGCCGCCTTTTCAGCCGGATCACGCGCCGCCCTCAAAAGCCTCATCCAAAAACAAATTGTAGGGCAATCGGAATCGCCCGTCTTCAGAAAACCGGAACAGGACGCACACTATCCGCAGAAAGGAGAAATCACCCTCAATCCGGCGCAATGCATCGCCCTAAAGGAAATCAGACAAGCAATCGATTTAAAAATCTTTTCCCCTTTTTTATTACACGGCGTAACCGGAAGCGGGAAAACGGAAGTGTACTTGCACGCAATTAAGGCCGTTCTGGCCGCGGGCAAAGGGGGGATTTTGCTGCTGCCGGAAATCGGCCTGACCACACACATCGCCGCACGCTTTTTGGAATATTTCGGCAACCGTGTCGCTTTGCTGCACAGCGGTCTTTCTGCGGGGGAACGTTACGACGAATGGCGCCGGATTCGGGAAGGCCAGGCCAACATCGTCATCGGCGCACGCTCGGCCGTCTTTGCACCGCTGCCATCCTTGGGCATCATCATTGTCGATGAAGAACACGACGCCTCTTATCGGCAAGATGAAGGCAGCCGTTATCATGGCCGGGATGTCGCCCTAATGCGAGGCCGCAATGAACAAGCGGTCGTGCTTTTAGGTTCCGCAACCCCTTCTTTTGAGTCGACTTTTAACGCCGAAAACGGGAAATACCGTTATCTGCAACTCACACAACGCATCGATGCTCGGCCGCTGCCCAAAATAAGATTGGTCAATTTAAAAGAAAAACGAGACTGGGTGCGTCCCTTTTTCACACAAACCCTCTACGAGGCCGTCAAAACACGGTTGTCAAAAAAAGAACAAAGCCTGCTCTTTGTGAATCGCCGCGGCTTTTCACCCTTTTTGTTCTGTCACGACTGCGGATACACCCCGCTGTGCCATCACTGCACGGTATCCCTGACATTTCATAAAGGCTTGAAACAGTTAATCTGCCATTATTGCGGTTATCAAACCGCTCCCACTTCCACCTGTCCGGACTGCAAGGGGCACCATGTATCTCACATCGGTGTGGGCACAGAGCAAATCGAGGAATGCATACGGCATCTTTTTCCCAAAGCACGCACCGCCCGGCTGGACCGGGATACCGCACAAAAAAAGGGGGCATACACACAAATCTTGGGCGCGATGGCGCGGGAAGAGATTGATGTACTCATCGGGACACAGATGATTGCGAAGGGGCATGATTTTCCAAAGGTGACGCTGGTGGGCGTCATTTCCGCCGACCTTTCCCTGCATGTGCCGGATTTCAGATCGGCGGAACGCACCTTTCAGATTTTGGCCCAAGTCGCAGGCAGAGCAGGACGCGGACAACATCCGGGAGAAGTTATTGTACAGAGCTTCCAGATTGACAATGCCACGATTCAGGCCGCAACACGCCATGACTACAAGCGTTTTTACAAAACGGAACTGAATGCCCGAAAGGCACAAAATTATCCACCTTACAATCGTTTGGCTTTGCTGCTGCTGCGACATAAAAAAGAAAAACAGGCCGCCGAAGCAGCCGCCGCACTGGCGAAGTGCCTGCAAGCAACACGAAAGGCAACGGGCCTTATCTTGCTCGGCCCCGCGCCCGCCTCACTGCTTCGCTTAAGGGAAGAATACCGTTATCAAATTTTGCTGAAGGGCGCAGATCAGGGCAAAATCGCGCGCTGCCTGCAAGGCGCACTAAAAAAATGGCGACAGGACACTAAAACAGGCGCGCGCTTAAATATCGAAATTGATCCGCAACAGTTTGTTTGAGGAAATTTTTAGTTCTGACAAGGCGGTTTTTCTGCGCAATGCAAGACATTGAAATGAAAAACCCACGCCGTCAGGGCAAAAAAGAGCCGCAAAGACGCCTTGCATGTTGCATGTCGATACGCCCCGCCCTAATCAAAGCCTCCTAAAGAAAGGCTGTAAACGCCTCTGCCGAAACGGCCGGACTATACAAAAATCCCTGACTTTCATCGCAATCCAGGGATTGCAGATAAGACTGCTGCACTTTGGTTTCTACGCCTTCGGCAATGACCTGATGGTCCAAACCGTGCGCGAGCGCCAAGACGGCGCGGGCAATGGCCTTGTCGTGCAAATCGTCGGGAATATCCCGGATAAAAGACTGGTCGATCTTAAGCTTGTCTATAGGCAACTGCTTTAAATAAGACAGGGAAGAATAGCCGGTGCCAAAATCGTCAATGGCAATACTCACCCCGAGTTTTTTTAAGGCCTTCAAGGATTTGACGGCCCAAGTCGTATTTTTCATCAAAAAGCTTTCGGTAATTTCAAGCTCCAACTGTTCTGGATCTAAGGCCGAACGTTTCAAAACATTTTTCACGGTTTTGACCAATTCACCCCTTAAAAACTGGACGCCTGAAATATTGACTGCCACACGTTTGACAAAGTGCCCCTGATTTTGCCATTGCCCCATTTGCCTGCACGCCGTTTTTAAGACCCATTCACCCAGAGAAATAATCAAGTCGGACTCTTCCGCATACGGAATAAACTGGGCGGGCAATAAAAGGCCGCGTCCGGGATGTTGCCAACGGATGAGGGCTTCGGCCCCCGTCAAGGCGCCGGTTTTAAGTGAATATTGCGGTTGATAATAGAGAACGAGCTGCTTTTTTTTCAACGCGGTATGTAGATCGCTTTCCAAGGTAAGCCGCTTGGAAACCGCAGTGGTGAGTGCGGGGGTATAAAAGGCGTAGTTGTTTCGGCCCTCTTCCTTGGCCTGATACATCGCAACATCGGCATTTTTAACGAGGGTGTCGTTGTCCTGCCCATCCTGCGGGTAAAGACTGATGCCCATGCTGACGGTGATTCTGAATTCACGCTCGTTTAAAACAAAGGGAGAGATAAAGGTGGACATCAATTTATGAGCAAACACTTTTCCAGCCTGAATGCCGTCCACCTTATCCAGGATAATCATGAATTCATCGCCGCTCAAGCGGGCGACCGTGTCCCCTTTGCGTACCAGGCATTGAATCCGTTTCGCCACTTTTTGAATCAACAAATCCCCGGTGGGATGCCCCAGGCTGTCATTAATCAATTTAAAACGATCCAGGTCAAGAAAGAAGAGCGCGATCTGATGTCCTTCGCGCTGGGCCCGCTTGATGGCATGCTCAAGACGGTCGTTAAAAAGCAGACGATTGGGCAGGTGTGTCAGCGGATCATGAAAGGCAAGAAAATCCAATTGGGCCTGAGAGCGTTTGAGTGAACTGATATCGGAAAAAAGAGAAACATAGTTAATGAGCCGTCCACTTTCATTGCAAACGCGGCTCTTCGTCAGCCAAGCCGGGAAAACCTCCCCGTTTTTCCGGCGGATTTGAATCTCGCCCTGCCACCGCCCCACTTCTTTCAAGCTTGTTTCAATAACCGTGTAAAAGTCTCTGTCGTGCGGGTCCGGGCGCAACAGCCGGACAGACTGCTTCTCCACTTCTCTTTCCGTATACCCTGTCATGTCACTGAAAGCTTTATTTGCGGCAATAATTAAATCTGCGGCATTGCTGATCAGCACGGCTTCGGCCGTATTTTGAAAGACGGCGACAGACATCTTTTGTTTTTCTTCGGCTTTTTTACGCTCCGTAATGTCATTACAAGTCGTAAAAACCCCATGCGGCCTCTTTTCTCCGGGATGGAATTGCGGCATGGCATCAACACAAATCCATCGATACGCGCCTTCTTTCGGATTTAAAACACCCATCACCACGTTATGGACCGGCTTTCCCGTCTTTAAGGCAATGAGAGGAGGACGGGCTTCTCCGGGAAGCACACTTCCATTTTCGCAAATAACATCCCAGGAAGGATCAGAACAACTCCGTCCTTCCATTTCTTTGAATGAGAGCCCTAAAATACGCTCCGCCGCCGGATTGGCCGATGTAATCCGCCCGGCGGCATCGTGGTACATCACCCCCTGCGCCATGTGCTCGAAGAGGCTGCGGTATTTGTGCTCACTCAAACGCATGTGCTTTAAGTAAATGGAACTACTCAAGGCATCCGAAATCCGAAGGCCGACTTCATTGAAAACCTGTATTTCCTCATTTGAAAAAACATGGGCTTTGGCGCAGTGATGGAGCCCCAAAATCCAAGGTTTTCCAACCTTTGGATAAAGGGCTAAAAGCATTTGGGATTGAATGCAAAAGGCCTGAGTCGCATAACCCGGCATCGGCCGTCCGGATTGCGGGTCAAAACACACCGGGCCGCTCAACGATAAGACGGCTTTGATAATCTCTGAAATATCGGGGGTCATTGGGAAATCAGTAC
>JALUVJ010000004.1 GCA_027020665.1 Nitrospira sp.
GTCGCTTTTTTGCAAAATGTCTCAAATGACGGCGTGACCATCGCATTCCTTCTTTATCGCTTGTGGGGAACGAGAAAACCTAGCATAAAAAGGGGAAAAAAATCAATAAAACTAAGGGGTTTTAAGAACAAAGCCCCTCAGTCGTCCTGTGGTGACGCTGTTGTTTTTTCCGGTTTCAGTTCGCCATTTCGAATTCGCCGCACCTGTTCCTTTAAGGCATCGGCCAGCGGATCATTGGGGTTGATCTTCACCAGCCGCTCCCAGGCTTCGGCTGCGCCTTCAAAGTCTTCTTTGTCATTCAGCAAAATAATGCCGATATTGTAAAGCGCGACTTCGTGATTGGGGTTCAGGGACAGTACCACCCGCAAGGTTTCAACCGCCTTGTCCGAATCCTCCAAATTCCGGTACACCGAGGCCAGATCCGTACGCACGTGCAGATTATTGGGATCAATTTTTAAGATGCGTAAATAAAGCGTCTCCGCGGTCTCAAATCGTTGAATATCAAAATTGGCATTGGCCAGAAAGATCAGTGCCTCCAAATCTTCCGGGTTTTCCTTCAAACGCTTGTTATAGCCTTCGAGTTTTTTCATAAAAGGCTGCTCGCCGCGGGATGGGCCGTGCGGTGAACTCGGACCGGGCGGATGAGGGGGCGGCACGGGATGCGGGATATTGGTTCTGGGCGGCGGTTTCGGACTTAGCGGTGCCGGAGGATCTTCCGCACGCACGGGTCCGCCAACCGGAATCAGCGGCACCAGAAAAACGAAGACAACAAAAAACCGGAAAAATTTAAACCAAGACAAAGCCTTGCGCATATTCATGATTTAAAACCCGTTTGGACTAAGGTGCCTTAAAATCCATCAAGCATCCACAGAACCGACACGGTTGACGACAATTTCCCGAATGACCGTGAGCGGCGAAAGATGAAGCAGGCTTTGCACCAGCTTTGCAATGTCTTCCGGTGGAATCATTTCCGCTTGCGGCACATCCACGCCCGCAACCATCGGCGTCGCCACATAACCGGGACAAATCGCCGTCGCACGAATCCCGTCTTGCACCCCTTCTTCAAGCAGGCTTTCGGTCAACCCGATCAAACCGAACTTTGAGGCGCAATAGGCCGATGCCTCACCAAAACCCGTTTTTCCGGCAACGGACGAGATGTTAACGACATAACCCGATTGCTGCGCTTTCATGACGGGCAAAACGGCCTTCGTGCAAAGAAACGCGCCTTTCAGGTTGATATCCTGAACGGCTTCCCAATCGGCCTCCGACAAATCCACGATTTCACCCAGCTTAAAAATCCCCGCATTATTGACCAAAAGATCAATACGACCGGCCTCTTTCATCACCTGATTCACAAAGGCCGCAACTTGCGAGGCCTGAGAAACATCCATCGGGGCGGCAATCACCCGCCCCCCTTTTGCACGCAAGGCCGATGCCGCTTTTTCCAGACGTTTCGGCGCTCTGGCTGCGATGGCAACCGTCATGCCCTCTGAAATCAGGGCCTCTGCGACAGCAAGGCCGATGCCGCTGCTTCCGCCCGTAATCAGGGCAACTTGTCCCTTTAAATCCGACATCATCGTTCCTTCATTCACTGAAAGCAGGTGGCGACAATGCTGCCATCACGCCTTGATTCACTTCTTTCATTTTGTCCGGTCCCATCAAAAGCTCAAGTAATTTAAACGCAAAGGCCATTGCCGTGCCCGGCGCGCGGCTTGTCACCCATCGCCCATCCACAACAACCGCATCTTCGGAATAGGTCGCCGCAGCCATCTCAGAAATAACGGAAGGATGACTGGTCGCCTTTTTCCCTGCGAGATAACCCTGGGCCGCCAGGATGGACGGCGCGGCACAAATCGCCGAAAGATAGCCTTCTTTTTCCGCAGCATCAGCCAGAATTCTTTTCACCCGTGCATCATTCGCCAGATTTCGTGTTCCCGGTTGACCACCGGGTAAAACGATCAAATCAAAATCGTTTCCCGAAACATCGTCTATGGAAACCTCGGCCAAAACCCGGATTTGACTTCTTCCGGTGATCGCGCCCGCCACTGTTCCGGCGATTGTCACTTCGACATCCCCCCGGCGCAAAATATCGACAACCGTGACGGCTTCAATCTCTTCAAAACCGGGAGCCAGCAATAACAATGCTTTCTTCATTGTCCACCTTGTTTTAAGCGATTTGGATTCATGTAGTCCGCAGCCAAGTCCACATAATTTTGCGCCGATTCAGCCAAAAAAGACAATTCTTCCGGCTTAAGCGGCCGTTTAACCTTTGCAGGATTTCCAAAGGCGAGCGAACCCGGTGGAATCTGCATGCCCTGTGTCACCACGGCTCCGGCCCCCACGACCGAATTTTCCCCCACGACCGCACCGTCCAAAACCACCGCGCCCATGCCGACTAAAACCCGGTCTTTCACGGTGCAACCGTGCAGTGTGACATGATGACCAACCGTTACTTCATCGCCAATCACTAAAGGATGGGTTTTTCGCGTCACATGCAACATGGAAAGATCCTGAATATTGGTGCGTGAACCGATACGGATGAAGTGTACATCGCCACGAATCACCGTACCGAACCAGACGGAACTGTCCGCTTCGATTTCGACATCCCCGATTACATCTGCGGAGGGCGCAATAAAAACACCTGTGGGAATGCTTGGGGAAATATCGAGAAAGGGCCGGATCATCGCCTTTATCTGCATATCAGAATTGATCTGCCAATTCGGATCAAATAAATAGCGCGGGCAAACCGGAAGGGCTTGCCCGCGAAGGATCAACGCTCCTCAACAAAAGCAAGAAAGGCAATATTTCGCGCCCGTTTAATCGCCCGCGTGAGCTGTTTTTGATGGGACGTGCAATTTCCGGAAATACGCCTTGGAATGATTTTTCCACGTTCCGTCAGAAAAAACTTCAAAACAGCGGCTTCTTTGTAACTGATATCCGTTTTCTTTTCCGCGCAAAACCGGCAAACGCGCCTGCGATTAAGATATTTTTTTTCCACTGAGTTTCTCCTCGTCGATTAGGACGTCAAAAAAATTAAAACGGGACGTCGTGGCTGCCTTCTCCGCCCGAAGGCACGCTTTGGCCTTCATCATGGCCGGCGGACTGACGCTTCGGGAGAAAAGTTACTGATTGCGCCACGACTTCATGACGGCTCCGCTTTTGACCGTCATCGGATTCCCAGCGCCGTTGCTGAAGTCGGCCTTCCACAATGATCCCGTGTCCCTTTCCGAGATACTGCCCGCAGTTTTCAGCCTGTTTGCCAAATACGACAATGTCGATAAAACACACTTCATCCCGCATTTCATCGCCCTGCTTGTAACGATGGTTTACGGCAAGGCCAAAATTCGCAACCGCCGTGCCGCTTGGAGTATATCGAATTTCGGGATCTTTGGTGAGGTTCCCCATTAGAATCACTTTATTAAAACTGGTCATCTCCAACCCCTTGAATCACGGCCGCGATAGGAAAAGGCTTTATCTTCCTTGGGCGGCTGGCTCTGCCCCAATTCCGACTCTTCAATTCTAACCGTCATATATTTGATGACGGTTTCCGAAAAACGGTAGTGCCGCTCCAGCACAAGAACCGTCGCAGGCTTGGCCTTAAAGTGTTGAACGACGTAAATCCCTCTGCGTTCTTTTTTCACTTCGTAGGCAAGCTTTTTCTTGCCCCAATTATCCGTGGAAACGATCTCGCCGCCCGCCGCTTCAATAATCGTTTTGACCTTTTCGAGGGTCTCCGCAACTTCTTCGTCGGTCAGCGTCGGTTTGAGAATGATAACGGATTCGTAAGGATTTAAAACAAGTTGTTCTGGTTTTTCTACGGGCGCTTTCGGAGCACGGCCCGCACTGCGCGAGGTTTTTGCTTTCAATGTTCCCCCTTGGGTTAAGCCCCATGTCTTAAGCATGGAGCGAGGATCTTTCTTAAGCGGCCCTTAAGATTCCGCTTTGCACCGGCTCGTTTTTTAACATATTGTAGACCCATAGGTCAATTTTGGATAGGGGGATCCTACATGGTTCAGGACCGCGTCTTCTATACTCCAAATATCATGCGAACGGGTGCAGCCACGATCACCGCTTTGGCATCCGCCTTCATCAGGGTTTTGGCACCCTCCTTTAAAGTCGCACCGGTCGTATAGACATCATCAATCAGCAATATATGTTTATTTAAAATCCTGTCTTTCCCCTGCACGCAAAAAACACCGCGCATATTTTTTTGGCGGGCCTTTTTTGACAGCCCGACCTGCGGCATTGTTTCACGGGTTCGGCACATCACATCCACATAAAACGGCCAGCCAAAATGAGAGGCCACGCGCTTCGCCAATAAAAGCGACTGATTAAAAGACCGACTTCTGAGCTTTACGGGATGCAAAGGAACGGCTGTAACAAGATCGATCTTAATGCCCTTCAGTTCGTCAATAAGCAGATGGGCCAAAGGTTTTGCAAGCGCCACCTGTTCTTCATATTTGAATAATTGAATCGCTTTCGCCAGCGCCCCTTCATAACGGTAGGGGGTCACCGCTTTTGTAAAATAAGGCGGCTCGGCCCGGCAATCCCCGCAGACATGATTCGAGCTATGAGATAATGTCACTTCGGATTGAAAAGGAAAGGCGCAGAGGGGACAGCAAAACGGGCCGACGCCTTCGATGTTACCCCAGCAATCGCAGCAAAAAAACGGGGCCGCAGAAAGCACCGACTTATCCGCCGGGCGTGCGACATAGATCGCCGCATCACATTGGCGGCATTTTTCGGGGTAGATC
>JALUVJ010000005.1 GCA_027020665.1 Nitrospira sp.
TGCCATCGGAGGGCGACAGGATCAGGCGGTCAAAGAACAGATTTCAAGCCTGCCTGAAAGCTGTTGGGAAAACTTCGAAGACGGCGCGATCACCGAAATCGTCCATAGCATGAACGAGACAGACAAAGCCTTTCGATTGATCATTCTCCGTCGTCCGGCACAAAGTCAGCTATTTACGGACAAAACACCGTCATTTGGCTACACCCTGATTGCAAGCAACCGAAAGGAAAGTGTGAAAGAAACGGTTCTCTGGTATCGGAAACGTGGAGATGCGAGTGCTTATCGCATCAAAGATCTGAAGATCGGCTTTGGCATGGAACGCATGCCCTGTGGTGATTTTTCTGCCAATGCCGTTTTTTTTCGACTCGGTGTTTTGGCCTACAATCTCTTTGTTTTGTTTAAAATACTGGCTTTGCCAGGGCAATGGCGACGATCACAGGTTCAAACCCTAAGATGGCGTTTGTATCAGGTCGTAGGCAAAGTCATTTGTCATGCCCGCGCACAGATATTAAAAATTAACCGACGCTTTTATGCCCTATTTGAATCCATCCGGGCACGGATGGCTGAAGTTGCGTGTTTATAAACAGAGATTTGGAGGTGCTATGGGTTCTGTCATGAGACAGCCCTGCCTAAAAGACAGAACCACCAACAGAAAGCCGTCCTAAAACAAGGACGACGACAATTTCAGAACGCTCCTATCCGTATTTTGAGATTTTATCTCTCAAAATACCCGCAGGGGCTCTCTCGTCTTTTTTGATCGCCGTTCTTGGGGTTTAAGCCTATTCTTGACTAATGCATAGCTGTTCTATAAATTACTTCGCCAATCAAAAAGTAGCCAATCGACCGCTTTTCTCCATCTTCAGAGCCGGAAATGCACGCATCTTCAAAAAATCCGTTCTCTTGTGTCTTTGTGTTTTTGTTTTTAATGAATAGCTGTTCCTCCAATGCTGTTCCGAATTCTGCGGGGATTTTATTTGATCCTGATTTTGGGGCAAGGACAATGAATGCCGCGATGAAGGGGGTGGAGGCGGCGACGGGGCTTTCCAAGATGTTTGCGGCTTTGGCGCAGGGTTTAGGGAAAGGGGTGTTTGGTTTGACGACACCGCTGTCCCCGCCTTTTTCCGGGGCGTCGCCTGAAATCAGTTGCAGTGATGGCGGGACAATGACCGTGACGGGTTTTGATGCCGGCAGGACGAATTTTAGTTTTGAGGTGGCTTTCAGCAATTGCCGGGAAAACGGGATTCAGATTGACGGTCCGGCTTCAGCAACAGGCATTTCGAGCATTCGGGATGCTTCCGGCGGGATGCTGGATATGAATCTTCGTTTGGGCAATGACTCAAACGAGTTGTTGATTCAAAATTTTCAAACAGTCAACCGAAGACGCTACGGCCATCTGAAGAGTTTGTTTGGCAGCAACCTGAGCCTTGGATTTCAAACGCAGTCGGATGCCGCCGGGACTTATACGCTGACCCTCCAAGGCGAAGGGGTTTACGATGATTTTACAGAAAAAACCGACGTGGCTTTTCTTGATTTTAAAAGTGAGGCGATTGTTGAGAGTGTTAACATCATTGACACGACGGTTACGCCGAATACCAGTGAAACGACTGAAACCCAAAGCACACGATTTAACGGTGTGATTCGCCAATCGAAGCGTTCGGATCTTGTCGGCGCGGGTGTGCGGCTGAGTGTGTTTTCCTACAATGATTTGAGATCAGAAACGATTGCCCTTATTTCAAAGACGGAAGAAATCTTATCCGGAGGAAGCACAACGGTAGAAACAATAACGGGAAAAAGCGAAACCCGTATTTATCAGGGTGGTTTAAGCCTCCATGCCTCTTCGCGGGATTGTGTGATTCAGGGCGATTTTACAGTAACGACTCTTGAACCTTTGCGCCATCGGGATGGGGCAAGTTGTCCCGTTTCCGGGCATCTGAGTTTGGACACTGTTTCCGGAACGGTTGACTTGCTTGTGAATACCGATCAAACAATTGCTGTTCGCGCGGCGGGAGGAGAGAAGGTATTTAACGATTGTGCGGATTTATTCTCACTTTGTTCGTTTGAAGATTTTCAAACCGGGTTTTCATCTCGACCGGGACGGCCCAGCACCCCTGTGAAAGGAGATCGTGCGTTTATTACGCTGACTTGGGTGGACAATCCCGGCAATCTGCAAGTCAGTGACATGGATCTTCATGTGGGTTATTACCTTGATCCGGCGTCCGTCGTGGGTGTGGCGGATGCACTCGTTTCCTGGCATTCCGGGGGCGGGGATGATTGCGGTTCCGCACGGGCACCCAGTTTGTTTAATGGGGTTGAAGCGATTCTGGATGTTGACGATTGCAGCGGGCTAGGCCCGGAGCATGTGAGCATTCGGGGACTGCCCGCAGGGTATTATGTGATTGCGGTCAATAGTTTTGATCTAAAAGGCGTGAATTTTGCCACGGTGAATGTGACGGTTGAAATCGGGAAATCGGTCTTTACTTTTGAAGAGAGACTCTTTCTACAGAGCGATAAAGACAAGGCCGACCCCAATGCCTGGTACCGTGTCACGGATTTGCAATGTGTGATAGAAGGGGAATGTACCTTCCTTGCCCCGAATCTCGCCTTAAAAGTACACAATGATGTTTCGCTTTTTTGAGTGTGGGGCGAAACTTAACCGGAGCTTCCTTATAATACCTGCGAACAATGCAGCGCAATGCCCGCATTACGTTCACATAATAAGCCGTCGTGAGAGGTGCACGATCACGAGCGCATAGTGCACGGAGGTATTGTAGCGCGTGATGGCGCGGAAGTTGCCGAAGAGCCCGAGCAATTCTTTTTCATCCGGATTGGGTTCAAAGTAGGCAAAGGACACCTCGTCATTTCCCTTGGCGGGGTAGGGAATTTCGACACCCATTTGAATGGCTTTTGTCACGGGGACGGTTTTGCGGTATCCGCGGTTTAACATTTTTTGGAGCTCGGGCGAATCTTTGTAGATTTGCGAAGGCAAATAAAGCAGTTCTCCTTTTTTCCATCCGAATTTTTTGAGGTAGTTTGCGACGCTGGCGAAGATGTCTTTTTTAGATTTCCAGAGATCGACTTTCCCGTCTTTATCAAAATCAACGGCGTAGTTTAAAAAACTGGTGGGAATGAATTGCGGTACGCCGAAGGCGCCGGCATAAGAACTGTTGATTGAAAAGGGGTCAAGGCCTTCTTTTCGCGTGAGCTTCAGAAAAGCGATGATTTCGCCCCGGTAAAATTTCTCGCGTCTGGGATAAAGAAAAAAGGCGGTATTGAGGACGTCAAAGGCCCGGTATTTTTCAATGCCGGGTTTTCCAAAGCGGGTTTCAACACCCAAAATACTTGCAATAATTTCTTTTTCGACTCCGTATTCGGCTTCGACTTCTGAAAGCAATTTATCGTGTTCGGCAAGATAAGCGCGGCCTTTTTCAATCATGTCTTTTTTGATGAAGATTTTCCGATAGCGATAGAAGGGCAGATGTTCTGCGGGGCGGTTAAATTTATCAATAATATCTTTTTTAAAAACGACTTGTTTGAAAACAGCTTCCAATTCATCCATTGTAAACTTGTGTTTTTCGGTCAATTCCTTAATGAGCGCCTGATACTTGGGGTGCGTCAGGGGAATCCTATCCGGAGTCTCGGCGGCGTAAAGCGGCATAGCGGATATGGATGCGAAAGAAAGGGAAATAAAAATCCCAAGCAAGACCGGGATCGTACTTTTAAAAACGTGTGTGTGCATTCTCATTATTTTTGATCCTCTCATTTCAAACAAGCGATTGCCGTTTCTTATTTCTTAAAAATATAACATATTAGGATTGAGATATTTTTGCCAAGGCTTTTTCTGCCGCGCGAGATAAGATGGCATCATCGTCGTGGTTTAGGGCGTAAATACGGCATTGCGAAAGGCTGACGGGAAAGGGGCTGACATATTCGGTCAAGGCATTTTTTGAAATATCTCCTGTCGAAGGGGTGTAGACAAAAAGCTGCCGTTCTCCCATTTCGAGCGGGTCTCCCGGTCTGGGATCCTGGCTGGCGATATCGACGCGAAATGCAATATTTTTTGAAGCTTCGGGTAAATATTCCCGCATCGTTTCTGTGAATATTTTTGCATTGATATTGTGACGCCCTTCGACATCATGTGTATCCAGCGTTGTATCGTAGGCCATCTTCCATTTGATCGTTCTGAGAAATATTTTCTCCCATTCCCGATAAAGCAGGCGTTTTGATGCGGATTGTGCGTTTTGCCAGGATTTGACCTCAAGTAAGAGCGACCAGTCCGTCAAATCGGCATAAGCATCAAGCCGTTCGATAGGATGATGAGGGAAAATTTCTTTCAGGGTTTCTTGAAAAATATCGCTCATATGAATATCAAGCGCCCGGGTTGTGCGATGATAATAGACATTAAAATACAGATACGAGCGTGCGTTTAAAAACATCGTGAGCGCCGAAAGCCCGGCTTTGTGTAAGGTGAGGCCTTTTTCTGTAAAAAAAGTGTAGTGGATGAGACGGTTAATATCCACGGGTCCGATGGAAACGCCGCACATAAAAGAATCCCGCAGCACGTAGTCGAGATTGTCTGCGGTAAACATGCCGGAAAGCAGGGGTTTTAAAATGACGAGCCAGCGCGGATAGTGCTCCGGGGTATGGTAGCCGGCGTCTTTGTGAATCAGAAAGGCGACCTGTTCCGGATCCAGTGTCTCTCCGGGCGCAAAAATACCGCTGGGGCTGCGTTTGATTTTTTTGATGAGGGGGCCTAACTCTCGGCGAATAATTTCTTGTCCCAGTTTTTCATGTGTCAGGCCCAAACCCTGCAGGACGTTGTGATCAAAAAAATGGCAAAAAGGCCCGTGGCCGATGTCGTGCAGTAAAACGGCGATACGAAGCAGGGCTTCAATAAAAGGTGCGGAGGGGGCATCGGGTACGACTTCTTTTAGCGAAGGATAGAGGTGTTTTGCAAAGCGGCCTGCAACATGCATTGCGCCGATGGAATGCACAAACCGACTGTGTTCCGCTGAGGGATAGACCCATCGTGAGGATTGCAGTTGATAGATGTAGCGCAGGCGTTGCATCCATTTGGAATCGATCAGGGTTTTTTCGGTGACCTCATCTTTCGATGCATAAGGAACAGTAAATGGAATATAGTCATGAATCGGATCTGCGAGCAGGGCCTGTCCGTTGTAAAGGGCTTCACGGCTGCGTTGAGAATGTTTATTTGTGATTTCGTCCATGAAGGTCTGAGGTTGATGTGTTGAAGCGATCATAACCGATTGTTGTTTCGCCCCGCAAGTTGCACACCCTTATTTTATTGTGCTAGTAAACGGTCGGAGGAAGTAAGTGGATTATTCTTATAAAAATAAAATAGCAGGTTTTTTGTCTTATTTTTTTGCATTGTTTTTTTTTATGGGATGTGAAGCGCCGACAACAAAATCCGAGGTCATGCAAAAGATAAAAAAGGTTGAGGTTTTCACCGTGCAACCCGAAACCTTTGAAGAAACGATTGTGGCTTCGGCTGTGGCTTCGGCACACCTGGAATACCGCATCAGCACGGAAATCAGCGGGTTATTGAAAGAAAAACATGTCGAGCGAGGGGATTATGTTACAAAAGGCACGGTGCTTTTTGAGCTGGACCCGGAAGTTTTCAGGCTTACTCTAAGAGAGAAAACGGCGGCACTGGCCCGCGCCAAAGCCCGGCTTGCCTTTATGCGGGCCGAAGCCAAACGGAAAAAACCTTTATTGCAGGCCAAAACGCTTTCTCAGGCCGGATGGGACAAACTTCAATTTGATTTGGCCGTTGCGCAGGCCGAGCGCAATCAGGCACAAGTCGCACTTGAGCAATCCCAACGTGAACTGCGTTTAACAAGACTTAAAAGCCCGATCGACGGCATGATCCTTGAGGATTACCGCGACGCCGGAGAGGTGATTCCCGTGGGGACGGTGCTGGCCCGGATTGTCGATACGACTTGGATGACCTTCGATGTCGGAGTTTCCGATTTAGAACTTGCGTCTCTGCGTTTGGGCGATGCGGTTTCCGTGACGATTGACGCCTTTGAGAATCGGTCTTTTGAAGGGAGGATTACGCGGATTTCCGGAAATGCTTCGTCCACCCAAGGGACTTTTCCGGTTGAAGTCCGTGTGGAAAATCCGGAAAAGGCGATTTTGCCGGGTGTTGTCGGACGCCTTCGGCTTTCCGGAAAAAAACACGACGCGCAGATCATTGTTCCCATGATGGCCGTGCATCAAGAGGGCGGGACGCCTTTTGTTTTTCTTGTGCAAAATCAGAAAGCGGTTAAAAGGAGGATCAAGCCGGGTAAGGTTTTGGGGGATCGTGTGCTGATTCTGCAGGGCTTGAATGCGGAAGATCAAATCGTGTTGATTGCACAAGGGCGTTTAGAGCCGGGAGAGCCGCTTGAAGTGATTCGTACGGATTCGGCATCCACTGAACTGCTTTGACAAAAAATGTGCATTTTTTGTCAAAAAAGCAGGCTAACTCCTTGACCGGCTTAAGAAAGTTTGATAGTAATTTCATTATGTCTTTGATTCAAAAATCTTTCCATCGGACGAGTCCCCATTATCTGAACGCATTGTGAACAGTCGTTATTTTTTCCTTTTTTTAGCGTTTCTTTCTTTCTCTTCCCAGAGTTACGCCACTTTAAGTGATATAAAAACCCCGAATGTTTCTGAGAGTCCGACGGCCGCCTATCAGCCCGGTGAACGACTCGTTTATAAAGTGAGTTATCTGGGCATTCCTGCGGGCAACGCGGTGATGGAAGTCTTGCAAACAAGAAAGATGAAAGACCGAGCCGTTTATCCCGTGCGCTCAACCGTGGAGTCCAATAAGTTTGTTTCGGCCTTCTATCCCGTGAAAGACCGGGTGCAGACCTTTATCGATGTTGAAGGCGGTTATTCCCACGGGATCGACATCAAGCAACGTCAGGGACGAAAAAGAAGAAACAAAGTCATTGATTTTGACCAGGTGCAACACCGGGCGAAACAGGTTAAAAATAACAAGGTTGAGGTTTTCGACATTCCTCCGAATGTGCAGGATTCACTCAGCGCGCTTTACCATTTCAGAAACAATGCTGTTTTGGAAGTGGGAAAGTCCATTTTTATTGACGTGCATGAAAGCAGAAAAAACTGGGAACTTGAAATCAAAGTACTCGATCAAGAAGAAATTACGACCGCGCTCGGCACCTTCAAAACCTTCAAAGTGAAAGCCTTTGTGCGCTATGAAGGGCTTTTTATGGATAAGGGAGACGTTACACTTTGGCTCACCGATGACGCGCGGCGGATTCCGGTTTTGATCAAAACCAAGATTAAGATCGGTTCAATCACTGCGGTCTTAGATTCATCCGAATTTTCTACAGAAGCGACTTATCAAGCCAGGGCGGAGGTCAAATAAAAAAAATCGAAGCCGCATGTTTTTTCACCGGCCTTTTTCAACAAAACCGGTTTTTTATTTTTACGGGAATTGAATCCTATGATAATCGCCTGTCCGAATTGTAAAAAGAAAGCAAAGTGGGAAGGGAATACGCATCGTCCCTTTTGTTCGGAACGATGTAAACTGATTGACTTGGGGCATTGGGCGGAGGAAAATTACCGGGTGCCCGGACTTCCGACAGAAATAGACCATGCGGCCAAAATTGAAGACTTTTAAAGTATGCATGTCTTCTTTAATTTAGATTGCCAAACCCGACATTGCGTGTTACCATTAACAAGATTAGGCATACGATTATTCCGCTGCTCAGAGATTAAATTTAGGGATAAGTTCTAAAAAAGTGATGAAAAGGCTGCTTCAACAAAAACGCATAAAAGGTCTTGTTATTTTTTCCTTTCTTTTGACCTTTCTTTTCTCCGGAATCGGAATGGTTCAGGGGTTTCCGATTTTTTTCACGGCAATGGCCCAGGCGCATCCTGTTTTTTTCTCCGAGGATAATCACAAAATCCGTCTGATTTTACATCATCCCGGTCATCGAGACGGACATGAGATTGCGCCCCTTGTCTCCCATCAGCATGACTTTTTGGACCGGGTGATCGGCGTATCAAAAAAAGGCGATTTTTCCCACAGCGACCATGAAGTCGAGATTTCTGCTTCGGAAGACACCTTTTCGACCACTAAAAAAACAGAACTCGTGCCGGATGCGCTCAGTATTTTTCTTGCGGATTTTCCCTTCCGTTTGAGAGCGCAAGTCACATCTTCCCGGTTTTCAGGACGCGCGCCCCCCGAAATTTCCAAGTTTCATGATATCCTCTCCAGCACCATCCTTCTAATCTGATCCTTCTGAAAAAAGTCATGATCATGCCCTGCCGCCTCAAATGGTCGCGGGCCGGACGATTTTTTTTCGGAGGAACAGATGTCTACCGTCGTTACTGTTTTATCGTTTATTGTAATTTTTCTTACGCCTTTTTTGGAATCCCGTCTTAGTTTTGCCGAGCCGGTTTTGCCTCAAGCCAGATCGCTCGGCAGCGAAATTCCTACACTTCAGCCCAAAGATTTGGAGAAGGTTTCACCTTTCTCGGATAAAGAACAGTCTGTTGACGCACTCAGTTTACAGCAGGCCTTAAGCCGGGCCTTGATGCGTAACCCCAAGCTGGCTGCGGTCTCATGGGAATGGCGTGCGCGAGACGCCGCAGCACTCCAGGCCGGCTTGTTGCCGAATCCCGCGCTGCGTTTTGATCTTGAAAATTTTATCGGGACCGGGATTTTAAGCGGCACAGATGCTGCCGAGGCCACACTTTCTCTGGAGCAACGTTTTGAAACGGCGGGAAAACGCCAGAAGCGAAAAAAAGCGGCGATGCTCGAACAGGCACTTACGGGATGGGATTATGAAACCCTGCGACTCGATTTGTTCACCGATGTGACTCAAATTTTTATTGAGGTCTTGGGAGATCAGGAAAAAGTGGCTCTGGCCAAAGATTTATTGGATCTTGCATCACAGGTGGCCGATGTTGTTACGCGGCGCGTCGAGGCGGGCAAGGTTTCTCCGGTGGAAGCCATCAAGACCGATGTCGCGCTTTCATCCGCTAAAATCAATTTAAATCGAGCAGAAAGAGAACTCGTTGCTTCTCGCCTTGCCTTGGCGGCAATGTGGGGCAGCAAGCAAGCCCGATTCAAATCGGTTACCGGACAGCTTGCTCCGGAGGAATCGATTCCTTCTTTTGAACAACTCATTGCGCGTCTTTCTCAAAATCCGGAATTGGCCCGATGGGACACCGAACTGGCACAAAGAAATGCCGTGCTTGATCTCGAAAAGGCCGAGGCAATTCCGGACATTTCTTTAAGCGGCGGTTTTCGGCAATTCAATGAAACCGATGACAGTGCCTTGGTTGGCGGCATTTCGATCGACTTGCCCTTTTTTGATCGAAACCAAGGCAATATCCGGGTTGCACGGGTGCAAATTTTAAAAGCGGAAGCGTCGCGCCGCGCGGCGCGGCTCCGATTAAGAACCGATTTGGCGCAGGCCCATCGTATACTTGCGACTACCCATTCTGAAGCGAAAGGTCTGAAAAACGATCTATTGCCCGGTGCTAAAAAGGCCTTCGAGGCAGTGCGTGAAGGTTACCGTCTCGGAAAATTTAATTTGCTGGATGTCTTTGACGCCCAGCGCACATTGGCTGAAGCCCGGGCGCAATACCTGCAAACACAAATTGACTACCAGAAATCAGTGGCTGATGTTGAACGTATCATTGGCGAAAAATTGAATAATTGAATAGCGGCGACGGCAAGTGAGCTCACCGGAAGGAGATTTAAAATGGAAGGCAATACGGAACACACCTTAAAGAAAAAATCAAAACCGCTGATTCCGATTTTGATTTTCGTATTGATTCTTGGCGGTATTTTGTGGTTTTGGTCGGAGAAAAATCCCAAGCTCACGCAGGTTTCAGAGCAGGAAGAAAACCACAGCGCAGATGATGGTCACGGTCATGAGAAAGCAGACGATGGTCACGGTCATGCGGAAGAAGGTCATGAGGGTCATGCCGAAGAGGAGGGGATTAAGCTGTCGGATGCTGAAATGAAAGAATTCGGTATTCAGCTTGCCAAAGCCGATGCGGGTAAGCTCTATCGCTATGTCGATCTGCCCGGAGAAATCCGGCCTAACGGGGATCGTTTGGCGCACCTTGTGCCGCGTGTGCCGGGTGTGGTGCGCCAAGTCTTTAAAGGCTTGGGAGACCGGGTGGAAAAAGGGGAAGTCATGGCGATATTAGAGAGCCGTGAATTGTCTGACCTCAAAGCCGATTTTCTCGCCGCCCTTGAGCGGGTCTCCCTGGCGCGTACCAATTTTGAGCGTGAAGAATCCCTTTGGCTTAATAAAATTTCCAGTGAACAGGAATACCTGGAAGCCAAACGGACCTTGGCTGAAGCCCAAATCGAACGCGGTTCTGCCGAGCAAAAACTGCATTCCCTGGGTTTTTCAAACCGCTATCTTGAGAACTTGCCCAGCCATCCCGAAGAATCGTTCACACGATATGAAATTATTTCCCCATTTAAGGGGCGAGTCATCGAAAAACATATCACGCTTGGAGAAGTTTTGAAGGATGATGTCGAGGCATTTGTAATTGCTGATTTAAGTTCGGTCTGGGTGGATTTGAGTGTCTATCAAAAAGACTTTCCTTATATCGAAGAGGAGCAACTCGTTGTAATCGAGACCACGCAAGGGACAATAAAAACCACAGGAAAAATCAATTATCTCGGGCCGGTTGTCAACGAAATGACCCGGACGGCCCTTGCCCGGATCGTGCTTGAAAACAAACAGGGAAAGTGGCGGCCGGGGCTTTTTGTGAATGCAAAGGTCGCCGTGGGTGAAATTGAATCGGACCTGATTGTTTCAAAATCAGCGATTCAAAAAATAAATGATGAGGATATTTTGTTTGTGATGGCGGATGGCGAATTCAAACCCAGGCCGGTGAAAGTCGGCCGGAGTGATGAAAGCTATGTTGAAATTGTAGAGGGTATCTATTGGGGGGATACTTATGTTGCAGAAGGGGCCTTCACGCTACGCGCCCAGATGGGTGTCGGAGACCTGGATGACGGACATAACCATTAGGAGATGGCCCTTGCCGGTTCACGCTTTACAGTTGTGGCTTAATCCGAATAAAGGAAGAACACCATGCAGAAACTGATTGATTTTTCGCTCGAAAATCGCCTCTTAATGATCACTCTCGGGATATTGATCATGGCCGCAGGCTATGCTGCTTATTTGAAACTGCCTGTGGATGCCTTTCCCGATGTGACCCCCGCCCTTGTTCAAGTCTTCACCGAAACCGAAGGGCTCGCCCCTGAAGAGGTCGAACGCTACGTCACTTATCCGGTTGAAGTTGCGATGAACGGTCTGCCCGATCTCAAGCAGATTCGCTCCGTTTCAAACTTCGGCCTCTCCGTCGTGAACATTTATTTTGAAGACGGCACCGATATCTATTTTGCCCGGCAATTGGTCAACGAACGGCTACAGCTCGCAAGGGATGCCATCCCGGAGGGTTTTGGCGAACCGGCCATGGGCCCGATTTCAACGGGGCTGGGGCAGATCCTTTTCTTTTTTGTTGAGGATGAAACAAAGAAACGCGGTCCGGAAGAGATGCGTAAGATCCAGGACTGGATCGTCCAGTTTAATCTTCAGAGCGTACCGGGCATTACAGAAGTTCTCTCCCTGGGTGGAGAAGTCAAGCAGTTTCAGGTCTTGATTCGTCCGCCTGATTTGCTGCGATACAAACTTTCTCTGGCGGAAGTCGTTGATGCCGTCAAAGCAAACAACGCCAACGTCGGTGCCCAGTACATTGTAAAAGGTGCGGAACAATTTGTCGTACGTTCGGTGGGCTTCGCGAAATCAATCCCCGATCTGGAGCGCATTATCGTGAAGTCTGTTGACGGCACTCCGATTTTTTTAAGTCAAATTGCAGACATCGAAATCGGGGGAGAAGTCCGTCAGGGCCTGGCCACCATGGACGGCAAGGGAGAAACCGTTGTGGGTATGGTGCTGAAACTCATCGGCACCAATACCTCAACCGTCATTCGTGATGCCAAGGTCAGAATGGAGGAAATCAACAAAATCCTTCCGCCCGGTATTACTTTGGTGCCCTACTACGATCAGGCGACGCTGGTTGCAAAATGTATCAAAACCGTAACAGATGCCTTGCTTGAAGGGATTGTTCTGGTAATCCTGGTTTTGTTCGTCTTTATGGGTGCGGTGCGTCCCGCCCTCGTTGTGGCGCTCACGATTCCTTTTTCGATCTTTTTTGCCTTTATTTTGATGGATCTCTACGATCTCTCAGCGAACCTCATGTCTCTCGGCGGCCTCGTGATCGCGATCGGAATGATGGTCGACGGCACCATTGTTGTGGTCGAAAATATCGACCGCTTATTGAGGGAATCCGACCCGGAAGAGCCGCGGATTCATGTGGTGGCGCGGGCCTGTAAAGAAGTCGCCCGTCCCATTTTTTTCGCCATCGCCATTATCATCATTGTCTTTCTTCCTTTGCTTACCCTGCAAGGGGTGGAAGGAAAGACCTTCAAGCCTCTGGCCTACACCGTCGCTTTCGGCATGGTGGGTTCCCTGATCTATGCTTTAGCGCTCTCACCTGTGATCGCACAACTGCTGATGCGTCGCAAAAAAAATGTGGTGCTTGATGCATCGGGTGAACCCGTAGAAGGCTTTGTCACAAGAGGACTTTTATATGTCTACCGTCCTCTCGTCACTTATTTTGTTCAAAATCGTTGGCTGGCACTCGTTGTTTTTTTTGTGGTACTCGCAGTCGGTGTGGTGGTTTTTCCCCGTTTGGGCACGGAATTTGTTCCGCGCCTGAATGAAGGCGATTTACTCGTTCGCGCAACCATGGCACCTTCGATTTCCCTGGATGAAGCAGCACTGACCATCACACGTTTTGAACGTCGTCTCAAGGAACAATTTCCAGAAGTCATTCGCGTGGTTTCCCGTGTGGGGCGTGGAGAAGTCGGCGCACACGCCGACCCGGTCAACAATGCCGAAGCCTTCGTCGCCTTAAAACCACAGTCAGAATGGACCAGCGCAGAAACGCCGGAAGGACTTTATACAAAAATGAGCGAAGCTTTTGAAAGCTTTCCCGGTGTGCGATTTAATTTTACGCAACCGATTGCCGCTGCCGTGGACGAGCTTTTGACGGGCACAAGAGCAGAACTGGCCATCAAAATCTTCGGGGAAGACATGGAGGTGCTTCAGGAAAAAGCGGCCGAGATCGAAAACGTCATCAAAGGCATCCGGGGTGCGGCCGATGTTCAAAAAGATCAGCTCACCGGTACGCCGCAGCTTCGTATTATTATTGATCGTGAAGCCATTGCGCGTTACGGCATCAACGTGGATGATGTACAACAAACCATCCGAACGGCAGTGGGCGGAGAGAAAGCGGGGCAGATTTTTGAGGGCATTCCCCGATTTGATATTTTGGTGCGGTATGCAAAAGCTGACCGGGATCGAGTCTCCGTCATTCGTCAGATTCTCATTCCCTCGCCTGAAGGCCCGATGGTGCCGCTGATGGATTTGGCCCTCATCGAAGAAATTGTCGGCCCGAGACAAATCACCCGGGAAAACAACCATCGCTTTGTCACTGTGCAAACCAATGTCCGTGGCCGGGACATGGGTTCCTTTGTTGCAGAGGCCCAGGAGGCCATTGATACACAGGTGAAACTTCCTCCGGGTTACCTCGTCAGTTGGGGCGGTCAATTCGAGCTGCAACAGGAGGCCAACCGGCGACTTGCTTTAGTTGTTCCGATCACGGTGCTGATTGTTTTTTTGATGCTCTTCAGCAGTTTCAACTCCTTGAAAAGCGCCCTGCTCATTATGATCGTCATTCCGCTCGCATTGATCGGCGGCGGTGTTTCCTTGTGGCTGACCGGTCAAAACCTTTCGGTGCCCTCTTCCATCGGTTTCATCGCTCTTTTCGGCATCGCCCTGGAGGATGCGATGGTGCTTGTGACCTATCTGAATCAACTGACCAAAGACGGTATTGAAGAAGACAAAGCCTCCATTCAGGGGGGCTGCCTGAGGTTGCGTCCGATTTTAATTACCACCGTGACGACCGCCCTGGGCCTGATTCCCCTGCTCTTCTCTTCAGGCACGGGAAGCGAAGTACAACGTCCTCTGGCAACAGTTGTCACCGGAGGACTCGTCACTTCCACGGTCATCACGCTGCTTTTGATCCCGGCATTTTACAAATGGTTTGCGATCAAACCGGAACGTGCGGTCAAAGTACAGCCGACGCTTCCATTAAAACCCGAGGGCGCAAGTACTTGATGCGGGGATTTGCCTCATTGTACTTATTCAAGGAAGGAGTAAATTATGAAAGAGATTAAAGCGTACATCAAGCCGCACAAACTCTCACCGGTGACTTTGGCCCTCCACAAAATACGGAAATTGACCGGAATGAGTGTCATTGGGGCGAAGGGTTACGGGAGAAGCCGGGCACAAAACTATGGCTCAGACGGCTTGAAAGATTATGTCCCGCACATCAAAGTAGAAGTGGTCTGCACAGATGACCTGGTCGATACGGTCATCGCGACCATTGAAAAGGCTGCTTATACCGGCTTACGCGGAGATGGAAAAATTTATGTGAGTCCTGTCGAAAATGCCGTGCGCATCGAGACAGGAGAACGCGGCGAAGACGCAGTTTGAGGTCTTTTTTTAAAAGTAAGGAGGATATCATGAAAATGAAAACCGGCTTGCTGATCATTTTGTTATTGCCTGCTTTGTTACTAACGGGCTGCGGTTCCACGGTGGCTCCCGGCAATATGGGGCTTCGCTGGCAGCCTCTGACTTCGGGATTGGGGCAGGAGCCCTTGAAGGAAGGGTTTTATGCGCACATGCCATGGAATGACGTCTTGGTGATGTCGGTGCAGTGGCGCAATTTTACCGAACGCATCGATGTCTTGACAAAAGACGATCTTCATATCGAGATACAGGCTTCGGTACTCGTCAAACCCTTGATCAAGGAACTTCGGCAACTCAAGCTTGAGGTGGGATCGGATTTTTATCCAAGTGCCGTCAAACCCGAATTTATCACTGTTGCCCGAAATACCTTGGCAAACTACTTACTTGTGGAAATTCCGGAAAATAGTCCGGAGATTGAGCGCAAGATTTTAAAAGGCCTGAAAGAGCGTATGCAGGGCAAACATATTGAAATTGATAATGTCGCCATCAGGGATATTGATTTTACCAGCGGCGTGTTACGGGCCATTGAGATCAAACTGTCCAAGGAACAGGAAAAGGTTCAAAAGGATTTTGAACTTGAAATAGCAGTCAAAGATGCCGAGATTGCCAGGGCCAGAGCAAAAGGAGAGGCCGACTCTCTTCAAATTAGGGCCGTCGGACAAGCGGAGGCCCAGAAAATCAGAGCTGACGGCCAGGCAGAGGCCCAGAAAATTATTGACAAGACGCTGACCTCGCGGTTTTTGCAATTCAAGGCCTTTGAAAGCCCCAACACTAAATTTATCTATGTGCCGACGGGAAAAGACGGATTGCCGATTATTGTCAGTCCCGAAACCGGAGCGCCACATTGAAAAATATAAGATGCCTTAATCAGAAGGCACTGTAAGGATGCCGAACAAAGGGATGATTGATGAAACATCTTATCCTTACATACTTTGAAGGCGCCCGGTGGCAATAGCCACCCGTGCGCAGCAAGGGTTTGATCGTCGGTCTAGGTCGGGCCGTGCTTTTCAAAGCTCATCTTTGGTTGCAACTATGCTGGCTTAATCAGAGCGTCCTGAATTTGGAATAGTGTGAAAAACAGAGGATTACCATTTGGTAATTTACTGGTAATGCCTAGGTTAACTCCATCCTATAAAGTGGGTTTTTCTAAAGTGAATATCAATGATGGAGAACATATTGAAAAGTATGTTGAGTAAAGACCTTCGTTCTGGCGCATCTGAATTTTATTTCCAGTCGAGTAGAAATAAGCCTGTTGCCGAAGAACACGCCCCGCCGGATAAAATCTTGGACATAAACAAACAGTCGTCTTCTTTCGGAACAACGCTTAAAGTTGAGCCCTACTCAGATCATGTGATAGAGCTTTCTGTTATCGTGCCGACTTATAACGAGCGGCCTAATGTTGTTCCAATGATAGAAAGCCTGCAAGACACACTGGCGGATTATAAATGGGAAGTTATCTTTGTTGATGATGACTCTCCGGACGGCACTGCCGGTCTGGTTCGGGAAATAGCGAAACATGACCGGCGTGTACGCTGCGTACAGCGTGTGGGCAGACGCGGACTTTCATCTGCCGCGATTGAAGGCATACTGGCAAGCTCGGCACCCTTTTGTGCGGTCATTGATGGTGATTTGCAGCATGATGAAAAGTTGCTCGCTAGAATGTTGGACACCATTAAAAATGAAAATCTTGATATCATTTCCGGCAGTCGCCATATTGAGAATGGCGGTCTGGGTGATTGGCAAGCCTCCCGAGCCAGAATAAGCCGTTTGGCAACCCGCCTGAGTCATGCGGTATTACATGCCGACTTGACTGACCCAATGAGCGGCTTTTTTATGATCCGCCGCAGCACATTCGAAAAGCGCATGCGCAATCTGTCAGGCATTGGTTTCAAAATCCTGCTGGATATTTTTGCATCGTCCAAGGAGCCGTTACGTTATCTCGAACTGCCTTATGAATTCCGTACACGTCGGGCAGGTCAAAGCAAACTCGACAGTCAGGCGGCATGGGACTATTTCATGTTACTGCTTGATAAGCTGATCGGGCACATTGTGCCAATACGCTTTGTCGCCTTTACTCTGGTGGGCGGTGCGGGTGTTGTAGTGCATATGTTGGTTGTGTGGCTGATGCTAAATTACATGAATCAAGCCTTTGTGATTGCACAAACAAGCGCAACAGTCATCGCCATGACCAGCAATTATATGATGAATAATATGCTCACCTATCGTGATATGCGCCTACGCGGCTGGGCTTGGATCAGGGGTTGGATATCCTTTACGCTGGCCTGCAGTGTTGGTGCATTAGGCAATGTAGGCATCGCGACCTATATTTTTGCACAGGATACAACATGGGTTCTGGCTTCATTATCCGGCATTATTGTGGGTGCGGTATGGAATTATTCGGTTACCTCTGTTTACACCTGGAAAAAACCCAAAGCAGCCTGATTTAAAAAGAATAAACCGAATGCCGAAAACATTAAAATGCCTGTATTCTGAAATACGCATACCGGCGATTGTCCCCTTTACCGGGAGTGATGCCATTGCAGGTATCACAATGGCAATGGACTTCGCTGTCTCCCTTAGTCTGTTTTTTTCCGGTAGTTCCATCGCATTTTCTCACCTCAGCGGGTTTATTGCAGCCGGATTGATCTTATTGTTGCTGCGTTTCTCGGGCATTGATCGATCGACAAGTGGCATGCAAACAGCGCGACCTATTGTCATTTATATACTGGTGCAAACGGCCATTCGCGGCGGCAGCATCGCCAGCCTGACATACTTTGGCCTGCCGGAATCTCTGGCATTGGGCCTGGGTATTTTCGCCGCCACACTCATCGGCAGTTATAGCAGCAACCTCTTGCTCAGCCGCCCTTCAAACTGGCTCAGCCTGGGAATCACCCTGGTTGTCTGTGCATTTGCACTGCGCCTGGTATTTCTGGGCAGCCTACCGGTCATCCCCCAGGAAGCCTACTACTGGAATTACGCACAACATTTGTCGCCGGGTTATCTTGATCATCCACCGCTGGTCGCAGTTACCATTTACATGGGCGAAGTATTATTTGGACACGGTGTCTGGGGAACCCGTTTTGGGGCTCTTGTTTACGGCCTGCTTTTTATTGTGATTTTTTATCGTTATGCGCGTTTGCAGGTTACGCAAAGCTGTGCGGTATTTGCATGTGCTTTTGCCCTCTTACTGCCCTATTTTTTTCTAGGCACGGGTTTTTTTATTACACCCGATGCATCCCTCTCGCTGGCCTGGGTCATGGCGCTGTATTTTTTCTATCGTGCGCTGGTTAATCATGAAGCTCGCGCCTGGTACGGCCTTGGCCTGGCGATGGGTATGGGCCTGCTTTCCAAGTACACCATTGTTTTGCTGGCACCGGCCGCATTGTTATTTATGCTAATTGATCCTCAGGCACGTAAACACCTGTTACGAAAAGAGCCTTATCTTGCCGTCATCATTGCCACGCTGGTTTTCTCACCCGTTATTTATTGGAACGCAACACATAACTGGGCATCGTTTGCATTTCAGACCCGTGATCGATTTGAGGCGGTACCGCAGCTATTTTTAGGCACGCTGTTGAAAAATATCCTTGCCATAGTCACACCGCTGCCCCTGTTTGTTTTGCCCTACCTATTTACAGCAAATGTTGTACGTAAAGATGAATTACTGCAATCGCCATTTACCTATCGTAAGCGATTGTTTATCATCAGTTTTTTTCTAGTACCTCTCAGTGTTTTTATCTGGAATGCGCTGGAAAACGCGCCACGTTATAACTGGACCGGACCACTATGGATTGCCCTCTTGCCAATGCTTTCATGGCTGGTAATCAACGCGGGTAAATTGCGCTGGCCTGGAATTACGCTATTATTTAATAAATTTACCGCCCCCCTGCTTTTTACGCTAATCGGGTTTTACGCTATTCTATTGCACTTTATGAGCATCGGACTCCCCGGTGTTCATTTTCCCGGCGGTGCGGCTCGCCTGTTAGGCTGGTCGGAAGTTTCTCGCAATATACTGACAATACAAAACCGGTTAACGGATAATGGAGGCACAGGGCGGGTTGTTATTGTCGGAATGGATAAATATTTCGTCGCCAGCAAGCTGGCCTATTACGGCACAGAAGAATTCTTGGGGGGCAGCAATAAATTACAGGTGACAGGCAGTCATCTCGTCGGTGACAACAGCCTGATGTTTGCCTACTGGAATCCGGCCGATGAATTTAAAGGTGACGACATGATTATGCTTTCACGTTTTAAATCCAAACTCACTGATAAGCAGCTACAACCCTATTTCGATAAATTATCGCCTGCTGTGATTGCTTTTCCCATATATAAAAATGATTTTGGATTGCCGGAAAAACCCTTCCGTGAATATTATTATCGAATCGGTTTCGGCTACAAACCCCTACATTAATTCAACCCGGAAGACTGTGGGACTTAACACTTAAGTAGAATATTGGCTTTGGATAAGAGATAATGGTTGGAAAAATAATCATTCGCAAGCATATCATTGAGGAAACATGAAGCAAGACGAAGGGCACTTTGAAGGCGCCTGGTGGCAATGGCCCGCCTTGCGTAACGGTTTAATCGCGGGCTCAATCGCCACCCTTGCTTTTGTTCTGGGCCATTTGGGGCTGATTGCTCAGCCACTGGAAAACGCCTTCTACATCCTGTCTATCCCCATCGGCGCTTGGTACTGGGTGCGTGAAGGGCTTGAAGCGCTGATTTCGGAACGGGAAATCGGCATTGATCTTCTGATGATTGCCGCGACGATGGGCGCCTCTATGCTCGGCCTTTGGGATGAGGCGGCCTTTTTGGTCTTTCTTTATGCAACTGCGGAGGGTCTGGAGGAATTTACCTATGCCCGCGCCCGCTCGGCGATTCGTGCATTGCTCGATTTAGCGCCCAAAGAGGCCTGTTTGCTTAAAGCGGGGGATGAAATGATCGTGCCCGCAGAACAGCTTGTGCCCGGCGACTGTTTTCGTGTGCGTCCCGGCCA
>JALUVJ010000006.1 GCA_027020665.1 Nitrospira sp.
GGGTTCAAATCCCCTCAGGTCCACCCGATGGGCCATTAGCTCATCCGGTAGAGCGCACCCATGGCATGGGTGAGGTGACCGGTTCGAGTCCGGTATGGTCCACCGGACAAATCCCTCGCGGCGGCGAGGCGGGAAACGGGGGCGGTGAGCGAAGCGGCGGGGTAAATGAAAAAATCAATATGGCAATAATTCATAAAAAAGTTTTGCGAGAACACTTTGAGAAAATCATTTCCGGCAAGAAAAGATTTGAATTGCGCCTCGCCGATTTTGAGATAAACGAGGGCGACACTTTGGTTTTGGAAGAATGGGATAAAGATGGGAAGAAATATACCGGACGCAAAATTGAAGTTACGGCCACTTACATCCTCAAAACGAAAGACCAAACTTTTTGGCCGGCGGAAGAGGTGGAAAAATACGGATTTCAAATTATTCAATTTGAGCCGAAAAAGCAACAATCATGACCATTTGTATTTTCGGCGACAGCATAACATGGGGAGCGTGTGATTCGGAGCGGGGCGGCTGGGCGACCCGATTGCGAAATTACTTTGAGGCAAAGGGCGGAAATGTTGATATTTACAATCTCGGAATCTCCGGCGATCACACGGCCGATTTGCTTGAACGGATTGAGACGGAGGCGAGAGCGCGCAAGCCGGAGATAATCATTTTCGCAATCGGCATCAATGACGCTCAATTCATTCATTCCGCCAACGGCACGCGCGTTTCGCTTGATGAGTTTCGGCAAAATATCGCAAAACTTTTCTCTATCGCAAAAACATGTGCCGACAAAATCGTTTTTGTCGGGCTGACGCGCGTGGATGAATCAAAAACCACCCCCGTTTCGTGGAATACCGACATATCCTACACCAACGAACATATTGAGAGCATGGATAATGCGATTGAAAAATTCTGCGGAGAAAACGGGTTGAAATTCATTCCGATGAAAGATGTCGTCGGCGGAGAGCATCTTGCCGACGGCCTTCATCCCGACACCCGAGGGCACATACGGATGTTTGAAAAAATGAAGGCCGAAATGGAATCGCTTGTGTAGCGTCGCTATATCATGCTGATCAAGCGCTTGGCGTGCCGCTCAGTGTCTTTGACATACAAGTCAAATTTGACAAAACAACAAAAGTCGCCGAAACAAATCAAAGCGTGGGGACTTGGAGGAGGTTTTCGTCGGCCGGGGCGGGCATGAGATTGCCGTCGCTGTGAACCGGCGCTCCTTTGACGAAATCACCGATGCACAGCTGAAGCCCGATTCCCGGCTGAAGGCCCCGCATCGTTATCGTATCCCCTTTCGGCGTGAGAATTGCGATAATCTCCGGCTGATCGGCCGCCGTGGCGGCGTAGGGGAACGCTTTCATCGTTCCCGTTTGGCTCACGACGCTCCATGTTCCGTCGCCGTTGTTGGCGAACCTGTATGTGTCGCCCGTCAGAGACGGCGGCGTGAATACGACCGTCATCTCTTCGTCGTTTTTGCTCGCAATCTTCATGCCGTCAAAGCCGCACGCCGCACCGCCGTACCATACTTCCTCTTTTGATTTTTTCTTTTTCTTCGGCTGTTCCGGCTCGGGCTTTACTTGGTCGGGCGGAAGAAGGCATTCGCAGACGGCGAACATAAGCGCCCAGAACGGACCGGCTTTTCTCGTGTAATAATCCCAGTCGCACTCGCCCGTCTTGCAGGGAACGCCGATTTCGCACTCCTCTCCGGCCGCTTTCTGCACAACACCGTCGCCGCAAAAGTCTTCCAAGTACGGGTACTCGTCTTGCACGATCACTTCGCCCGTTTCCGGAATGCGCACGAGAATCGGCGACACGGCCGGATTGACATCATCCCCCGCAAATCCTTTCACATCAATGCGCCGGGGCGCCGTCCAGCCGCCCGTCTTCGTGTCGGCGGAGGAGAAGTATATTTCCCCCTCCCCTTCCTGCGAAGAACGCCACACGACAACGGACGAGCGGGAACGCGGCTCAATGAGCGCCGCCGCGTCGGGGCGCACGGGAGACTTTTCGCCGCTCGTTATTTGCAGTTCATTTCCCGATACGGGCGTCTTGCTCAGGAGGACGTCTCCGCGGGCGTAGATCACCGTTTCCACGCCTTCCTTTTCGTAGATAACGGCCGGATTTTCACCCTCGCCCGCATTTTCCGTTTTCATGCTCTCGTCGGCGGGGCTCGCTTTGCCGACCCACACATTGCCGTCGTTTCCGCCCCATGCGACGGCGGCGTTGCGCGTCGGCACATGCATGGATGAAGCGGTACGGCTTTTCGCGGGCGCGCCTTCAAGAGCGCGCGGTGCGGCGCCGCCGGAAATTTTTTCAACAAGCCATCCGCGAGACCTGTCGTACTGCGCCATATATGTCTGCGCAACGCCGCCGACAACGGCCTCAAATGTCAAAAGATAGCGGGAAAAAGGAAGCGTGATGTAGCCGAGCTCCGGCGCGGCGATTCGCGACATATATCCGGGCACGGGAATGCGCTCCGGGTTTGTCCACAAACCGGCGCTATAGATAGAGTAATAAAGAGAGCGGACGCCCGCGCGATTGTTGACCCACACCGCCATGGCGCGATCGGGCGCTTCCATGGAAACGGTCGGGTCCGTGTCGTCTCCGGGAAGGTCAAAAAGGCGCACGGGCGTGTCCCAGACACCCGTCCATCGCGCCACATAAATATCGGATCCCCTGTTCCCTTCTCCGCCACGATTGCTCCACACGGCCATTGCCTGCGATTTCACGCTCGCAATGTCGGGATCCTCGTCATCTCCCGGCACTTTTGCGATGAGATTTGCCGTGCCGTCGTAGAAGATATCCCTGTCGGGATGCGCAAACCACGAATCGGACGATTGCCTGTAGATCGCGTATGCAATGTCCCAATTCCCTTCGGAGTTGTTTTGCCACACGGCGATTGCGTCGTATTGGTCGCGAGGGGCGGATGTTTTCTTCACATACGCCGCGCCGACGAGAACGACGGCCGCCACTCCGGCAATCATCCAGCCCGCCGCCGCTTTTTTTGAAAGCCCGGCCGATTTAATCATATTCGCCCATGCTTTCGGAATAAAATACTGTTTTGGTGTGAGCCACGCCATAAATATAGAGAATTACAAGCGCCTTGTAATGATTTATTATATAAACGCCGGGCGCGAAAATGCAAGACGGCGTTTATTTTTTCGCGGAAATGTGCATAATATGGGGGTGCGGGCCGTAGCATAGTGGTAGTGTGCACGATTCGGGTTCGTGTGGCGGCGGTTCGATTCCGCCCGGCCCGACCCGTGGGGCGTATAAGCCCCTCACCCGAAAAGATGTCGCGAGCACGGCTTGCGCGCCTTCGGCGCAACATCTTTTCGGGTGAGGGGCCTGTAGCTCAGTTGGCTAGAGCGCCGCATTCGCATTGCGGAGGTCAGGGGTTCAAATCCCCTCAGGTCCACCACAAACAAATGAGTCCGGCGCGGAGTGCCGGGCGATTTTGTTTGTTGGGGCTGAGGGGATTTGAAAAGAGGCGCGCGCGAAGCCCGCAGTGAGCGAAGCGAGCGAGGAAGCGCGCCGTCGGGGCAGCGGGTACTTAACGAGCGCGAGTGCGGAGCGCGATGCGTGAGTTTAGTACCGGCGCCAAATCCCTCCTCTTTCACAAACAAATGAGCCCGGCGCGGAGTGCCGGGCGATTTTGTTTGTTGGGGCTGAGGGGATTTGAAAAGAGGCGGAAGCACTTCAAAGATTGTTTGGTATAACTTGCGTACTTTATCAAATACATGTTATAATTGTTTTGGTGCTTGGAGGGTCTTGGCCCTGTCACGGCTATCCAAGCTGTAACCAAGCACCTCTAAAAAACACCGCTTGTGCGGTGTTTTTTAGTTTAATCATGTTCCGGATCGCCGCTATGCAAAATTCTTCGATAAGTGCTTTTGTCTATTCCCCAAAACGGAATGATGCTCCAAAAGTGTTTTTCCCCTCCAGCGACTTCTTTTACAATCACCTTGACACGCACGGAATCTAAAACGGCTATAAATTCGTAGTAGATGACATCTTTCATTACTCGATCCCATCGGCTGTTTATTTTCTGTTTTTCAAAACGCCTAACCGACCAAATACCTTGTACTGTTTTTGATAGTTTCAACACTTCTGGGGCGTAACGAATAAGTTTCAAGCGGCTGTATTGATCTTTGTGCGAGCGCGCCCGTTTGTCCGACTTAAACTTTAAATGCCGCATCCCTTTTGCATTGAAAGAAATTTCTTCACCAAAGTATGGGCATCGCACACTCTTTATTGTCGCATAAAATGATTCGGCGTCTTTTCGTACCCTTTGAAAATCCCGATTGTTTTTGAAATTAAATCCTCCCATACTCTCCTTGCAAATGTTGTCATAATACCATATACAATCATTTGCATTTCTTCGTATGCTTGATGAACATCAATTCCCGGTAATGAGATGTCAGGGTGTTTATGCAAACATCGAAAGAAACAACTATCTCATCCGCCGGAAATTTTCGTGCAGTTTTCTGAATATGGTGTTTTC
>JALUVJ010000007.1 GCA_027020665.1 Nitrospira sp.
TAAAATTTTTCGTCGGCCTAATGCCTCAAGCTTTTGTTCCAATTGAAAATGCGATGCTTCCAAACTCCGGAAACGGTAGTTTTTTTCACGTAAAACGGTACTGGCATCTAAATCTTGGTTCATCATTTCTCCTCCATATTTGAGATCTGATTTGAGGGTCTCTCCACACACCCTCACCCCTGTTGCCTTTTGTGATTTAAGCCCTGTTTTCTCATGCGGCCTTGATGCCGCCGCAGGAGTCTGTTGCAAGTTCAATTGATTTTTCAAGGTGTTCCTGCCCTTGCGAGTCCGAAGCCCGGTGGAGGGTATTCAGGTCGTATTGAAATAACAGGGCATTTTCTTTCGGTTTACGGTAATAATTTTTTCGAAGGCCGATCCGGCGAAACCCCGTTTTTTGATAAAGGGCCTGTGCCGCGTGATTTGTGTCACGAACTTCCAGAATGACCCGCTCGGCTTCTTTGGCTTTCGCAGTGGACAATACGTGCCGAATCAGTCGCGTGCCGAGGCCGCGTCTGCGCCATGCGGGATGCACGCCTAAGTTGAGCAGGTGCAATTCGTCCACCATGAGCCGCATGAAGACCTGGGCGATGATTTTCCGGGTATCACCGGCCCTGACCACAGTTGAAAATGAAAAGGGATTTTCAAAAAGCTCTGAAAGAACCATCCCTTTTGTCCAAGGAAAGGAAAAAGATGCGCGTTCAATCACCATGATTTCTTCCAGATCGGTGATTTCGCCGGGCGTAAGTATGAGTTGTGTCAATGCAGATTCCATTCGTATGCTTTATTTTACGCTCAGCGCGTAGTCTTTTCAACTCCGCGCCCGGACGGCTTCCGGATGTGGACGCAGGAAAAACGGGATGTGCTTTGGAAGAGAGGCTCTTTGATATAGAAAGCTAAGGGATAGCCGATTTTGGTGTATTACTGACTTGACAGTTTTTTTCGACTGACTTATGATGGCTCCGTTTTTGGAGTTTAATGCTCTAAATCCCATACAATTTACCTTGCGCTCGTTTACAAAGTAGTAAACACGCAAGAAGGCAAAGATGCCATAACCCTGTTTCAATTCCGGGGCGATGGCATTTTTTTTGCGTTGTTCCGGTATTCAATGAAGAAGGAGAAGAAAAGAAAAATGGGAAAAACTAAAAGAAAGTTCCGCTTTGTTTTGTCGGCAATTCTGGTGCTTCAACTGGCGATGTTTGCAACATTTTCTTCAAAGGCCCACGCGGGCGGCAAAATCGAGATTGGCGAAAACCGCTCCGTAAGTATCGGCATGGGTTTGAGAAGCAGTATTAGCACCAGGGAGAATGGCGCGCCGAACGGTACAAGTAATTCCAAAGATTTCTCGCTCGAAAACATGCGTCTCTACATGAGCGGGCAACTTTACGACAATATCACTTTTGAATTTAATACGGATTATGAATCCGGCACTTCAGAAGCCCTCCGTATTTTGGATGCCGTCATTAAGTTTGCATTCACCGAGACCTTCAACATTTGGGCCGGTCGTTTCTTGCCGCCCAGTGACCGTTCAAATTTGGACGGGCCATATTATTTAAACGCCTGGGATTTTCCTTTTGTGCAAAAGTATCCCGCCGTTTTTGCGGGCCGGGACGATGGTTTGGCGATTTGGGGACAAGTCGATGGCGGTAAGTTTAAATATCAGATTGGTGCCTTTGAGGGCTTGGGGGATGTCCCAGGTGGCCCGAACCAAAGTGATGAGCTACTCTATGCCGGACGTCTAACACTGAACTTACTTGATCCCGAACCTGGATATTACAATAGTAGTACTTACTACGGTGGAAAAGATGTGCTCGCCATCGGTCTGGTTGGCCAGTATCAGGAAGATGCGACAGGGACAATCGGAAACGCAGGAAGCTTCACAGGCTGGAACATCGACCTTCTATTTGAAAAAGACTTGAATGGCGCAGGCGTTGCGACCTTGGAAGGGGCCTACTATGACTATGACGCCGAAGGCAAGGCCATTGCCCCGACATCAGGAGACGGTGCCGAAGGTAAAGGTTTCATGGGTTTAGCCAGTTTCCTGCTTCCCAACAAAATCGGCTCCGGCTCCTATGCCGGACAGCTTCAGCCCATGGTGCGTTATCAGGAATTTGAAAATGAAGGCATGGTCACGGGAGAACACAGTCGGACAGATATCGGGCTCAGCCACATCATGGATGGTCACAATGCGCGCATTTCATTGACCTACAGCATGGACGATCCTGCCGCAGGTTCGAATTTTGACATCGTCAAGCTGGGTTTTCAGTTCCAGATCTAAGCTGAAAATAAAAGATAAGGTGATTTGAGGAAAAGTGCATGGGCTTCTGGATATCCAATTTGAGCGTGTGGGCGAAAAAACCATCGCACGGACAAGGGCGCAATGCGCACCGCTCAAGGTGCTCAAGGCTTTTTATCCCGAGGGCGATTCACCGGCCCATCTCTACCTGCTCAATGCAACCGGAGGCGTGCTGGAAGGGGATCGCATGGAGATCAATCTCCATCTGGCAGCGGATGCGGCAGCGGTGGTACTCATGCCCGCCGCCACAAAAGTTCACCCTTGTCCTTCAGGCGATGCAAGACAAAAAATCCGGTTTAGGCTTGCGCGCGGATCGGTGCTTGAATATTTACCGGAGCCGCTTTTGCCTTTTTCCGGCGCGGCTTTTTTTCAGGAAACGGACATTTTTCTTGAAGCGGGGGCAAGCCTTTTTTGGGGGGATATTCTGGGGCCGGGCCGACTGGCGAAGGGAGAGTCTTTTGCCTATCGCCTCTTTGAGAACCGGATGAAGATTCAAGACGCTGCGGGCTTGATTGCCCGGGAATCTTTTCAGCTTGCCCCCTCGCTCGCTGCTGTCGATGGTTTGGCGGTGATGGAAGGTGCAAGCCACATGGGATCGCTTTATGTGATCGGTCCGGATGACAAAATTGAGGCCTTACTCAATGCGTTTCGAGGGGTCGAAGAAAGTGTGGTGTATTGGGGCGCTTCTCTCTTGTCGCGTCGGGGCGTGGTCGTTCGTGCCTTGTCGGGCGAAACGCCGCTGCTTCAGGCACTTTTTTCAAAACTAAGGGAAATATTTCGGGAAATTGTGCTTTCACGTGCTTTGCCGCCAACCAGGAGATATTGAGCATAAAGCAATGAACCATCAATGGTGTTCACCAATAAATTGAGGAGAGAATCAATGTCAGAAGAGAAAAAAGAAAATCTCAGTGATGCTTTTGAAGAAACCGCTCCGTCTGGAATAGATCGACGAAAATTTTTAAAACTTTCAGGCGCCGGGGCGCTCGGCATCGCCGCAAGCGGTTTAATGGGCGGACTTGCTTTTTCAAATACCGCGCAGGCCGGCGATAAAAAAGGCCCGATCAAAATCGGCGTCTTGCATTCACTCAGCGGCACGATGGCAATCAGCGAGGTTTCGCTTCGGGATGTCGTGCTGATGGCGGTCGAAGAAATCAACGCCAAAGGCGGTGTGATGGGCCGGAAACTTGAGCCCGTTGTCGTCGATCCCGCGTCAAACTGGGATCTTTTTGCCGAAAAGGCCAAAGAGCTTTTATTGAAAGAAAAAGTGGCCGTGACCTTCGGCTGTTGGACCTCGGTGAGCCGGAAATCCGTGCTGCCGGTTTATGAAAAAAATAACGGCCTGCTTTTTTATCCCGTGCAGTACGAAGGTGAAGAATGCTCCCGCAACGTCTTTTACACGGGGGCGGCCGTCAATCAGCAGGCGGTTCCCGCCGTGGAATACCTCATGAGCCGTGATGGCGGGGAGTACAAAAAATTCTACCTGCTCGGCACCGACTACGTGTATCCGCGCACGACCAATAAAATCCTGCGCGCGATGCTCTTGGCCAAAGGCGTGCCCGCAAAAAACATCAAAGAAGAATACACGCCCTTCCATCATCAGGATTATCAAACCATCGTTCAGAAACTCAAAGCGTTTTCCCGGGGTGGCGGAGCCTGCGTCATCAGTACGATCAACGGTGATAGCAACGTGCCTTTTTATAAAGAATTCGCCAATCAAGGTTTGACTTCCGGCGATGTGCCCATCATGGCCTTCAGTGTCGCGGAAGATGAATTGCGCGGCATGGATACCTCGGCGCTTGTGGGGCACTTGGCGGCCTGGAATTATTTTCAATCGGTCAAAACCCCGCAGAATAAAAAATTCGTTGCGGCTTTTAAGGCCTATTGTGAAAAAAACAAACTGCCGGGCGGCAAAGACCGTGTGACAGATGATCCCATCGAAGCGGCCTATTTCGGCGTGTATCTCTGGAAACAAGCCGTTGAAAAAGCCAAAACAACCGATGTCGATGCCGTGCGAAAAGCCGCCTACGGGCAGGAATTTCTCGCACCGGGCGGCAAGGTCAAGCTTGATGACCGAAACCATCACACACATAAACCCGTCCTGATCGGTGAAATTCTCAAAAACGGGCAATTCGATGTGATCTGGAAATCCAAGGGACTCGTCAAGCCGGAGCCCTGGAGTGAATATACCAGCCCGGATAAAGGCTGTGATTGGGTCGATCACAAAGGCACCTACAAAAAAGTCTAATTGATGAGACGTCCTTTGTTTATGATTCAAGCAAGCAGGGTTGGCCTGCATCTCGTACTGTCGGCCCTGTTTGCTGCCTTGTTCTTTCCAAATCAGGTGCGGGCGCAGGCCTTTGCTCAGATGCCCCTTGCCACACCGCTTGATCAGTTGATTTTGATGCTGGCGGATGAAGACCGGGATGTGGTCGAAAAAGCCTTTTTCGATCTTGGCAAATCGGGCGATGAAAACCTTTTACCGACACTTGAAGCACTGCGTGAGGGCAGTCTTTATCTGTGGACCAAACCTAAGGGAGAACGCAGGGTTGTCATCGGGCGTGAGTTGATTGTGCGTGGTGCGGTCGAAGGCTATGAAGTGCTTGAAGCCTACGGCGCAGCGCCCATGATCGGGCCGGACGGGGCGCCGCTTTTTCTGCCAGAAGCGGCGCTTGAATCCATACGGCTCAGCCGAAGGCTTCGTATCAAGATTGGCCCTTTGCTGGATCGATTGCGTCTTTTCAGCCCGGAGGCAGAGGTGCGTGAATCCGCAGCGACAAAGGTCGGACTTTCCGGCGATCCCGATGCGTTGCCGCTGCTTTCAAAAGCCCTGGCAAAAGAAAAGGATCGCTGGGTGCGTTTTGCGCTCACGGAAGCGATAGGGTTAATCCGTTTAAGCGATGAAGACCCCGCCGTGCGCAAGGCCGCTGCGGAAACCCTGGGCAAAATCCACGCGATGGATTCCGTGCCGACTCTGGAAGCCCGTATCGAAGCCGACGATACGGGTGTATCGCCAGAGACCGATGTCGCGGTGAAGGCGGCGGTTTCCGAAGCCATTCAAAAAATCAAGGCCTGGGAAGTCTGGACACGCACGGTTGAAACAATCTTCAGCGGGATCAGCCTCAGTTCTATTTTATTGCTCGTTGCTTTGGGGCTTGCCATTACCTTCGGATTGATGGGCGTGATTAACATGGCGCACGGTGAACTGATGATGTTGGGTGCCTACACGACTTACATGATTCAGGAATTTTTTGTCGCCTATCTTCCGTCCGACATCAGAGATGTTTATTTTATTCTGGCGATCCCCTTTGCTTTTGCGGTTGCCGCCCTTTTTGGGTATTTGCTTGAAAAATCAATTATTAAACGACTTTACGGCCGACCGCTTGAAACCTTGCTGGCGACCTGGGGCATCAGCCTGATTTTGCAGCAGGGTGTGCGTCAGATTTTCGGCGCGGCCAATGTGGATGTGGCCAGTCCCGCTTGGTTATCAGGCGGCGTTCGCTTGGCTGCGGGCATCCAACTCCCTTATAACCGCATTTTTATTATCTTCTTGAGTTTGTCGGCCGTGTTTTCCGTTTACATGCTGGTACTGCGTTCTTCCATCGGCCTAAAAATTCGAGCCGTCACGCAAAACCGTCGCATGAGTGCCTGCATGGGCATCACGACGGAACGGGTGGATGCTTTAACCTTTGCTTTGGGGGCCGGGCTTGCGGGCATGGCGGGTGCGGGTTTGACACTCATTGGCAATGTCGGGCCGGATTTGGGGCAAAATTACATCGTGGATTCTTTTCTCGTCGTGGTGACGGGCGGTGTCGGAAAACTGGCGGGTACGGTCGGCGCGGCTTTCGGCATCGGCGGGCTGAATAAACTCATGGAACCGGGTTTCGGCGCGATTTATGCGAAAGTCTTTATTTTATTAATTGTTATTCTTTTCCTGCAAAAGAGACCCTCCGGTCTCTTTCCTGCGAAAGGCCGCAGCATTGATTTGTAAAAAACCGGTTGACGGTTCATGGTTTCCAATTCCAATTTCAGGTTTTCACCGTAGATCGTCAACCGTCAACTTTCAACATTTTTTTATCCAAAGCCATGTGTAAAAACAAAACGGGAATAGGCGATACTTTAAAATGGGTCATTTTCCTTTCGGCTTTCTGGATCATCCTTTTATTGATGAACACCGTCCCGCCAAAAGACTCTTTTTTCCACTTAACAGATTTCAATCTCAATACGGCGGGAAAATACATGGCTTATGCCATCCTGGCCTTGGGCATTGACTTGCTCTGGGGTTACACCGGGATCTTAAGTCTCGGACAAGGCATCTTTTTTGGATTGGGGGCCTATTGCATGGGCATGTACCTCATGCTGTCCATCGGCGGCGAAGGAGCCTACCAAAGCGACTTGCCTGACTTTATGGTGTGGAACCAGGTGCAAGAACTACCCTTTTTCTGGAAACCTTTTGAAAGCTTTGCATTTTCAATGCTGGGCATCGTCTTGGTTCCCGCGCTTTGTGCCTTCGTTTTTGGGTTTTTGACTTTTCGCAGCCGCATTAAAGGCGTCTACTTTTCGATTATTACGCAAGCCTTGGCACTTACGGTTTGGCTGCTTTTTAATCAAAATTCCATGAACTTGGGCGGGACAAACGGCCTTACGGATTTTAAATCCATCCTGAATTTTCCTTTGAGCGATATTTCAACACAACGCATGCTTTTTGTCGTGACGGGCATCTGTCTCGTATTGGCCTTTATCTTGTGCCGCTACATCACGCAATCGCGTCTGGGAAAAGTGCTTATCGCCATCCGGGACAACGAAGGCCGCATCCGATTTTCAGGATATTCCGCGTCACAATACAAGCTTTTTGTTTTTGTCATTTCCGCCGTATTGGCTGGCATTGCCGGGGCCTTGTATGTGCCGCAGGTCGGCATTATCACACCGGGACAAATCGGGGTCTTGCCTTCGATTGAAATGATTGTTTGGGTGGCCGTGGGCGGACGGGGCACACTCATCGGAGCCATTCTTGGGGCGATCGGTGTCAATTGGGCGCGCAGTTTTTTGACCAGTAACTATCCCGATTTATGGCTCTATTTTTTAGGCGCGCTCTTTGTGGGGGTTGTGCTTTATTTTCCGAAAGGCATGTGGGAAGTATCGGGCCGCATTAAAAACCTCTTTTCAAGGCGCGCTAAAAAGCAGCCCGTGATTGTGAATTAGGATTTTTTGATGAATGGCACAATCATATATGTCGAAGGCGTCGCCGTCAGTTTTGATGGTTTTAAGGCCCTGCACGATCTGAATTTCATGATGGAAGCGGGAGAGTTGCGTGTGGTGATCGGCCCCAACGGTGCGGGAAAAACCACGCTTTTGGATGTCATTTGCGGCAAGGTCAAACCGATAACGGGTCGTGTTGTTTTTAAAGAATATACCGACCTGCTGCCTTTACGGGAATCGGCGATTGCAAACTTGGGCATTGGCCGGAAATTCCAGGCCCCTACGGTTTACACAAGCCTCAATGTATTTGAAAACCTGGAACTTTCCCTCAACCGCAAAAAAGGGGTTTTTAACGCCCTCTTCAAAAAGCTCACACCGGCTCAGCGGGACAGGATTTTGCACACACTTGAAATCATCGGTCTCATTCAGAAAAAAGACGAAATTGCGGGGCTATTGTCCCACGGAGAAAAACAATGGCTCGAAATCGGCATGGTCATGGTGCAGGAACCCAAGGTCATGCTGGTGGATGAACCGGTTGCAGGCATGACTGATCACGAAACCGAAAAAACAGGGGAACTCCTCAAAAAAATATCGACCGAACGCTCCGTGCTGGTCATCGAACATGATATGGCCTTTGTGCGTCAAATCGCAAAAAAAGTGACGGTCTTGCACGAAGGCACGGTCCTTTTTGAAGGCACGGTCGATGAAGTGCAAAATCACGCCAAAGTCCGCGAAGTTTATCTCGGAAGGGGAGAACATTGAAAGAGGCCTTGTTAAAGCTTGAAAAACTGAATGTGGCCTATGGCGAAAGCCTTATTTTACGCGATGTGGATCTGGAGGTTGCAGCGGGTGAAGCCGTATGTCTTTTGGGGCGAAACGGTGTCGGAAAGACGACGCTCTTAAAAAGTATTATGGGGATTTTAAAACCCAAATCCGGAAAAGTGCTTTTTGGTAAGGATGATTTCACGCAGAGCCGGCCTGAGGTGCGCGCGCAAAGCGGCATCGGTTATGTGCCGCAGGGGCGGGAAATCTTTCCGCAGCTCTCAGTACGGGATAATTTGATTCTCGGACTTGCCGCCAGAGCTCAAGCCTTTGATGCCGTCCCCGAAGAGGTCTACGAACTTTTTCCCGCATTAAAAGATTTGCTGCACCGAAAGGGCGGTGATTTAAGCGGGGGGCAGCAACAGCAACTCGCCATCGCGCGCATTTTGCTCACACGGCCGAAGCTGCTGTTATTGGATGAACCGACCGAGGGCATTCAACCTTCCATCATTGATGAGATTGAAGACGCCATTCACAAAATTAAAGCCACGGGTGTGGCTATTTTATTGGTCGAGCAATATCTCCAATTTGCATGGCGACTCGCAGACAATTATTATGTGATGGAAAAAGGCACGATTATTTCAAAGGGGTCAACAGAGTCGATTGGTGAAGAAGCGGTACAACAGCATTTGACGGTGTAGAAATCCCCCCAAGCCTCTTTCATGAAAGCGGCTTGGGGGATGATTTAAATATTGTCATTATATTAAGGAACACATATGCACCTAACACCACGAGAACAAGACAAACTCATGATTTATTTGGCGGGCCAGCTTGCGCGCGACCGGAAGGGGCGCGGCCTGAAGTTAAATTACCCGGAGGCCATTGCGTTTATCACCTCTGAAGTGCTGGAAAAAATCCGGGAAGGCATGTCGGTTTCGGATTTGATGACCTATGGTGCACAAATTCTGACACGCGGGGATGTCATGGAAGGCATTCCGGAGATGATTCATGAAGTGCAGGTCGAAGGCACCTTTCCGGACGGCACAAAGCTTGTGACCATTCATGATCCGATTAAATGAACCGGAACTTTATTTTAGGAGGTTTTCATGATCCCGGGTGAATATATGCTTGCAGAAGGCGATATTGTCGCCAACGTCGGCCGTGAAACACGCGAATTGACGATCACAAACACCGGCGACCGCCCTGTCCAAGTCGGTTCGCACTTTCACTTTTTTGAGGCCAACCGCGCACTGGCTTTTGATCGCAAAGCCGCTTTTGGCAAACGGCTCAACATCCCTTCCGGCACGGCCGTGCGTTTTGAACCGGGTGAAAAAAAACGCATCACACTGGTGATGCTCGGTGGTGAAAAAAAAGTATTCGGCTTGAATGGCCTCACGAATGGGGAAACCACTGAATCGGCGCGGGAATCCGCATTAAAATTGGCCACTGAAAAGTCGTTTGAGATGGAGGGGAAATGAGCTTAAAAATCACGCGAAAGGCCTACGCAGACATGTTCGGCCCCACGACCGGCGACCGCGTGCGGCTTGCGGATACTGAACTCTTCATTCAAGTCGAAAAAGATTACACGCACTACGGCGACGAAAGTAAATTCGGCGGCGGCAAGGTCTTGCGCGACGGCATGGGGCAAGCCACACACGGCACGTCGGCAGACGGCATCTTGGATCTCGTCATCACCAACGCACTCGTTATTGATCACACGGGTATTTTTAAAGCCGATATCGGAATTACAAACGGACGGATCTCAGCCATCGGAAAATCGGGCAACCCCGATATTATGGACGGCGTGACGGAAGGCATGGTTGTCGGCGCAGGCACGGAAGCACTGGCGGGCGAAGGCATGATTTTGACCGCAGGTGGTATTGATAATCACATCCACTTTATCTGCCCGCAGCAAATGGACGAAGCCCTCACGTCCGGCATCACAACCCTGATCGGCGGCGGCACGGGTCCTGCGACCGGAACGAAGGCCACGACCTGCACGCCCGGTGTATGGCATATCGGGAAAATGTTACAGGCCGCCGACGGCTTTCCGATCAACCTGGGGTTTTTAGCCAAAGGAAACAGCGCGAGCGAAGCGGCTTTGGAAGAACAAGTGGCCGCAGGCGCACTCGGTTTAAAACTGCACGAGGACTGGGGCAGCACGCCCGCCGCCATCGACGCGGCGCTCACCGTGGCCGACCGCTTCGACGTGCAAGTGGCCATTCACACCGATACCTTAAACGAAGCCGGTTTTGTCGAAACCACGACGGATGCGTTTAAGGGCCGCACCATTCATACCTTTCACACCGAAGGTGCGGGTGGCGGCCATGCACCGGACATCATCAAACTCTGCGGGGAAGCCAATGTCTTGCCGGGATCGACCAATCCCACACGGCCTTTTACGACCAATACCATTGATGAACATCTCGACATGTTGATGGTTTGCCACCATCTCAATCCTTTACTGCCGGAAGATGTGGCTTTTGCCGATTCCCGCATTCGGCCCGAAACCATTGCGGCGGAAGATATTTTGCACGATATGGGGGCCTTTTCCATCATGGCCTCGGATTCTCAGGCGATGGGGCGGGTGGGCGAAGTCATCATCCGCACCTGGCAAACGGCCGATAAAATGAAACAACAGCGGGGGCGATTGAGAGAAGAAATCGGCAAAAACGATAATTTTCGTGTACGGCGCTACATCGCAAAATATACGATCAATCCTGCCATCGCCCACGGGATTTCTCATGAAGTGGGCTCGATTGAAGCGGGAAAACTGGCCGATCTTGTTTTATGGAAACCCGCCTTTTTTGGTGTAAAACCCGAATTGGTGATTAAAGGCGGCATGATTTTAAATGCGGCGATGGGCGATCCCAATGCATCCATTCCCACCCCGCAGCCGGTGCGTTATCGTCCGATGTTCGGGGCCTTCGGCGGCGTGCCTTTTGAGAATGCACTCACCTTTGTTTCGCAGGCAGGTTTGGATGCGAATATCGCAGAGAAATTTCAATTGCGGAAAAAACTGGCCGCCGTCAAAAACTGCCGTAACATCGGAAAAAGCGACATGATTCTGAATGCCGCATTGCCGCGAATGGCCGTGAACCCGGACACCTATGAAGTCAGGGCGGACGGGGCGCATCTTACCTGCGAACCCGCAGAGAAACTGGCAATGGCGCAAAGGTATTTTCTTTTTTGAAATATCATGGCTGAATTAAGGCTTTCCGGCACAGCACTGCTTTCGCTTTTACAGTGGAGCGATTCCCTTTTCCCGAGCGGCGCCTTCTCACATTCCTTTGCGTTGGAATCTGCGGTGGGGGAGAAAAAAGTCCGAAACGGCTTGGACTTATCCGAGTGGATCCGCGCCAAACTGACGCATCAGATTTTTCCCTGTGACTTGGTTTTTTTCAGAAAAAGTTATGAAGCAGGTGAATCGGGTGATATTGAAGGGCTTCTGAAAATAGATGCCGCCGCACACGCCATGCGGCTTACCCGTGAAATCCGTGAAGGGGCCGGCATGATTTCGACCCGCATGCTTCAAACCGGAGCGGCACTTTATCCAAATCCCTTTTTAGCATCTTGTCTTTCTCTATCTTCAAAGGGGCAACTCAAAGGCGATCCGGCAGTGGTCTTTGCCATTGTGGCCCTGGGGGCAAAGATTGTTTTGGAGGCGGCGTCACTGGCCTATCTTTACCTCTTTGTTTCGGGACAGGTCTCGGCATCACTTCGGCTCCTGGCAATAGGGCAACAAGAAGGCCAACATATTATTCATAATTTACTTGAATGGGCCGAAAAAAGTGAAGCAATAAATCGGGCGATGCATGAGCCGACAGGCGAGCCTCAGTCTTTCATGCCTGCATCTGAAATCGCATCCATGCAACACGAGATATCGCGGGTGCGTTTATTTCAATCCTAATGTCGTTGTTTTCCCTTTTTTTGGGGGACTCAATCGTAAGAGGAGGATGTTTTGAAACAAGCCATCCATATCGGCATCGGCGGCCCGGTGGGTTCGGGCAAAACGGCACTTGCTGAAAAATTATGCAAATCCCTCAGAGATAAAATCAATTTGGCTGTTGTGACCAACGACATTTTCACGCAAGAAGACGCGGCCTTTCTCATTCGTGCCGGTGCGCTTGAAAAAGATCGCATCATCGGGGTTGAAACAGGCGGCTGTCCGCATACGGCGATTCGGGAAGACGCCTCCGGCAATCTTCATGCGATTGAAGAATTGAATCGCCGCTTTCCCGGTTTGGATTTAATCCTTATTGAAAGCGGCGGCGATAATCTTGCGGCGACCTTCAGCCCGGAATTGGTGCAAGGCAGTATTTATGTTATTGACGTTTCAGGCGGGGATAAAATTCCAAGAAAAGGCGGGCCTGCCATCACGCGCTCCGATTTACTCATCATCAACAAGATCGATCTCGCGCCGCATGTGGGCGCAGACCTGCAGGTGATGGATCGGGATGCAAAAAAAATGCGCGGTGACCTTCCCTTTGTTTTTACGAATATGAAAACAGAAGCGGGTCTGTCTGAGGTTGTCGATTGGGTTTTAGAGCGGATGTAAGGATTTGGAGGAAACCCGGACCTCATCAGAGCTTCCCTAAGAACGATCCCATTTTTTATTCAAAATAAATTCACCTAAAAGCGAGGGTTTTCAAGCATCCCCGAATGGGTTACTAAAAAGAGATCCACCAGATTGTCCATAGCTTCACAATCCATAATGCAATAGACCTCATAGCGCTCACCCGCTTTCCCGGTAACAAAACTTATTTCAACACGCCTGTTTTTTGGCGAAAGCAGGTCACTGTAAACTTCTTCGTCGTAGGGAAGCATCACGGCAAATTCATGCTCTTCCTCGTTTGCATCCGCATATTCGAATACAATCTTCACCGTCGATGTCTTCGGAATCGGAATGATACCTTCAATGCGTTTCCCGCTCGCGTCGCTAAACCCCTTTTCATGGACTTGAATCACAAGGGTTGTCACCTCTTCCTTCACGGCGGCAGCCATCGGGCGCCCCCAAGGTGCGAGTACGAACGAACAAACAAACATCATGATGATAAAACCGGATACCTTTTTCATTTTCTTTCCTTTCATATCAATACCGTTTTTCACTTTGCATCCTGCGCATTTATCCCGTTCAAAAAAGCAACAGCGCAAATGAACCCAGAATCAGCGATTGATTTTGGGTTCATTTGCCCGCCTCGTCTTCTTCAAAAAGCGCATCCAGGCCTTTCTCAATACCGCCTTCATCCAGTGCATCCCCTTTTTCGGGCAGGGTCTCGCTTTCGCCCTCAAATAAGTTCGCTTCATCTCTTTGTCGGGCGGCATCCATAAGCAGGCTCTCCCAACTATCATAAATGTTCCTTTTACCCGGATCCCCGTTGAGTGCCTGACAGGACACATGGGTGCCGGACAGAAAAACAATGTCCCGAAAAATTGCTTTTCCATCCGTACTCCGATCACCATCATCGTAGTGTGCAGACCAGATTTCACCGGAAACGACCGTGATTTTTCCGGCAATCGCCCCGCCCGTTTCAACGGTGATGGAGACGGAATATCGCCCCATGCCCGCTAGCTGAAGATAATCAGGCACACTGAAAGGCGCGGGCGCGGCACGGCTTTTTCTCTTTTCTTTGACATACTTGAGCACGATGCTGCGAAGCTCGTTGAGCCCAACCGGTTTTTCAAGGACTTTCACGTTTGCGTGCATCGGAATCATGGTTCTGAAGGTGTTCAAAAAAGCGGTAATGTAAACCACAGGAATGTGAATTTTCCGGTTTTCCAATTCCCCCAGCAATTCCACGCCCGACCGTCCCGGCAAATTGAGATCCGAGAGAATCACTTGCGGCGCTTGTCGGTCGATCTGCTTGAGCGCCTCTTCCAAAGTGCCGGCATCCAATACTTCGATATCGGGCAGTTTTGAGATGCCCCGCACCATGGTCGTTCGCAACATTTCTTCATCTTCAATAATCAAAACACGAGACATGATTTTCCTCTAAATCTACCGCGACTCCGACGGCAATGCAGTAGCGCCCGGAGGCTCAAGGGGCAGCCGGACCGTAACCTGGGTCCCTTTTTGGGGTGTGGACCTAATCTCTAGCCTGCCTCCCGCCGCGGAAACGGTATTTTGACATAGACTTAAACCGATACCACTTCCATTCGGTTTCGTCGTGACAAAAAGCTCGGTGCAATGTGCCTGGACGGATTCGGGCATGCCACAGCCCGTATCCGCAACAACAAGCTCCAAAAACGATGTATCGTTTTTTAATCCGGCACACACGCTGATTTCATCCCCGGAACGGCAGGCGTCAATGGCATTACTCAAAAGATTGAACAGGATTGCGCGCACAACGGCGGTATTCAGAAAAAGCGGCGGCATATTGTCCACAGCACAATTCAGCGTGATCCCTGCGGATTTTGCCTTGGCGTTCAGCACAAAAACCGCTTCCCGTATCGCCTCGTCCACGGCCATCACATGTTGTGTGCGCAGTTCCCGGTGCGTCGCTCCGATGCCTTCAAACACAAGCTTCATGCGGCGAATTTCGCTGAGGATGGCTTGAAGTGAGCCCTTGGTTTCTTTAGTGGAAATTTCCTCCACTTCTTCGAGCAAAACCTCAACGGCCGTCGTAATGGCGGCCAGGGGGTTTTTCAATTCATGAAGAATAGTCGGAAGCACATCACCGACGGTAGCGATTTTAAGCAAACGGTCACGGTCACGATGCAGGGCATTCCACTTGGTGATGTCCTGAAAAGTAATGGCAAACTGCAAATTTTCCCCCGCATCGTCTGTTTCTTTCACCTCCGAAATATGATAGCCGATGGTAATTTCTTCCCCATTTTGAAGCTGGATGTTTTTTTCTTGTCGTGTGCGCTCTTGAGAGCCTGTTTTGACAATTTCAGTAATTTCTTCGATCGGCAAGAGCAAGTCTTTGACTTTGCATTTCGCAATGGTTTCTTTGCTGGATTTTAGGATTCCGGACGCATAGAGATTGGAAAAGGAAATCTCTCCAAAACGATTGCAGACAATCACACCGGTATTCAGGGAATTTAAAATTTGGATGGCGGGGGCATTGGACTTCAAAAAATCGCCCTTGAGACGTTCGGAATATGCCGGCTCCGCTTTCATCTGTCGAAATATCCTTCGTCGAGTCCGCGTTAAAAAAAGTCTATCATCCGCAAGTCCTTTGTCAACTCCTCAAAAACACACTCTTTTTTACTCGCTTGTTTTGGAAAAAAGTCACTGGTATAATGGTTGTGATTCATCCAGTTTTTGGGTGTCCCTTGTTTATCCCCAAAACTGCTTGGATTTTTTTTTGGAAAAAATAAGCAAAATAAACTCAACTTGAGAGGGTGTCTTCGCTACACACAAGATATGATGACAACAGAAACGAACAAAAAAGTAAGAGAAGATATTCGAAATATCGCTATTATTGCCCACGTCGATCACGGTAAAACCACATTGGTCGATAAAATGCTGCAACAGGGCGGTGCGTTTCATGCCCGTGAAACGGTTGTGGAACGGGTCATGGACTCCAACGATCTTGAACGGGAACGCGGCATCACCATCCTCGCAAAAAACACGTCCATTCATTACGGCGATTATAAAATTAATATTGTGGACACCCCCGGCCACGCCGACTTTTCAGGTGAAGTGGAACGTACCCTAAAAATGGTGGACGGTGTCCTGCTCCTCATCGATGCCTTTGAGGGCCCCATGCCGCAAACCAAATTTGTCTTAAAAAAGGCACTCGAACTGAAACTACGGCCCATCGTCGTTATCAATAAAATCGACCGCCCCGACGAGCGCGCCCTGGAAGTCGCCGATCTCGTTACCGATTTATTTCTTGAATTAGACGAAGAAGGCGATCAGCTCGACTTTCCCATCATTTATGCTTCCGCCAAAGCAGGCATCTCCAAGCTCGACTTAGAGGATGCCGATTCCGATCTCACGCCGCTCTTTGAAATGATCCTTAAATCCGTTGCCCCTCCGACAGCAGACATCGATGCGCCCTTTCAGATGCTCGTTTCATCCTTAGAATACGATAACTTCGTAGGGCAGATCGCACTCGGCCGGGTCAATCACGGTAAGATCAAAACAGGCGCGCCGCTGGCCTTGGTGCAACGGGACGGCGAAATCGTGAAAGGCAAAGTCACCCGGCTCATCGGATATGAAGGTTTAAAAAAGGTTGAAATTAAAGAGGCCGGCGCGGGAGAAATTATCGGCATCGCGGGCATGTCATCCTCTCAAATCGGTGAAACCCTGGCCGACCCGGAACAGGCCGTTGCTCTGCCCACCATTGAAATCGGCGAACCTACCATTTCGATTAATTTTATGGTTAATAATTCTCCTTTTGCAGGTTTGGAAGGCGACTATGTTACCAGCCGCCAACTCAAGGACCGCCTTTTTAAAGAATTGCTCTCCAATGTGGCGCTCAAGGTGGAAGAAACGAATTCAACCGATGTCTTCAAGGTTTCAGGGCGCGGCGAGTTACACCTTTCGATTTTGATTGAGACCATGCGCCGCGAAGGCTACGAATTTGCCGTTTCCCGACCGGAAGTCATCTACAAAATAATCGACGGGAAAAAATACGAACCGATTGAACATTTAACCCTTGATGTGGACGATGCTTATATCGGTGCGGTCATGGAATCGCTCGGACGCCGCAAAGGCGAAATCCAAAACATGGGCAATTCACACGGTGGCAATACCCGACTGGAATTTGAAATTCCCTCACGCGGCCTGATCGGGTACCGTTCGGATTTTTTAACGATGACGCGCGGCACCGGCCTGATGAATTATACCTTCTCCGATTACAAACCGTATAAAGGCGAAATTGCCGCACGTAACAAGGGGGCCTTGATTTCGCTCTGCGCCGGAGAAACCGTGACCTTTTCGCTGTACAATATTCAGGCGCGCGGCACCTTGTTTTTAGGCGCAGGTCACAAGGTATATGAAGGCATGATCATCGGCGCACATTCCCGCGCCAACGATCTTGTCGTAAATTGCTGCAAGAAAAAACAACTCACCAACATGCGCTCTTCCGGCGCGGACGAAGCCTTGAGCTTGACCCCGCCCAAACAAATGGCCTTGGAAGAAGCCATCTCCTTTTTGGCGGATGATGAGTTATTGGAACTCACGCCGAAATCCATCCGCTTTAGAAAAAGGCATTTAAATGAAAACGATCGAAAAAGGGCGGAGAAGAAAAAGGCGGCAGTCTAATCTAGGGCGTGTCGACATTCAACATGCAAGGCGTCTTTTCGGCTCTTTTTCGCCCTGACGGCGTGGGTTTATCATTTCAATGTCTTGCATTGCGCAGAAAAACCGCCTTGTCAGAACTGAAGGCCCCTCGACGATAAGTTGCGGGGTTCGCGGCGGGGCGATTGAAATCGACGCGATCCGATGCCGACACGCTGAAAAACCTTGCCTGTCATTTCGAATAAACGAAGTGACTGAGCCATCTTAGATTTCTCGCGATGCTTTGAAACGGCAGGGCCGGATTTCTCCCTTCGCTCGAAATGACAAGTCGCAAAGCGACAACGCCAACCTTATCTTCGCCTGAAGGCGAGGGGTTTCAAGCATCCCCGAACGAGACACTAAAAAAGTTGCTCAACTGACTGTCTCAAATACTTGACCGGGTCAATCCGAAAGCGTGCTTAAAAAGTCGTGCTTTTCCGGAAAATCCGGATTGTCATGCATCGGCGGATTCTCATCTTGTCTGCATTTCAATATTCCGATATAGTGCTTGGAAAAGTGAGATCTTACGGATTGATGATATGAATCTGATCAAAAAACTATTTGGAAAAAAACATCCCAATCCCGCGATATACGCCCTTTATCGCAAACAGGACCCACTCGATCCCAAAGTCGAAACAATCATTCCCTTGCTCCCCAAATTGGCTGAAATCTATCATGAAGGGGGAATCTACTTGCTGCATAAGACGTTGTTGGAGCAATTCAAAGAATATGACGACCAGTATGACTCCAATCTTTCAAAAGAGATGACGGAAGAAAAGAGCGCACAGATGCTGCGCAAAATTACCAGCCTCATGTTGATGACTTTTTTCAAAGAGCTTTCGCGTATTTTGCCGGACGGCCCCTATCCCTCCGGCTTAACCGATGCGCTGCATTACGAAATCTACGGGGTTTTGCCCTCGGACGACAGTTTTGTCACCTATCTCACCTATGAAAACCCCAATGTCGAAGACAGCAACCTGGCGCCCGCCTTTAAGTTTGGAGAGGATATTGCGCAGATCGTTGCGATGCCGGATCTTTCTTTTTCCTTTTTAGCGGCACAGCAAGTGGCGGTGATTTCCGACATCTCCGGCCGCCTCACACGCTGGGTGCTTTTTGACGAACCCATAGAATCTGCTTGAATCCAAAATCAATGAAACGCTTTTGGCCGCCGATCGCCTGGATGGGCGTGATGTTCGTCTTCTCAAGTCACTTAGGCTCAATGGACAATACGCGTTTCCTGCTGAATCCGCTGATTCAGTTGCTCGTACCCGGTATTTCCCCGGAGGGACTTGAGGTTTTTCAGTTGGTGATTCGCAAGTCGGCCCATCTTTTTGAATATGCGGTACTTTCTGCGTTGTGGTATCTTGCTTTGAATACGGGGGAGAAAAAAAACACGGCGTTTCCGGTTCGCATTGCACTTTTAATCGCGATTTTTTATGCGTGTCTTGATGAGTTGCATCAAGGCTTTGTCGCGTCTCGCACGGGCAGTGTGACCGATGTCGGCATTGATGCGATTGGCGCAGTATTGGGTATTTTGTCGTTAAAAGGAGGGATGCGACTGACGATGTCTTCCAATGTAAAAATCAAAGCGAAGTATTTTGGGTGGTGG
>JALUVJ010000008.1 GCA_027020665.1 Nitrospira sp.
AATACCGTGCTTTCCCTGGGCCGATGAACCTTTCAGATAAACCCAAAACCATGATTCCAAAGGGTGTGGCGACTTTTTTACCTGAGGGAACGCTTCGCAGACGGACGATTGAACGCGATATTTTGTCGGCTTTCGAGCGACGGGGCTATCAAGAGTTGACCCCGCCCATCTTTGAATATCTGGATGTTTTTTCCCTCGGCGTCGGCGAGGAAATCCTGGACAGTGCCTATAAATTTGTGGATCGGGCCACGGGCCGGATCATGGTGTTGCGTCCGGATGTTACGCCTCAGATTGCACGCATTGCTTCGACACTCTTGATCGATCAACCTAGACCGCTGCGTCTGTGTTATTCGGCCAATGTGTTCCGGCATCAGGAAGAGTATGCGGGACGGGAACGGGAAATTTTTCAGATTGGCGGAGAGCTGATCGGCCCTTGCGATGCGGAAGCCGATGCCGAAATGATCTCTCTGACAATTGAAATCCTGCAGAAGCTGGGTCTCAAAAATTTTCGGATTACCTTGGGCCAAATGGCCTTTACCCAAGGGATTTTGAGGCGATTTGAAGCAAATCCGTCTTTTTTCAAAAAAGTCTTGCATTGTGTGTCCAAAAAAGAAGCCTCTCAATTGGAAAGCCTGCTCAAAGAAGAGGCCCTTGATGAGAAGACCCGCCTCGAAGTGCTTTCTTTGCTTGATCTTTTTGGGGGAGAAGAGGTCCTGGCGCGTGCTGCGGATTTGACGGATGATCCCGCCTGTCGGTCGGGCCTTGATCGGCTTCAGTCGGTTTACGATCGTTTAAAAGCGGCCGGTTACCGGGAATACCTTTTGATCGACCTGGGTGAGGTAAGAGGGTTTGATTATTATACGGGCACGATTTTTGAGATTTTTTCCGACGGAATCGGTTCTGAATTGGGCGGCGGCGGCCGTTACGACCGCCTGCTTGAAAAATTCGGCGCCGCATCGGCCTCAACGGGTTTTGCACTTTACATCGAACGCATTCAAGCCGCATTGGCTTGGTTTTCCACCCAGACGCAAACCACCCCTGGAAGATAAAAGTATCCATGTCTGCCGTTGATACGCCCCTAAAAAGACTGCCTCCGCAAAATATCGAAGCCGAACAGGCCGTTTTGGCTGCAATTTTGCTGGACAATAATGCCATCAACCGCACGGTTGAAGTGCTTCAGACTGAAGATTTTTACCGGGAAAGCCACCGAAAAATCTATTCCGCCATGCTTGATCTGAATGATATGAATGAAGCGATTGATTTAATTACCCTTTCCGACCGACTTCGAATCAAGGACCAGCTTGAAGCCGTGGGTGGCGATACTTATCTGACCGAACTGCTTAACAGCATCGCCACGGCGGCGAATGTACGCCTTCACGCTAAAATCGTTCATGAAAAAGGTTTGTTGCGTCATCTCATTAGTATTGCAACCGATATTGTAACGCGGGGTTACGATAATGACGGTAAGGTGGAAGATTTGTTGGATCAGGCCGAGCGGGATATTTTTGCGATCACGGACAAATCCATGCGGACGACCTTTGTGCCCATGAAGGAATTGGTGAAGGCCGGGTTTGAGATTATTGAGAAACTGGCCGACCAGCAATTGACGGGTTTGCCCTCAAAATATAAAGATCTGGATAAGATGACTTCGGGTTTACAGCCTTCGGACTTAGTGATTGTGGCGGGTCGACCTTCAATGGGGAAAACGGCCTTTGCCTTGGGGCTCGCTCAAAATATTGCGCTTTCTCAGAATAAAACCGTGGGTATTTTCAGCCTGGAGATGTCTAAGGAGCAATTGGTGCTGCGGATGCTTTGTTCGGAGGCCCGTGTGGATGCGCATAAACTGCGTTCGGGCTTTCTGGGGCAGCCGGGAAATGACAACTGGCGGCGCCTGATTGATGCGGCGGGCCGCTTGAATGAAGCCCCGATCTTTATCGACGATACGCCTTCCATGACGATTCTTGAAATGCGTGCAAAGGCGCGCCGACTTAAAGCGGAACATGATTTAAGTCTGATTATCGTGGATTATTTACAGTTAATGCGCGGACGGGGGGACGTGAACAGCCGGGAGCAGGAAATTTCAGAAATTTCCCGTTCGCTCAAAGGTTTGGCAAAAGAGCTTAAAATTCCCGTCGTCGCGCTTTCCCAGCTTTCCCGTGCGGTGGAATCCCGCCCTGAAAAAAAGAAAAGACCGATTTTGGCCGATCTTCGGGAGTCGGGCGCCATTGAGCAGGATGCCGATGTCGTGCTATTTATTTATCGGGAAGAGGTTTATGATCCCTGCAAGTGTGCGCCGGACGGGGAGTGTATCTGCGGCAAGCGCGGCGTGGCGGAAATCATTATCGGCAAACAACGTAACGGCCCGATTGGCGATGTGCCCATGGCTTTTATCAATCGCTACACCCGTTTCGAAGATCTCGCAAAGGATCATCCCCGTCGGTTTCGCCCGGAATAATCACTTTTTATTGAATGCGGAAGTTATTTATTTTACGGTGAAAATTGCCGTGAATGCCGAAGGCTTTCGATTTGACAATGCTCCCGGTTCACCCTATAATTTCAAGAGAAATCTCTTTATTTGATGTTGCGTATGAAAATACCGGTGCGCGCTATTTTATTTAGTTAGAGGTCAGTGATGTTTGGACTGGGCATCCCGGAACTCGTCATTCTTTTGGTGATTGTTCTGGTGATATTTGGCGCGGGGAAGCTTCCGGAAATCGGTTCCGGGTTGGGAAAAGCCATTCGAGGCTTCAAAAAAGGGGTCGCAGAACCGGATGAAATCGACGTCACCCCCAAACAGGAAAAAAAAGAACCTTAAGGATGCTCTGAACATGAACAAGGTATGAATTATTTTTTTCGGGAGATCAATTCACCCCGGGCTAAATCAGTACGTTCTTAACTGAAGCGTTCATATATTAATGAGAAAAAAGTTTCCCGACCATATGGATCGAAGATGTCCCGTAACCCTCTGCCGACTTGAAGGCGGTTTTAAGAATGACGCGCGATGTCGCGGCTTGTCCCGATTGTCGCTTCGTTTGATTTTCCTCATCTTTCCTTTCCTTCTCATTTCTTGCAGTCCTGCTGTTCAGAAAAAAATAATCCTTTCCCCGTCGGTGTCCGTCAAAACAATACAATCAGACGAGGGGACCCGTTCCGAAAATAAGCGTCAACCGACTTCCGAGTCGTATTTTCACGCTATTTTAGGACTCCAACATGAAGTCGGTCGCGGGGCGGCTTCGGCCGCCGAAAATGATCGGAATGCCTTGAAGGAATATCTAACTGCCTTAAAACACGATCCGGATGCCTTTTTTCTTTTGAAACGGGTGGCTGCGCTTTACAGTCGTTTGGGTAATCAGAAAGACGCTCTTTTTTATGCGGAAAAAGCCCGCCGTTTGGCTCCGGACGACGATGGTTTGCTGATTCTTTTGGGAGATATCTACGTTGTATCGGGGGATAAGGAGAAAGCACTTTCCTACTATGAGCAAGCGGTTCGGTCCAATGCAGTGCAGCGTGATCTTTATTTTAAGATTGCGGGGATCTATGCGGAAGCGGGTCATTTAACCAAGGCTGAAGAAGCTGTATATCAAGGCATAGAGGTTGGGCCGCCTTCCGCATTAGCTTATTATTATCTCGCCATGTTGGCACTCGAAAAAAGAAATTTTCCAAAAGGCATGAATTTTTTTCGTGAGAGCCTAAGTTTGGACCCTTATTTTGAACCGGCCCATATGGGCATTGCCAATATTTATGAGCGTCAGAGAAATCCTCAAGCTGCACTCAACGTGTACCGCCATGTTGTTAATCGCATCAATCCGAAGAATCAACACGCGATAAACCGCTTGGTGCAATTGTTGGTTCAAAAGGGCGCCTTGGATGATGCGCTGAATATTTTAACACGTCTTTCGCAGGCCGATCCGTCTAACCTCGATCTCTCACTCCAACGTGTTGGCATCTTTGTTGATAAAAAAGATTACTCCAGTGCGATTCAATCACTTCTGCCCGTTATTGCCGCAAAACCAGGAGATATCCGTTTGCGTGTTTATCTGGCCACTTTATATGAGGAAAATGATGAGATTGAGGAGGCGCGTGCGACCTATCATGCAATTCTAGAGCAAAGTCCGAGTGAATACGAAGTGCGTTTAAGATTGGGATCGCTTTATTTTTACCGATTGGAAAATGCGGATGCGGCCTTGGCTCAGGGAGAATTAGCAAAGAAAATTAACCCTCAGCGTGCCGAATCGTATCTTTTTACCGGTCTCATTCAACAAGATGCGGAGCGTTATCATGACGCGGCAGAGATTTTTTTACAGGGTATCGAAAAAAATCCAAAGGTGCCGGATCTCTATTTTCATCTTGGGGCGGCGTTTGATAAATTAGGACGTTTCGATGACATGGTGTCTCAAATGGAGCGGGCCATACAGTTGGCGCCAAAACACGCCAACGCCCTCAACTACCTGGGATACACCTTTGCCGATAAAGGGATTCGCTTAGATGAGGCGGTTGCATTGATCAATCGTGCTTTGGAGCTCAGGCCTGATGACGGTTATTTCATCGACAGCTTGGCTTGGGCGTATTACAGACAAGGAAACTTGAAGGAAGCCACAACCTTGCTTGAAAAGGCAGTGCGCCTTGTACCTTCCGATCCGGTCATCCATGAACATCTTGGAGAAGTGTATCTTAAAACGAAGAAAAATGATCTTGCCAAGGCGGCCTGGGAGCGTTCATTGGCGCTTGATCCGGATAATGAACAGTTGGTTACGCGTTTTATCGAAGCGGGCTTCGGTCTCCCCTCCTCATTAAAAGGTTCTGCACAAAGACTTAAAACACTTTCTCAGGACGCCCATTAAAAATCTACGGGAACGCATGTTCTCAGAAATTCCTCTAATTTCCCAATGAATAATGCAAAAGGGTTTACACTGGTGGAACTTGCGGTTGTGATCGTAGTTGTTGGTATTCTGGCGTCTATTGCTATTCCTTTATACACAGGATATCTTGCAAAGTCTCAACAATCCGAGGCGAAATCAAGCCTTGCGGCAATTTATGTGGGAATGTTGTCCTATTCCGCCCCTTTGGAACTGGATGGTTTCGAGGGCGCGACCTTGGACAATATCGGTTTTTCGAGGGACGGCATGTCTCGTTATACTTATACGCTGGTGAGTCCTCCTACAACAGATGCCTTTTTGGCCAGAGCGCTCGGTATTTCCGGGCAAGTTCAAGGGGATGTTTGGGAGATAGACCAAACGAAAGAGATTCGGGATCTGCACCCCGATTTTAATCAGTGACTTTATTTGGATTCAATGGGTGACAAAAAATGTCATTTTTGTTTGAAAAAGACAGAATTTCTGTCGAAAAAATTAAACGAAGAAAAATAAAAAAGCGCGAATATATTGAAAATAAAAGGTATTTTCTGGAATAAAGTTGTTGAAATGATTGTGGCATGTATTCTGCAAACTCGCAGAAAGTGTGATTCAATAAAAAAGCGTTTTAAGAACATATAAATAAAAATCTTATTGAAATGGAGGCGAGTAATGTTCAGGAAAATAAAAGAAAATCAAGGGTTTACTTTGATTGAGTTGATGATCGTTGTGGCGATTGTCGGCATATTGGCGGCGATTGCCATTCCGAATTTTTTGAATTATCAGGCCAAATCACAGCAGGCGGAAGCCAAAGCGAATTTAGGGGCGATTTTTACGAACATGGTGGCCTATGCGGCGGAAAACCCGGGCGTGGGTGCGAACGCGCTTTATGCGGGTGCGACATTGGCCAACATCGGTTTCGCAACAGAGGGGACCAATCGTTATACTTATAGTCTCCCGACAGCCTCTTCGATCGGTTTCTCGGCATTGGCGACAGGCCAGTCAGGACGTGTTATTGGTGACAGATGGAGAATTGGTGAGGACAAGTTTTTGCGGGATGTTGTTAACACGGACTTTAATAGCTAAGTCTAGTTTTTTACCTAAAAAAGGGGGGTGGACAAATGATTTCATTTGTCCACCCCCCTTTTCTTATTGATGCAAAAAGGGCTGAATTTTATAATGACTTCCCTTTTTCCCTTCATTGTTTTTTTTTCATCATTCTTTATTTATCTTTTTACAGTATTCCCTTCTATTTATTGGCGAGATGCTTCAGAATTTCAGGCCATTGGATATCTTCTGGATATTGCCCACCCGGCAGGTTCTCCGCTTTATGCCATGATTGCCAAGTGGGTCACGTTTATGCCATTAGGCAGCGTGGCTTTTAAAACCACATTGGTCTCCGCAATTTTTGGCGCCGCGCTTTCCGTCATCTTTTATTGGATCATGCAATCCGTTCTTAAGATCCTATTTGAGAAATCTGAAATGGCGCTGTCTTCTATTTGCATTGATCGGATTGCATTTGTCTCTGCCGCTTTTCTTTCATTTTCAAATGCTATTTGGGAGAATGCCAATCGCGCCGAGGTATATACGTTTCAAAATTTTTTTACGGTGATTTTTATTTTAATTCTACTGAATATGCCCCCGTTTGTTCCAAAAGCAGACCTTGAAAATCATCACCCTGAAAAAATGATGTACGCCTTGTCTTTTTTGTTTGGGTTGAGCCTGGGGGCACACGCCATTTTAATCTTATATCTCCCCTGTTTACTCCTTTGGGCTTATTTTTTCTGGTTAAAACCCGAGCAGGCCTGGTTTTCCTCCGACGTATTGAAACGATTGATGGTCATGCTGTTCTTTTTTTGTCTAGGATTATCTGTCTATCTTTATCTTCCGGTTCGGTCCGCACAAAATCCGCATTATGATTGGGGCAATCCGGAAACCTTTCCCAATTTGATCTTTCACGCGAGTGATCGTAAGGATGCCAATTTCCATTTTAGCGTTCCAAGAGGAAACATTCTTTCAAAGCTGCTTTTAATTTACTGGGATTTATACCGAGCAAATTTTTCTTTTTTGGGAATTTCTCTCGGGGGCTTGGGCCTTGGGTATTTATTTTTCAAAAAATATTATGCCTTGCTCGTGCTTTTTGCCCTTTTCTTTTTCCCGCCATTTATTTTCTTTATTCGTTATTGGACGGAAAATTCAGCCTATATTCCCACATTCTTGGTATTGGCCATTCTCTTGGGAATCGGTATCGGAGTGAGTATTGTCATTTTTCGGAAACAATTTTCCGGAAGCGAGCAAAGAAATGTGTATCTCGGTTTGGCCTCTGTGCTCTTGGGAATCCAGTTCGTAGTGCTTTTTTCTGATCATTTCAATCGAAATCGTAAACAGGTTTACTATTGGCAAACGGCGCAGATTATGAGCGGCATCTTAGAGCGGCTTGCGCCGGGTGCGGTGGTTATTAGTTATCACTCTTGGTTTGGCCTAAGTTATTTGCAGCAGGTGGAAGGAAAACGTCCTGATGTAACGGTCTTAAGCCTCTCGAGCTTTATCGTTCCGGAGTTGTTTACTGAGTTTGAAGAATCCAGATTTCAAAATATTGTGATTCCGAGTGTCGAGCCCAAAGATTTTGGCTCTGCTTTTTTGACTAAAAATGTCCATACTCGCCCCATCTATTGGGAACCTGTTGTCGATTATAATAAGTTTGTTAATCCTTACCTCGTCCCGGAGGGTTTGTTCTATCGAATTGATGCTGCTGAACATGAGCTGACCGATCAATCGATCCAGTCCTATTTCTCAAAGCTATCAAAGCAGTTGCCGTTTGATGAGATTTCCAACGACCGAGAGGAAATGTCATTTTATGCTCAAATCTTATCAGGGCATGGTTCCTATTTTTTGGAAAAAAAGGTTTATGAAATTGCGCTGGGGCATTTCAAAATGGCCGTGGAAATGGTGCCCAATAATACGCATTTTCTCAATTTGTTGGGCATTACTTATGCGTATATGGGAGATTATCAAAATGCTGAGCAGGCATTCCTTCGCTCCATTTCTGTTAATCATGAGTACTATGAACCGTATCTTAATTTAGCAAAGATGTTTGCAAATAATGCGGAAGTTGAAAAAGCAGAGTATTATTTTAATAAGGTAATCACGTTTTTTCCGAACCACCGGGATGCACTCTTTGCTTTAGGGAAAATCAATGCGGACCGGGAAGACAAGGACCGGGCACTTCAGTTTTTTCAAAAGATACTTGAAATAAATTCCGATGATGCGGATGCAAAAAAAGAGATCAAGCTTCTATCTATTGAGTCTTCAAAAGAAGGACGCCGTTCATGATCAAGGGTAAAACAGTCGGTGTTGTAGTGCCGGCCCATAATGAAGAAAAATTGATCGGGGAAGTGGTTTCCACGATGCCCGCCTTTGTTGATCGTATTTTCATCGTGGACGATTGCAGCACGGATAAAACAGTCGATACGGTGCAGAAACTTGCTCAAGTTAAATCCGGTCGTGTTATTTTGATTCAGCATGAAAAAAACCGGGGAGTCGGTGGGGCGATTGTGACGGGATACAAGCAGGCGCGTGATGAGAAAATAGATGTGGTCGCTGTCATGGCGGGGGATGCGCAAATGGACCCGGCTGATTTGGATCGGATTGTTGCGCCTGTTATTGAAGGCGAGGCGGATTACGTTAAAGGGAACCGGCTTTTTCGAGGCGAATCGTGGTATATGATTCCCCATCATCGCTATTTGGGAAATTCGGTTCTTTCTCTGTTAACAAAAATTGCTTCAGGGTATTGGCATATTGCGGACTCTCAGTCGGGATATACTGCGATCTCCAATGTTGCCTTGAGAACCTTGGACCTTGATGCCATCTATGCGCGTTACGGCATGCCCAATGACCTCTTAATTAAACTTAATATCAATAACTTTCGTGTCCGGGATGTTTCGATCCGCCCTATTTACAATATTGGAGAAAAGTCCGGTATCCGTCTTTGGAATGTGGTTCCAAAGATCAGTTGGTTATTGGTGAAGGGTTTTATCTTTCGAATGGGGAATAAATACATTATCCGGGATTTTCATCCCCTGGTCTTTTTCTATTTTTTGGGTATTGCGCTCACACCCTCGGGTTTTTTCTTGGGTCTTTATTTACTCGCGGTCCGCTTAATGGGGGCGGGCGTGACCGCAACCAGTGCGCTCTTCGCTGCGTTTTTACTCATTTCCGGTTTGCAATCCCTCTTTTTTGCCATGTGGTTTGATATGGAATATAACAAACACCTCAGATAAACCTCAGTCCCGCACTTGGATCGTTGGATCAAGGAGACAGATGAAAGTTTGCATGATCACCACATCGTTTCCACTGTTTTCGGGTGATTATTCCGGTCTTTTTGTCTTTCGTCTGTGCAGCGCCCTTGTCTCGTTAAATCTTAAAATAGATGTTGTTGCACCCGCCCATAAAAATACGCTTGCTTTTGAAATGATGGACGGCTGCCGGGTCAATCGTTTCCAATATTTTTCTCCGAAAAAACTTCAAGTTCTGGCCTATGGCCCGGGAGGCATTCCGGCCAATTTAAAATGCCGGCCCTGGCTTGCCTGTTTGCTTCCGTTTTTTGTCGGCATGTTTGCCATCAAAGCCTTGCACGTTTCAAAAGAGGCCGATCTGATTCATGCACAATGGCTTTATTCCGGCATCATCGCACGCATTCTCAAGAAGATACGGGGCATCCCCTATGTCATTACGCTGCGCGGAAGCGATGTGCTTATCGCGCGAAAAGCAAAACATCCCGCACGGCTCGCTGCGTGGGTGCTGAAAGGCGCTTCTGCGGTTACCACCGTGAATCAGGAAATGAAAGACTGGGTGACGGCACAAGGGATTTCAAGTGAGATCGTTTCCGTGATTCGAAACGGCGTGGCTTTGCAGGGCCTTCGCAAAAAAAAGGCTGATGATGCAATTTGCCGTTTTATTTTTGTGGGAAGCCTCGTGCCGGGAAAGGGGGTGCACTACCTCGTTCGGGCCTTTGCTTCGGTTTATGCGTTTGAGAAAAATATCCGTCTTTTCATTGTTGGCGATGGTGTGGAAGCAGAGGATTTAAAGGCGGAAGTCCGTAAGAACGGCTTGAGCGACGCGGTTGTTTTTTCCGGGATAAAAGGAAGTGATGAGATTCCGGGGTTTATGCGGCAAGCGGATTGTCTTGTTTTGCCGAGTCTTTCGGAGGGGATTCCAAATGTCATTTTAGAGGCGATGGCCTGTGCTTTGCCCGTAATTGCGTCTGACCTTCCCGGAATCCGTGAAGTGGTGAAAGATAAAGAAACGGGCTTGTTGGTTGCGGCTCGGGATGTCGAAGGTTTGGCAAAAAATTTGTGTACCCTCGCTCAAAACCCGGAACAGCGCGAAAAGATGGGGGTGGCCGCCTATCGGCATCTTTCTGAAATGAATTTGAGCTGGGAAAAAACGGCGAAACAATACTTGGAGGTGTACGAAACCGTATGTGCGGTATCGCAGGTCTCTTCGATCTGAAAGGACGAAAGGTTGATGTCGATGATGCGCGGGCGATGGCGGTTTCTTTGTCTCATCGCGGCCCCGATGGCATTGGTGTCTACGGCGAAGGCCCCCTTGCGCTGGGGCATGCGCGACTTGCCGTAATTGATATCGCGCACGGCGATCAACCCGTCTTTAACGAAGACCGTTCTGTCTCTCTTGTTTTTAACGGTGAAATTTATAATTTTAAGGCACTGAGAGCTGAGCTTCTCGAAAAAGGGCATCAGTTTAAAAGTGTTTGTGATACAGAAGTCATTGTGCATCTTTACGAAGAAACGGGGATCGAATGCCTGCGGCGTTTACGAGGCATGTTTGCCATTGCGCTTTGGGATGCGCAGCTTGGCAAGCTTTTTTTATGCCGCGACATCGTGGGCAAAAAACCTCTCTATTATGCCGTCGAAGGCGGCCGTCTTTTTTTTGCTTCGGAAATAAAAGCCTTGTTGAATGCGGGTTTGCAATCGCCCGTCAATCTTGAGTCCTTGGCCCTTTTTTTTAAACATCAATTTATTCCTGGGACAGAGAGTATTTACGAAAAAATTCATACCGTGCCTCCGGCGCACTATCTATCATTTGATCCGGCAGGAAAAGAGGAAAGGCGGTATTGGACGGTCCCGATGCCGGAAAAGGCAAGTCACACCGAAACAGAATATGGTGAAGGCCTTCGGGAGACGCTTGAAGAGGCCGTGAAAATCCGTCTCATCAGTGATGTGCCGCTTGGCGCATTTTTAAGCGGCGGCATCGATTCATCCATTATCGTCGGTCTCATGGCTCAGCACAAAGCTGAGGGGCTTGAGACTTTTTCAATTGGCTTTAAGGATGAAAGTTATGATGAGACGCCCTTTGCAAAACAGGTCGCCGCTTTTTTTAAAACAAGGCACCATCATGAAAGACTTGATTATGATTGGAGGGCGCTTCCGATTATTCTAGGACAGTTTGACCAGCCTTTTGGTGATGCTTCGGCGATTGCCGTATATCAACTTTCTAAAATGACCCGAAAATCCGTGACGGTGGCCCTTTCCGGAGATGGTGCCGATGAGATTTTTGCCGGCTATCGGCGCTATGTGGGGAGAAAGCTTGTGAGTTATTACTGGCGACTCCCCAAATTATTCCGGAAACAATGTTTGGAGCGCCTCTCAGATTTTTTACCCGAGGGAACTGCTTATTATGCAGATAGTTTCATTAAACAGTTTCGGCTGTTTATTCAATTATCGGAACGCCTTGAAAAAAATCCGAATGAGGTGCTGCCTTTGGCTTTTACGGACGATGACTTTCTCCAACTTTTACAGCCTGAAATACGAAAACAAGTGTTGGCAGACCAACAAAACCCGGTTTGGTCCTTGGCAGAGCGTTTTTCGAATTTAGATGAGCTTTCCCAAATGATGTGGACGGATTTTCACAGTTATCTGCCGGAGGATATTCTGACAAAGGTTGATCGTATGAGCATGGCGCATGGTTTGGAAGTCCGTTCTCCTTTTCTGGATCAAAAGGTGCTTGAAGCGGTTTTGAAAATGCCGATCGAACTGAAACTCAAAGGTTTGCAGAGCAAATACATTCTTAAAAGGGCTTTCCGGGATTTGCTGCCCACTGAAGTGACGCGACGCAAAAAACATGGTTTTATGTTGCCCTTGGGGACGTTGTTTAAAAAGGAATTGAAGCCTTTTGTTGAAGAAGTGTTGCTAAAACCCGGACCGCTTGGCATATTGAATCCGGAACATATCGCCGCCTTAAACCATGAGCACCAAAGCGGGTTTCGCGACCACAGTGTCAAATTGTGGTTGTTACTGGTCTTTCGGTTTTGGGAAGAGAGGATGAACTCGCATGTCTAATTTTCAGCGAGCGGGGGACGCCGCGGAAACGCATCTTTCGGGAAAGCGCATTTTATCGATTTATTATCGGCACAAACCCGGCGGACTCTGTAAACGCTTGTACATGATGTTTCATGCGCTGGCTACGGCGGGCGGGGAAGTCCACTATATTGCGGTTGAGGCGTATCCGCTTTCTCATCCGCAGATTGTGCCGCATATCTTGTGGACGCCCTTTCAGAAAAAAGAGGGTCTTCTTTTTTGGAGCTATTTTTTATTGACGACCCCTTTTTATGCGTTTTATGTCGCCAGAAAAGAAGACATTACCCTTGTTTCCGTTTTTGGCGGAGTTTACGGGTTTTCGGCTGTTTTCATTAAGATATTGCTGCAAATTCCCTTGCTTATTTTTGTCCGGGCCGACGCACAAGAAATCGGTCGTGTTTTGCGCCGTGCGCCGCTCAGTTTGTTTATTGAACGCCTTTTTTTGAAAATGGCCTTTTCGCTGTCGGATCAAGTGGTTGCCGTAAGCCGTGCTTTAAAAAAAACGCTGGTCTCGGATTACGGCCTCTCTTCGGATAAAATTTCGGTTTTGAATAATCATATTGCGGATGATTTAAGCACTGCTTCCGATCGTTTGAAAAGCCGTCTGAGCCTCGGTTTGGATCAATATGTCTTTGTGGTTTTGACGACGGCTGTCTTGGATGCGAGAAAAAATGTGGCACTTGTGATTCACGCTGCGCATCGCCTGAATAAAACCGCATTTTTTTTAATTGTGGGGGAGGGCCCGGAAAGGCAGCATTTAGAACGATTGGCAAATGAGCACGATGGGAAGGCACAGTTCCGATTTACGGGTTGGCAAGAAGACGTCAGTGCATATCTTAAGGCCGCTGATTTGTTTGTCTTGCCTTCAAAACACGAGGGCTGCTCCAATGCCTTGCTGGAGGCTTTATCGTCCGGACTTCCCTGTCTTGCGAGTGACATTGATGAAAACCGTGAAGTTTTGAACGCGGCTTCATTATTATTTGATCCCCATGATTTCGCCTCACTTTCTGATAAAATAAAGAAGATCATGATTGATCCGAATTATTTTGAAAAAATAAAGCTGCTCTCCGGGGATGCGCGAAGGCGATGGGTCTTTGATTGGGATCGACGCATCGTGAAGTATCATCAACACCTGTTTTTATCAACAAACCGTTCCCGATAATACCTGTTCTTGCGGTTGCATTCCGGGGGGATTTATGCATCTTTCGAGCGTTTTAAAATTTGTCAGGCAAATACTGACAGGGGATGAGTTTCCTCGTTATATTCTTGCGGAAAGAATTGCGGGGCTGATTTACAAACGCTACAAGTTCAGTGAATACGGGCGGCTTTTTTTGTATGACGATGATTTTGTCCGTTTGTATGAACGATTTGAAAATACCGGAAATTTCCATTCACTTGACCGAAAATATGCTTTGGATCAGCTTACAAAGTTAAGTCTTTTTTTGGATGGAGATACTGCGGAATGCGGCGCATACAAGGGCGCTTCTTCATACCTGATTTGCCGTAGAAACCTAAAATATCAAAAAACACACCACATTTTTGATTCATTTGAAGGCCTTTCCGATCCGGTGAATGAAGATGGGGATTATTGGAAAAAGGGAGATCTTTCCTGTGGCGAGCATGTGCTTCGGGAAAATTTAAAAGAGTTTAGTGCCGTACATTATTATAAAGGATGGATTCCGGAACGGTTTTCTGATGTGGCCGACCGGAAGTTTTGCTTTGTGCATTTGGATATTGATTTGTATCAGCCGACACGGGATTCAATTCTGTTTTTTTATGAGCGCATGACACCGGGCGGCATTATTCTTTGTGACGACTACGGTTTTACTTCCTGTCCCGGTGCGAACAAGGCAATGAACGATTTTTTTTCGGATAAGGCTGAAGAGATTGTTTTATTGCCCACGGGACAGGGTTTTGTCATGAAACAAGCATGATGCCTGATGATTGATCGAACGTCGTATATTTTCTATTGCATCCGAGACGGTGGAGGAAATTTTTGAATGAGGCGCAGCGTACGAACTTAGGGCGATGGGAGCTTATCCGTCAGGGATCGGCCAATCGGCGTATTTTGATCGGCATGCTTACGGTCGGAGGGCTCCATCTCATTGTGTCGCTTGCGGCGGTCGGAAAAGAATTGCTGATTGCCCACCAATTCGGTACGACAGATATGATGGATGCTTTCCTTGTGGCTTTCCTGCTTCCTTCATTGTTAATGAATACCGTAAAGGGTTCTTTTGAAGCTGCATTTATTCCTGAATTTATCAGAGTAAGAGAAAGAGAAGGCGCATTTAAGGCGGGTTTGCTTTTTTCACATATTTTGAGCCGGTATCTCGTTTTTTTGCTTGTTTTATCGCTTGTTTTGTTTTTTCTTTTTCCATTCGTTCTTCCCTGGTTGGGTTCGAGTTTTGACGTTCCGAAAATGGAGCAGACACAATCTCTTTTTTTGATCTTGATGCCGACCCTTGTTCTCGGTGCTTTGATCGGTGCCTGGGGTAGTGTTTTGAAAGCTGGGGAATATTTTGTGCCGCCGAGTCTGTCTCCTGCCGTTACGCATCTTGCGGCGCTTGGATTTATTTGGCTTGCGGGAGCGATTTGGGGAGTTCGTGCGCTTGCGACGGGTCTGATGATCGGCCTCTTGCTGGAAGCTGTATTCCTGATGGGATGTTTAAAATCTCGAGGGGATATTTATTGGCCAAAATGGCATCACATGGATGCCTCGATCAAAAAAGTATTGCGACAATATTTTCCGATGATTGTCGGGACCTTTTTAATGGGGAGCACCCTCTTTGTTGATCAGGCGATGGCGGCGGCAATTGGGTCGGGCAGTGTTTCCGCCCTGCATTACGGGAGTAAAGTGGTTCTTTTTATCGCGGGTTTGAGTTCCATTGCACTGGGCACGTCTATTTTTCCGCATTTTTCAAAAATGGTTGCGCTGGAAGACTGGAAAAGTATCCGCCACACCCTCAAAACCTATGCCCGTCTTATCCTCTTGGTGACGGTGCCCTTGACATCTGTTTTGATTTATTTTTCACAAGGAATTATTCAAATCGTATTTGAGAGGGGTGCCTTTACAAGCTTGGATACCCGCTTGGTCGGGGAAATTCAGGTTTTTTATTTGTTACAGATTCCCTTTTATCTCATCGGAATTATGGGTGTACGATTGCTCAGCGCTTTGTCGAAAAATCAGGTTTTGATGGTCATCGGTGGTATCAACTTGCTTGTTAATATTGTGGGGAATTATATCTGCATTCAATACTTGGGTGTTGCGGGAATCGGGCTTTCAACCAGTATTGTTTACCTGGTCTCCATGATCTTGATTTATTTTGCCTTAAAAAGGCAATTAGAAAAAAGAGAACGCTTATCTGAGGTACGGCTTGGACAATAAAAGCGGATACGATCGATCTGAGGCATGTCTTCGGCAATTGAGGCAATCTGAAATCGAAACCGTAAAAAAATGGGTCCGGCCCAATATCCGTGTTTTAGAAATCGGCGGAGGCAGTGGATATCAGGCCAGTTTGTTGGCTGCCTATGGTTGTCAGGTTTTTTCCGTCGATCTCGAAAACCGGAAAAAACAGCAAGCGTCCTATTTCACGGTTCAGAGTTATGACGGACGCCATCTCCCTTTTGAAGCCGCTTCGTTTGATTTAATTTTTTCGTCCAATGTTCTTGAGCATGTTCGGGATTTGCCGAGCTTGTTAGAAGAAATGCGTCGTGTTTTAAAAGCGGATGGCAGAATGATTCATATTTTGCCGAGTGCTTCCTGGCGTTTTTGGACGAGCCTTGCTCACTACATCTATGTCCCGCTCTTTTTTTTTAGGCGACGGAATGCTTCGGAAAAATCAGCTCAAGCTTCTCTTGATGATTTGAAAGCACGCTATTCTAACTTTTTCTTAATTAAAAACACCTTATTCCCCGGGCCGCACGGAGAATACTCCAATGCTTTGTCTGAGTTGTACTATTTCAGCAAACATCGCTGGTGCCGATTATTTAAAAAAAATCATTGTGAAATCGTGGCATTTTTACAGAACGGCCTTTTTTATACGGGATACGGCCTCTTTCCGGGTATGTCTTTGGACCTTCGAAAAAAACTGGCCTCTTTTCTCGGTGCGTCATGTCATATCTTTGTGATGGATTTTCGATCTTTCAGAGAGACGTAAAGTATAGCTATTTTATGAGAATTAAATTTGTCATCGGCTCTTTAGAGGCAGGGGGGGCGCAACGTGTTCTCATTTTGTTATCGGAACGTCTTGTCAAACACGGCCATGAAGTGACGGTTCTAACGATAAACGGGACAAAAAATGATTGTTTTTCTTTGCCCAAGCGTGTGAGACGGCAAGCCTTAAATCTTTGGTCGGGCCTGCAGGTCTTATTGAATTTGCCAAAGCTCAGGGCAGCGCTCCGTTCATCAAAACCGGATGTGATTGTTTCGTTCATAGACATCATGAACATGGTGACTTTGTTGACGACAAGAGGTTTGCATCTTCCTGTTGTGGTTTCCGAGCGATCTGCGCCAGGCGCTTTTGAAGAACGTCCGTTTTTGAATTGGGTTCGGGGCCGGGTTTATCGGTTTGCAAGTCGGATTATTGTACAGAATCAGGGGGCTTTAGATTACTTTTTGCCGCGTTTTCGAGAAAAATTGGCCATTATTCCAAATCCAGTCGTGCGCCCTCCTGAAATAAGCTCAGCACCGAGGTTGTTTTCCAGGCCCCAAGTGCTTGCAGTGGGGCGTCTCTACGAAGTGAAGCAGTTCGACCGTTTGATTGCTGCGTTTGCGATGATTAAAGATAAGCATGCGGATTGGGGATTAACCATCGTCGGGGACGGCCCCCTGAAGCGTGTGTTGAAAAAATTGGGGAAAGACTTGGAACTAGGAGACCGTCTCTCTCTTCCCGGTTATTTGGCGTCTCCCTATGTTTTACTAAAACAAGCCGATCTGTTTGTAATGAGTTCCCGTTTCGAAGGTTTTCCAAATGCCCTTTGTGAAGCGATGGCCTGCGGTTTGCCCGTCATTGCGACGGATTGCCCGACAGGTCCAAGAGAAGTGATCCGTGACGGGATTGACGGTTTGCTGGTCAAAAATGAGGATACGATTGCAATATCGGAGGCGATGGACCGATTGATGTCTGATGAGGCGGAACGTCGCCGACTGGCTTCAAAAAGTGCTGAAATCATTCAGCGTTTTGATTTGGAGCGGATTACGCAACTGTGGGAGTCCGTTTTCATGGAATCTATCGGATCTAAAAAAGAAAAACATACGGTCTGATCCTGACTGAATTCTCATTCGATGCAGTGAAGGTTTTTTGTATTTATGTGCGGCATCAGCGGTTTTTTTGATTCATCACATGAAATGGGTACTTCGGCGCTTGAGCGCACCGTTAGTCGGATGTCCGATGCCTTGGCGTTTCGCGGCCCCGATTCATCCGGTACCTGGGTCGATGCGGAGCGGGGCATTGCGCTAGGCCATCGCAGGCTTGCGGTGATTGACCTTTCTTCGGAAGGACATCAACCGATGGTGTCCGAATCCGGTCGTTACATCATTATTTTTAACGGAGAGATTTATAATCACCGGGAGATGCGTCGTGAACTTGAAGGTGCGGGATTTTCATTTCGCGGCCGTTCGGATACCGAGGTGCTTCTTGCCGGGATTGCGCACCGGGGTATGGAAAAAACACTGCAAAAAGCAAACGGCATGTTTGCTATTGCCCTCTGGGATCGTGAAATGCGGACGCTTATTTTGGCGCGGGATCGTTTGGGTGAAAAACCGCTTTATTACGGCTGGTCGGGCAATATCTTTCTGTTTGCCTCCGAACTGAAAAGTTTTCTTGCGCATCCCGCATTTTCAGGGAAGATTGACCGCTCGGCGCTTTCGCTCTATTTGCGTCATAACTTTATTCCCTCTCCCTGCTCGATTTATGAAGGGGTCTGTAAGCTTAGGCCGGGGAGCTTTCTGCGTTTGGCCCTTCCCGGAGATAAGGCACTGCCGAAACCTGTTCTTTATTGGTCATTTCGAGACATTGCGCAGGCGGGTATTGACCGGCCTTTTGAAGGAAACGCGGATGAAGCATTGGAGTTTCTTGAGCCGATTTTAAAAAATGCGGTGAAGTCTCGCATGGCCGCGGATGTGCCGCTGGGTGCATTTCTTTCCGGGGGCATCGATTCTTCAACCATTGTCGCGCTCATGCAGGCTCAGAGCGATCCAGCCGTGAAGACCTTTACAATCGGTTTTGATGAGGCGGCGTTTAATGAGGCGAAGATCGCAAAAACAATTTCCAAACAACTCGGTACGGAGCACCGTGAGCTTTATGTCAGCCCGAAACAGGCGATGGCCGTTATCCCGAGACTGCCTGAAATCTATGACGAACCCTTCGGTGATGTCTCGCAGATCCCGACTTTGTTGGTCTCCGAACTCGCGCGTTGCCATGTCACGGTGAGCCTTTCCGGAGACGGTGCGGACGAGCTGTTTTCAGGGTATCGACGTTATTTCGTCGCAAAAAAAATAATAGACGCTTGCGCTTGGATGCCGCTTAAAAGTCGTCTGACGGTTGCAAAGGCTTTGGAAGGCGTCTCCGGTCTTCCCTTTTCTTGGGGGCGTCCTGTGCGGCGCATGGCGGATATTCTTTCGGCGGCATCAAGCGAGCAGATGTATCGGGAGATGATTTCTCATGTTAATCATCCGGAACGCATTGTGCTGGACGGCAAGGAAGCAGAGACGATTTTTTCCGACAATAAGGAATGGATTGATACACGTGCGGTCATTCAAAAAATGATGTATCTGGATACCCAGATTTATTTACCGGGTGATATACTAACAAAAGTAGATCGGGCCAGCATGGCTGTCAGCC
>JALUVJ010000009.1 GCA_027020665.1 Nitrospira sp.
GGACGAAGGCCAGGTCTTGAAAGTAATCATTGATGACGGTGAGCCCGTGCGTAACGTGCCGCGCAGCGTCAAGGCCGAAGGTCACAACATCCTTGAATTGGAAGAAATTCCGGATGGACATTACAGCCTTCTCATCGAAAAGGTCGGGGATGATTAAAGAATTTCGGGCGCAGCCCTTCCCCCCGTTTTATCCATGAAAGCCCGTCCCGCATACGATATTGAGCGGTCTTATGATGAAAATTACAGAGACGGACCCTTTCTCGATATCACGCCTCCGCAACGGAAGATCACAGCGGAAAAATCCTTTTTAGGCTTTCAGGTCAATTCCCTCTTGGGCGTGCCGGCCGGACCGCTTTTGAATGCCAATTGGATCAAGGCTTACGCACAATTGGGTTTTGATTTGCTGGTTTATAAAACCCTTCGCACGCAAGAAAGACCCTGCCATCCGAATCCCAACTGCATGTATCTGAGCCAACAACGCCCGCTCAGAGAGATCGATTTTAATCGGCAATTGATCGGCAGCATGACCCCCCCGGATGATCCGACTTTAATCAGCATCACCAACTCCTTCGGCATGCCTTCCCGCGCTCCGGAAATCTGGCAGGCGGACATCCAAAAAGCCAAAGCAGGCATCGGGCCCGGCCAGCTTTTAATCGTCAGCGTCGTCGGCACCCCCGGAGAAACAGATCTGAAAACAGACTATGTCAGAGCCGCGGCCCTTGCCGTCGAAGCCGGTGCGCCGGCCATTGAAATCAACCTGTCTTGTCCCAATGTGCTCTCGCGTGAAGGCAGTATTTTCACCGATCCGGAGGTTTCGTCGCAAATTGCTTCAGCCGTCAAAAATGAAATCGGCGCCGTGCCGCTCATCATCAAAATAGGATATATCGCCGACCCCTTCAAACGCGCAAAAGTCGTTGCCGAAAACGCACCTCATGTCGACGGCATCTCCGGCATCAATACCCTTTCGTTTGAGGTCATTGACGAAAAAGGCGAGCAAGCCTTGCCCGGGAAAGGCCGGCTGCGCTCCGGCGTTTGCGGTGCGGCCATCCGCGCTTGCGCCTTGTCGCAAGCGGAACACCTTGTGGCTTTAAAAAAACAACACCAATACGACTTTGCCGTCATTGGCGTCGGCGGTGTCATGACCGCGGAGCACATCCACACCTATTTAAACCTGGGCGTGGATGCCGTCATGTCCGCAACCGGCGCCATGTGGGACCCGCTGCTTGCTTATCGCTTCTGGAAAGAAAACACTTCCGATTCGAATGCATAAATGTTTTTGACGGCCGCTGATTTGTCCACCTTGCCCCAAAGAAATTGCTCGTCATGATCTCCCTTTTTAATGTTTCAAAACGATACGGCGAACGTGCGCTCTTTTCAGAGATCAGCTTCCAGGTTTCGCCCAAGGATCGCATCGCCCTCATTGGCCCCAACGGCGCGGGGAAAACAACTTTACTCGACATCGTCGCCGCCGAACTCTCCCCGGACACGGGAGAAGTCATCCGCGCAAAATCGCTTCGCACCGGATATCTCACACAAGAAGTCACCCAACTTAAAGGCCGCTCCATCCTTGCGGAAGTGTGCTCAGGTGTGACAAAGATCGAAGGCATTCGGAAACAGATGCAGGATACCGAACACGAAATCGAAACCTGCCGCGATGATGCAACCCGGTCGGCCCTGGGCTTCACTTATGCCGCACTGCAATCCGAATACGAGGCGCTGGACGGCTACGGACTCGAAGCCCGCGCCGAGAAAATTCTGGCAGGACTGGGCTTTGCAAATAAAAACATCCGCAGCAAAACGGAGCAACTCAGCGGAGGCTGGCTCATGCGGGTGGCGCTTGCAAAATTACTTGTCTCTCAGCCCGACATCATCTTGTTGGACGAGCCGACCAATCATCTCGATCTCGCCTCCCTCATTTGGCTGGAAGATTTTCTAAAAGGCTATCCCGGCGGCATCCTCATGATTTCGCATGACCGGGCCTTTATCAACGGACTGGTCAATCGCATCTTTGAAATCGAACGCGGCAAACTGACTTTTTATAGCGGCAACTATGATTATTACGAACGCACAAAGGCGGAAACCTCCGCAATCACGCAAGCGACACTTGAAAATCAGCAGAAAAAAATCGAACAAACACAGCGTTTTATAGAACGCTTCCGGGCAAAGGCGACAAAAGCCAAGCAAGTCCAAAGCCGTGTCAAACAGCTCGAAAAGATAGAGCGTATCGCCCCACTTGAACCCGAAAACAAAAAAGTAAGTTTTAAGTTCCCGCAACCGGAACGCTGCGCCAAAACCGTTATTTCACTGCACCGTGTTTCAAAAGCCTATGGCTCCAAAAAAGTCTTTGAAAACCTCAACCTCACATTAGAACGCGGGCAAAAGCTCGCACTCGTCGGCCCAAACGGCGCAGGAAAATCAACCCTTATCAAGATTTTATCCGGCGCATTGCCCATTGACGAGGGGGATCGCAAAGTCGGCGGACAGGTGCAAATTGCCTACTTCGGCCAACATCAATCCGAAACCCTAGATCCAGCCCGTTCAGTGCTTGAAGAAATCACAAGCGCAGCGCCTGAAGGCACACCCTCTTTTCTGAGGGGCATGCTGGCTGCGTTTTTATTCCGGGGAGACGATGTGTTTAAAAAGATTTCCGTTCTAAGCGGGGGCGAAAAAAGTCGTCTGGCCCTGGCGAAACTGCTTGTGCGGCCCGCCAATCTCATCCTGCTCGACGAACCCACAAACCACCTCGACATCCCTTCTCGCGACGTGCTTTGCGAGGTTTTACGCACCTACACGGGCACCCTCTGCCTCATTACCCACGACCGCCACTTCATGCATCAAGTCGCCAATACCATCATTGAGGTCGATCAAGGAAAAGTTACGCGCTTTTCCGGAGATTACGCCTATTATTTGTATAAAAAAGAGCTGGTGAAATCGGAGCGTGCCGAAGAAATTCCGGCAAAGGCTCACAGCGAAAAACAGGCCACTAAAATCCGGCGGCGCATTGCAGCCGAAACACGCAACCAATACGACCGCGCCCGGAAAGCCCTGAAGCAGAAAATTGAAAAAATCGAACAATCGCTCGAAACCAAGACGGGAGAATACGAAGCATGTGTCGCGTTTTTATCCGACCCGGCAATTTACGAAGACAAAGACCGTTTCCACGAAATCATGACTCGTCACAACCGGCTCAAAAAAGAAATCGACAAAGAAACAGCAGCATGGGAAACGCTTTCCCTGGAATATGAAGACTTGAATGCTGATTCGGCTTAGCTTCTTTTAAACCCCTATCGCGTTATCTTCCGACCGATTTTATCCATCGTATTTGTCAATACGGCAGAGATCAACTAAACTTTAAAAAAATATAGCCTGGCCCATCCATTTAAAAAGGGATCACTTCAGAATCCTATTACAATGAAAAAACGCAGTTATCAGCAATATTGCCCGCTGGCGGCAGGTCTCGATGTCATCGGTGAACGCTGGACTTTCTTGATTGTGCGGGAACTCCTTATCTCCCCGAAACGATACAAGGATTTGCTGGAAGGACTGGTCGGTATCGGAACAAACTTGCTCTCGAAACGACTTAAAACCCTGGTTAAAGCGGGACTCGTTGAACAGGCCGTGCTGCCGCCGCCTGCGGCTTCGACGGTTTATCAACTGACTGATCGGGGTCGTGACTTGGAAGAAACTGTTTTGGCCCTAAACCGTTGGGGGCTTCAGTTTTTGGGTGAAAAACAACCTATGACCTTATCACGCCCCGAATGGAGCTTGATTGCCGTAAAGGCGGCGTTTCGGCCTGAAAAAGCAGAAGACATCAACCTTTGCTGCGAATGGCAAATCGATGATTTCATTTTTTATATCCATGTGCATGCGGGTCATCTGAAAATTGCATCAGGCAAAGCAACAACACCCATTGCCCAAGTGACGACCAACGGGGAAACCCTTGAAGCCCTTGTATTCGGCAAACGCAGCTTGAAAGAAACCATCACGAGTCCGCATTTTAAAATCACAGGCAGCGGGCTTTCCGTCCTGCGCTTGTTGCAAACCGTGTTTCACGAAAAGAGCGCGACATTTCCGGAAACAAGGGGCAAAGCATCGCCAAAACGATCTGCGAAGAAAAAGCGCGTGCCTACACTTTCATCAAGACGGGTTTAAGAAAACATGAATACCGCCTATTTAACCGACATCATTATCATGCTCACTGCCGCAGTCATCGCAGTCCCCTTTTTTCAGGCCTTAGGTCTGGGGGCCGTGCCCGGATTTCTCATCGCGGGCGTGGTGGTCGGCCCTTCGGGTTTAAGTCTCATTAATAACATTACTGAAATCAGCCACCTTGCCGAACTCGGCGTCGTGCTCTTTCTTTTTGTCATCGGCATTGAACTGAAACCCACGCGGCTTTGGTTGATGCGACGCTTGGTTTTCGGTCTGGGCACGCTTCAGGTGTTGGGCACCGGGCTTTTGATTACAGCCATTGCCTATTTTTTATTCGATATGCCGCT
>JALUVJ010000010.1 GCA_027020665.1 Nitrospira sp.
AGCTGAAATTTCAACAGAAGCCGTCGCCTCGGCAAGCACTTCTTTTTTATGGAGGCGCCCTGCATCATCCAGAAAACAGCCTTTAGTGTTAATTAAGCGTTCCCAGTTTTTCTTAAATCCGATGTTACGTGTTTTTGCATATAGGCCTGCTTTTTCACCTTCGTTGGTTATTTCTTTGAATAGGGTGTAATGCGGATAGTCATCGCTCACAAAGGTTTCTTTGCGATGTAGGATCGGTGGATTGTCGGATTTAGAGTAGTTGGCTTTTCTTACAGACAGCCGCTGTAGATCAACTGTATAGCTGTGTTGCAGTTCTGGGTAAGCATATTCCTCAAAACGAGGATAGTTTAAGAAGGTTATTTTGAAGCTTCGCTTGGAGAATTTGACTATGTTCCACTTATTTGCTGGGATTTTGAATGTTTTCGCCATCTGTAGGGCGAGTACGGTTAGTTCTTTAGGAGCCTGGCCGATGGCACTTTTGTGGATGTAGACAGCATCTGGCAATTGTTTCCCTATGGAAACAGTTCTTACGAGAGATTGATACTGAGAAAAGTCTATCTGAGTCAATGTGCTGGTCTAGTTTAGTGGGTTCCATTGATTTTTACTTTTCCGGCATATGGGGTCAATATTTTGGGCTGTACAGTTATTAACCCCTGTGGACATTTTGTGGGCTCTAGTAGTACATTGTTCTGCATAATTTGCTATGAGTTTCGCTGTAACTTATTGATTAAAAAGGCTGACGATGTTTGCCGAAACAACTCATGTGAGTTTATTTGCTCATCACTCACAGGTTGTTGAACAAGCGAAGAGATTGCAGGGGGCGGTACGGGTGCAGGTTCATGATTTGTAGGAATTGGGTATTAGCACGGTTGGGTAATCAACAATTTATAAATAACGCCATGAAAGGTGCAATGTGAGTTTCCGTTTCTGGAGACGAATTAAAATTGCGCCTGGCGTTACCTTGAACCTGAGCAAGTCGGGTGGGTCCCTCTCATTTGGACCACGAGGTGCAAAATTTACTGTCGGTCCGAGAGGCAAACGCGCCACGATGGGGATCCCAGGAACGGGGCTGTTTTATACGACACCGCTTACTGGCGGGAAGGGTGGCAAGAGACGTTCCACCTATACAACCGCGGCGACCCCAACGGTTAGCCCGAAAGATCGTTTAACACTGGGCTTCTTCAAGCGCTTGGTCACACCAGATGATGAAGAAGCGCTAGTAGATGGCTGCCGGGAATTGGCACTGGGCGATGAGAACAAGGCACTCGCGCTGCTGAAGAAATCTACGCACCTGGCCGACGGGGCGTATCTGGCGGGCTTTCTCTCGCTAAAGCAGGAGCGGCTGCCGAAAGCGGCAGACTACCTGACTTTGGCAGCTGAGAAGCACAGCCGTCTGGGCCGCTACTTTGACAAATATGATATCTCCGCCACGATGAGCCTCCCCATTACCGATGAGGTGTCCGCACATGTTGGTCCGGATCTTCGGGGCGTATTGCTGGGCCTGGTGGAGACCTATCAGGGTCAGAAACGCTGGGCGGATGCTGCTGTCTGTCTGGAGAGACTGTGGCGGTTGGAACCCGACGACGTTGTGGTCAAGCTGTCACTGGTAGAGCTGCTGCTGGAGGCCTCCCCCGGCGATCGCAACGTGTACCGGAAAGTGGTTCGTCTGGCAGAAGGCATTGAGAACGAAACGTCTGTTCACACCGCGCTGCTGTTCTACAAGGCAAAGGCTCTGCACGGCCTTGGCCTTCTGGATGCGGCACGGGATACATTAACTGGCGCACTGCGCCGAAAGAAAGGCCGTTCCGGAGAGTTGCTTCGGGCGCTCAGGTATGAACGGATCCAGGTCTACGAGGATCTCGGCCAGCCCCGCCGGGCGCGTAGCGAGCTCGAAAAACTCTATGCGGAAGCGCCTGATTATGAAGATGTGGCTACACGCCTGGGATTATAGAAACTGAAATGAGTAAGCCGGGAAAATCCAATAGTTTTGAACTCAACAGGCAAGCTCAAAAATCATGATTCTAAGAAAAAATGTAACCTATAGTGTAGCTTGTATACCTGTATTGCTATAAACCCTTAATAATCAACAATGTTACACCTGTGCATCAAGGGTAATTTACATGGGCGTTTTTATGAATTTCGTTTTCGAGGGGAAGGGCGGGTACCTGCAATGATTTCATCCTGCTTCTTAAACTGGTTGAGCCAACTATGTACGTCTTTTTTACTCCATAAGCGGGTACGACTCCCGGGAACCTCAATACGAGCCGGCAGAGGGTCTCCCTGGTAAATTTTGCCTCGCAACCGGGAAAGGGAGATACCCAATAAAGTTGCTATATCTTCATCAGAGTAATATTCTTCCGTCATCGTTTGATACCCTTGGTCGTTACTCGGTATCAATGCTAGTGAGGTCATACGCAAAACGCAGCAATTAATTTTTTTCAGGTAGGAAAATTAATTTTTGAGCGTTATTGAGCTCTGTCAACATAGATGCATCATGTTGTCGTTGCTGTGAAGGACTAGAACCGTTTTACATCTTCACTAAAATTTGGGACAATCTTGGGACACTTCGAACGAGTTTGAGTAGTGTTGAATGAGTTTGGTTGATACTGAATGGCCTTATATATCAATGGCTTGTATTTTAACTTGTTGTTTTGAAAAGAGTAGTTAGGGGCCTTGAAAACCGTTGAACTGAAAGGTTCCCAGGGTTCGAATCCCTGCCTCTCCGCCAACAAACTTCACGACCGTTTTCCCAATAATCCTTGCGGGCGGAAGACCATCATAACGACAAGGGCAATGCCAAAAATCAACATGCGATAATTGGTCAAGCCGCGTAAGATCTCGGGTAATACGGTCAAAAGAAATGCCCCTAAAATCGCACCGGGCAAACTTCCCATGCCACCCAATACGACCATCGACAAGATACGGACGGATTCCAAAAAAGTAAAGCTTTCGGGCGAGATAAAGGTGTAACGGGCGGAAAAAAGCACGCCGGCCACACCCGCAATGGCTGCGCCCAAAACAAAGGCCAAGGTTTTAATGCGGGTGGTGTCGATGCCCATCGCCTCAGCCGCCACTTCGTCTTCGCGGATGGCGATCCAGGCCCGGCCGATTTGGGATTGCATCAAACGGTGAACTGCCACCGCCGCAAGCACAACAAAGACCGAAATCAAATAATAAAAATGTATCGGTGTGCGAAAAACAAAGCTGCCCAGCGCAGGACGCCCGATCTGCATCATTCCGTTTGGCCCTTGCGTCACCGTATCCCAATTATTCAAACAAAGATAGGTGATTTGCACAAAACCCAGGGTAATAATCGCCAGATAGTCCCCACGAAGCCTTAAGGTAATAAGGCCCAAAATCAGTCCGAAACATGCCGCGACTGCGGCTCCCAAAGGCAGCCCGAGCCAAAATGAAAGGCCAAAGCCGGTTGAGAGAATGGCATAAGTATAGGCCCCAACCCCGTAAAACGCCGCATACCCCAAATCCAGCAAGCCCGTATAGCCCACCGTGATATTCAGACCGATGGCCAAAAGCGCGTAGAGCGCGGCCAGACTTAAGATATCAATATAATAATTATTCAAAAAAAGCGGCAGGATAATGAGGATCACGCCGCCGCAGCCTGTGAGGGCCTTCTTAAAAAAATCCCCGCGCCTTCGCAAAAAATGAAGCGGAAATAGACGTGTCGGCGCAACGATGATATTTTTAAAACCCGCTGTCCGCGAAAGACTCCAGATCCCCCAGACTGACAGGCCGCCTAAGATCAGCGTCATGGCCAATTGCGCCGCACCCGCACCGCCCATCAAGGGCCAAGCCAGTAATGCAAACCAAAGCGGAAGCAAAAGGAATTGCTTTAAGCGTGTTTTTAAAATCGCGGTCATGGCCTTAATCAGAGCGTATTAAACCCGATCCCCGCTCTTTTCTCCCAACAAACCCCTTGGCCTAAAAATCAAAACCAGGATCAGAATCAAAAAAGCAAAACCGTCTTTGAATTCCGTCGAAATATAAGCTGCGCCCAAACTCTCGACCAAGCCCAGCAACAAACCGCCGAGCATTGCGCCAGGCAAATTGCCGATGCCCCCCAATACCGCCGCCGTAAATGCCTTTAGCCCCGCAACGTATCCGATATAAAAATTAACCACCCCGTAATAAATCGACACCATGACGCCCGCGGCAGCCGCCAGAATCGAACCGATGATAAAGGTAATTGCGATGATGCGGTCGATCGGAATGCCGCAAAGCGCCGCCATCGTTTTATCTTGCGACGTTGCCCGCATCGCCTTGCCGAGCCGGGTCTTTCGTACAAAAAAATGCAGCGCCGCCATCAATAAAAAAGACGCGGCGATAATAAAACCCTGGATCGGGCTCATCGGGAAATCCCTTACCGGTCCGGCCTCCATAGAAAATAAATGCGGAAACACCTTGTCGGAAGCGCCCTGCGTCAACATCACGTAGTTTTGCAAAAAAATAGACATGCCGATGGCGGAAATCAACGGAGAAAGGCGGTGCGCTTTGCGCAGGGGGCGATAGGCAATGCGCTCCATCGTCACCCCATAACCCGCACACGTGAGCGCAGACAGGATGAACGCCAAAAAGAGGGACAACAAAAGATGAGATTCGGTCAGACCCAGTACGGTAAAGAGCCCCAAATAGATAATGCCGAGATAAGCACCGATCATATAAATCTCGCCATGCGCGAAATTAATCAGCCCCAAAATCCCGTACACCATCGTGTAACCCAAGGCCACCAGGGCATACACCCCGCCCAATGTTAGGCCATTGATCAACTGTTGCAGGAACATAAGGTCCTTATTTAGGAAGCTCGGATCAAGTCATGCATTGTTTTTTCAAGGCCTAAATTCCCGGCATCTATGTTACACCTTTTGTCAATAGCGGGCGAATCCCCGGAATTGACGCCTTGAATCCGAAGATTAGATCTCTTGAAAATTCAATCCGGATTTCATCACAAACGCACCGGAACCCCCCGCGCCGCAAGATACGCCTTGGCCGCGTGAATGGAATAGGTTTGATAGTGAAAAATCGAAGCCGCCAGTGCCGCATCGGCCTTGCCCGTGGTAAGGCCTTCATAGAGGTGTTCAAGCATACCGACGCCGCCGGAAGCGATGACGGGGATGTGAATACGCTCACAAACGCTTCGGGTCAATTCAAGGTCGTAACCTGTGGTTTGGCCGTCTTGATCCATGCTGGTGAGTAAGATTTCTCCCGCGCCGTAGGCTTCCATTTTGGCAGCCCAATCTACAGCATCAATGCCCGTCGCGTTGCGTCCGCCGTGGGTGTAGATTTCCCAATGTCCGGGTTTCCCGGATACGCGCTTTGCGTCAATCGCCACTACAATGGTGGAGCTGCCGAATTGCCGGGAGGCTTCCTTCACAAATTCAGGACGGGTGATGGCCGCCGTATTGATCGCAACCTTATCCGCTCCGGCAGAAAGCAGCATCTGTACGTCTTCGACTTTGCGCACGCCGCCACCCACGGTGACGGGCATGGAGACTTCGTCCGCCGTGTGACGCACAATATCGAGTAAGATCTCCCGTTCATCGGAAGAGGCCGTAATATCTAAAAAACAAAGCTCGTCGGCGCCTTGGGCTTCATAAATTTTTGCCACTTCGACCGGATCACCCGCGTCTTTTAAATTGACGAAACTCACCCCTTTGACGACGCGACCGCCTTTGACATCCAAACAGGGAATGATGCGTTTTGCGAGCATTAGGCCTTTCCTTTTGCGGCGGCAATGGCTTCGGACAGGGAAATCCGTCCTTCGTACAAGGCCTTTCCGATGACGGCACTTGAAACACCGGGAAGTGTTGAAAGTTGTTTAATTTGTTCCAGTGTCGTGACGCCGCCTGAGGCAACAAGAGGAATTTTTACGGCCTGTGCGACTTCTGTCATGAGCTCAAAGTTCGGCCCTTCCAACATGCCGTCTTTTTCAATATCGGTCAGAATGAGGGAGGCCACGCCCAGGTCTTCCATTTTGACTGCCATCTCAGTGACCGTTTCCTTGCATTCCTCTACCCAGCCTTGAATCGCAACCTTGCCTTTTCTTGAATCCAGACCCACAAAAATTTTTCCGGGAAATTTTTTACAGGCTTCTTTTAAAAGTGCGGGATCTTTCAAGGCAATGGTGCCTAAAATAACGGATGCGATACCAATTTCGAGATAATCTTCGATCTGCTTCAGTGTGCGAATGCCGCCGCCGATTTGAACAGGAATGGGCACCGACCGCACGATCTTTTCAATAATAGGGAAATGAACCGCCTTGCCCGCAACTGCCCCGTCGAGGTCAACCAAGTGCAGACGTTCGCAGCCTTCTCTCACCCACTGCTGCGCCATTTGTGCGGGATCATCGGAATAAACGGTTTCGTCATTGAGGTCCCCTTTGAGCAAACGCACACAACGGCCGCCTTTCATATCAATTGCTGGAATGAGAATCACTTCGAACCTCTTATTTTTTATAACTTTGCAAAGTTTTCAAGGAGTTTTCGGCCTAATGCTTGACTTTTTTCGGGATGAAACTGACAGGCAAATAAACGACCTTGCGCGACAGCGGACGGAAACGAAACCCCATAGTCTGTCGTCGTCGCAATACAGTTTTTTTCTTTGGGCGCACCGTAATAGGAATGCACAAAATAAAAATAGCTCCCATTGGGAATATTTTTTAAAAGCGGTGTTTCTTGTTGAATCCGGATTTGGTTCCAACCCATGTGTGGGACTTTTAGGTCCGTTTTTGGAAAACGGACCACCTGCCCCGGAAGAATCCCCAAACCGGGTTTTGCACCAAATTCCGTGCCTTCGGAAAATAAAATCTGCAAGCCCAAACAAATGCCGAGATAAGGTTTCTCGGCTTGAATGAAATCTCGAATCGGCTCAAGCAAGCCCAACTTTTCAAGATTGTCCATGCAATCTGAAAAGGCCCCGACACCCGGCACAACGAGATGTGATGCTTCAGCGACGATATTCGGATCACGGGTAATTTCAGAAGGAAAACCGGCACGCTCAAAACTGCGTTGCACACTGCGAAGATTGCCGGAACCGTAATCGACAATGACGATTTTCAAAGACTGCCCTTTGTCGAAGCCACACCCGATTGTCGCGGGTCAATCTGGATCGCTTGATCCAGCGCGCGGCCAAAGGCTTTAAAAACGGTTTCGAGGATGTGGTGCTGGTCTTTGCCGTAGCGCAGATTGATGTGCAGGTTAATTTTGCATTGATCGACCAAGGAACGAAAAAAATGTTCGATCAAGCCACAGTCGAAATCTTTAATCTTCTTTCGCGCATTTTTGACATTGTAAACAAGATAGGGTCGTCCCGACAGATCCACAACAACCTCTGAAAGTGCTTCATCTAGCGGAATCACGGCGGTGCCGAAACGACGGATGCCGATTTTATCCCCCCAGGATTTTGCAAGTGCTTCTCCCAAGACGATGCCCAAATCTTCGACGGTGTGGTGTTCGTCGATTTCGATATCGCCCTTGGCCTTAATCTCCACATCAAAAAAACCGTGTTTTGAAAAGGCACTGAGCATGTGGGTTAAAAAGGGAAAGGGCGTGTCGATTTTATAATCGCCTGTGCCGTCCAAATTGATTGAGACGGTAATATCCGTTTCTTTTGTTTTTCGACTTACAGTTGTTTTACGCATTGTTTTCGAGCCTGATGCTTACCATGTTGGCGTGTGCAGTTAAACGTTCGACTTCGGCGATGCGCATCAAGTGCGCGCCGTCGCGTTTGAGCGCGGTTTTGGAGTATGAAATGACGCTGCTTTTTTTGACATAATCATCCACGGACAAGGGTGAAAAAAAGCGCGCGGTGCCGCCTGTCGGAAGCACGTGATTCGGGCCTGCGATGTAATCCCCCAAAGATTGCGGGGTGTCTTCTCCCAAAAAAATCGACCCGGCATTGGTCAGTTTTTTGAGCAATTGAAAGGGTTTTTCGGTGAAAACCGAAAGATGCTCCGGCGCGATGGCATTTGACATTTCTGCGGCGGTCTTTAAATCCGGCACCACAAAGGCCATGCCGTATTTTTTCAAGGCCGTCTGTGCGATTTTTTTACGCGGCAGCACTTTAAGCTGCATCGCCATCTCTTCTTTTACGGTTTCAACCAAGCCGGCAGAGGTGGACAAAAAAATGACGACGGCCTCTTCATCGTGTTCGGCTTGTGAAATAAGATCAGAAGCCAAATAAGCCGGGTTGGCCTTTTCATCGGCGATAATGAGCAATTCACTCGGCCCGGCAATCATGTCGATGTCCACTTGGCCGTACACGAGACGTTTTGCGGCCGCCACATATTTATTGCCCGGCCCTACGACTTTATCGACTTTCGGCACGGTTTTAGTGCCGTAAGACAGGGCCGCAACGGCTTGCACGCCACCCACGCGGTAGATTTCATGCACGCCCACCAAGTCCGCCGCGATTAAAATATAGGGATTACACTGACCTTCCGGCATGGGGCTCACCATCACCAATTTCGGCACACCGGCCACTTTTGCCGGAATCGCATTCATCAATACGGAAGAGGGATAGGCGGCCTTGCCGCCCGGCACATACAGTCCGACACATGCGAGGGGCTGTACCCGTTGGCCAAGATACACCCCTTTTTCGCGCGTAAACCAACTGTCCTGTTTTTGTTTTTCGTGAAAGGCCGTAATGCGATCTGCCGCAAATTTGAGGCTGTCCATCACGTCTTCATCGGCGTCCGCATAAGCAGCCTGGATTTCGGCTTTTGTTACACGCAACTCGGACGGTTTTAATTTGAGACGGTCGAATTGCTCGGTATATTCAATGACCGCCCGGTCGCCCCGCTTTTGCACATCTTTTAAGATATTTTGAACGATCGTATCCAAATGCGCATCGCCCAAGCTGAGTCGGTTGACCGCTTTTTTATAGGCCGACTGAAAACGGCGCTCCTCAAAGTGAAAGGTTTTCATGGTGTAAACTGCTCCTCATTTTTCTTTCCGGATATTCACATGTCGTCACTTTAGATGCTGCTAACGTCACATATTCTGCTAATATTTCAATGCCAACGGAGTTCCGCTTAAGTTTTTGGGAAACTTCGCATGTCGTGCCGGACCCCGCAAAAGGGTCCAAAACCCAATCCCCTTCATCCGTAAATAATTTGATAAACCATTCCGGCAAGGATTTGGGAAATGTCGCACTATGGTTTTTGTTTCCTGTTTCTGTCGCCATATGCAGTACATTGGAAGGATAGGCCATTTCCCGGCCCACCCAATTCGATATATTTTTCCCGAATCCGCTTTTCACCTGTGAATCAAAGCGAATAACGTCATTTTTGCCAAGCGTCTTCAATCTTGTTTTGGCCCAATTCCCCATCGGCACCATGACGCTCTCCTGATTCATTTTAAACTTTTTGTTCAGGTTAAATTGCAGACAGCGCTCCCAGGCATCGCGAAATCGATTCGGCCATTTACCGGGGTGGCAATTCTTTTTGTGCCAAATAAATTCTTCCGTCCAAAGCCACCCCTGCTTTTTCATTTCGAGAATCAATTCTAAAACATAAGTGCTGCGCTCTCCATTCACAACACGCTCTTTAATATTTAAAATGAAAGTTCCCGTTGGTTTAAGCACTCTGGAAAACGCTTCTGTCCGCTTCAAAAACCAAGCAACATATTCGGAAGGCTTGATCCCGCCATAAGTATCCGCTCTGCTATCGACATAGGGAGGGGATGTGACGATCAAATCAAAGGAATCGTCGGCAAATTTTTTGAGGACTTCCAAACAATCCCCTTTTTTTATCAGTGCTTCAATTTTTTTCATCGAACCTGTTCGCCTTTCAAAAGGCCTTTCATCCCATCAATAACTTTTTTGACTTCGGGGTATTTGAGTTTGAGGCTGGCCCGGTTGACGATGACCCGCGCGGTGCATTCGGCGATTTCATCCACAATACGCAAGTTATTGGCTTTTAGTGTTGCCCCGCTGGAAGTGAGATCCACAATCTGATCGGCCAAACCCACCAAGGGGGCCAATTCGATGGAGCCGTAGAGTTTGACAATTTCGATGGGAATGCCTTTTTCAGAAAAATAACGTTCTGTGATGTTGGGGTATTTTGTGGCGATGCGGCGTTTGGAATAGAACTTGGGGCGAGCGGTATCTTCATTTTGGAAAACAGGCTCGGCCAACACAATTTTGCAATGTCCGAAACCCAAGTCAACGGGCTCATAAACATCGCACATCTGTTCCATCAACAAATCTTTTCCGGCAATGCCGATGTCCGCCGCGCCATGTTCGACATAGGTTGCAACATCCACGGCACGCACCAACAAAATCTTGATATTTGTTTCCGGCACATCAAACATGAGCTTGCGGCTGCCGGAATGGAGCTCAGGAGATTCAATGCCAATCCCCTTAAAAAAATCCATCGCAAGTTCCATCAAGCGTCCTTTTGCGAGGGCCATGACCAAGGGCTTCGACATTTAGGCGCTTCCCTTTACTCTTTGAATGCTCGCACCCACGTCGGTGAGTTTTTGCTCAATCGCCTCATACCCCCGGTCGAGGTGGTAGATCCGTCGGATTTCTGTCTCGCCTTGCGCAACAAGCCCGGCTAAAATCAAGGACGCACTGGCACGTAAATCAGAGGCCATAATGGGTGCACCCGAAAGTGCCGGCACACCTTTAATCATCGCGTGGTTGCCCTCCACTTTGATTTGTGCACCCATGCGTCGCAATTCCGCACAGTGGTTAAAGCGTGACTCAAAAATGGTTTCGGTAATGACGGATGCGCCGTCGGAAACGCTCATCAAAGCCATGAATTGCGCTTGCATGTCGGTGGGTAATCCAGGATAGGGCAGGGTTTTCAGATCGACGGCGTGGATTTCTTTTCCGATCACACGAAGCGTATCTTTTTCGACTTTTATTTCTGAACCCGTGGCACGCAATTTTTCGATGATGCTCACCATGTCGCCAGGACAACACTGTTTGAGTGTCAGATCGCCTTTTGTAATGGCGGCCGCCACCATAAAAGTCCCCGCTTCAATGCGATCCGGCATGATTTCGTAGGATGCGCCCAACAAAGCAGGAACGCCGTTGATCACAATGTGGTCTGTGCCTGCACCGATGATCTGCGCACCACAGTGATTGAGGAAGTTGGCCAAGTCAGTGATTTCCGGTTCGCAGGCCGCGTTTTCGATAATGGTCGTGCCTTCGGCCAAACTCGCTGCCATCACGAGTGTTTCGGTGCCGGTGACGGTCGGGGTTTCAAGATAGATCGGCGCCCCTTTAAGTTTCGCGGCTTTGGCATGAATGATGCCGTGTTCGATTTTAATCTCAGCACCCATTTTTTCAAGTCCCATGAGATGAAGCTGAATGGGACGCGCACCAATGGCGCAGCCTCCCGGTAAAGAAACGTGGGCTTCACCGCAACGGGCGAGCAGGGGCCCCAGCACGAGAATCGTAGCGCGCATGGTTTTGACCCAGGAATAAGGGGCTTCATTGTTTTCAATGTTTTTGACTTGAATCATGCAAAAATCGTCCGCTTCCAAAATCCCGGCCCCGATTTTTTCCAAAAGACGTTTCAGTGTTGTGATATCGCCCAGTTTGGGGATATTTTTGAGACGATGGGGTTCCGGGGAAAGCAGGGTGGCGGCAAGAATCGGCAAGGCTGCGTTTTTTGCCCCACTGATTTTAACTTCGCCGGAAAGAGCAAGGCCGCCTTGAATGAGTATTTTATCCATTTGTCGCAGTCTTCAAATCATTTTTCTGCAATGTAATGCGGGCAATGCGTTCAATGCCCGCCCAATCGCGAAGAAACGAAAGTTTCAATTTCGGATTAGAACGATTGATTTGATTTTCAATAAAGTGACGCAGCCATTCGGATTGCCCGAAGCCCATTTCCAATAGAATCGTGCCCTTTTCATTCAAGAAGGCCGGGGCATCAAAGAGAATGCGGCGGTAAAAGGCGCGTCCCCCCTCTTCGGCAAACAAAGCCATTTTCGGTTCATAATCACGCACTTCGGGTGGAAGCGTTTCACGATCGGCTTCTGAAATATAGGGCGGATTTGAAACAATCAGATCAAATGTTGCGGTCTTAATACCGGCTTTTTGAAGCGGCTCAAGCAGGTCGCCTAAAAAAAAAGTCATTTGCGCCGCACAGCGATTTTTTTCCGCATTCAGTTTTGCGACGCTCAGGGCTTCGGCAGATCGTTCTGTTGCAAACACGGTCGAAGATGGAAAAGAGGCTGCCAAAGCAATCGCGAGGGCGCCGCTGCCCGTGCAGAGATCCAAAATGTTCACAGGCGGCGCGGAAAGAGTGCGCGCTGCTTCGACAATGAGCTCCGTTTCGGGACGTGGAATAAACACCCCGCTTGAAACGGAAAAGGTCAGGCCGTAAAACTCAACTTCGCCAAGAATGTATTGAAGGGGTTCATGTGCGGCACGGCGTGAGAGGTCTTGTAAAAAGCCTTCGCGAGCAGATTCGGAAACCGTTTTCTGCACATCCGTAAACAAGCGCAGGCGGTCACAGCCCAGCCGGGCAGCCAGCAAATGCTCTGCTTCGCGCCTCGGAGCATCGATTTGATGCGATTCAAGAAAGGCCGCGGCACTTTCGAGTAAACCGGAAATACACCTGCCCGTGTCTGACGGAAATATCGTTTGCATTTAGACTGTCTCCCCTTCGGCAACCAGGCCGTCTATCATGGGGGCGATTTCGCCTTCAAGAATTTTTTCGAGCTGATATAACGAGAGGTTGATCCGGTGATCCGTCACCCGGTTTTCTTTAAAATTATAGGTGCGGATTTTTTCGCTTCTGCCGCCCGTGCCCACTTTGGCACGGCGGTCTTGTGCGATTTCCGCGTTTTGACGCTCCATTTCCTCTTCTAAAATCCGGGAGCGCAAAACACGCATGGCCCGCGCTTTATTTTTAATTTGAGAGCGTTCATCCTGACAGGTGACGACCACGCCGGTGGGAATGTGTGTAATGCGAACAGCGGAATAGGTTGTATTGACGCCCTGCCCGCCGGGCCCGGAGGCACAATAGGTGTCGATACGAAGATCAGCCTGATTGATTTCGACATCCACCTCTTCGGCTTCCACAATCACGGCAACGGTCACGGTCGAGGTATGCACGCGGCCGCTGGCCTCGGTTTTCGGCACACGTTGCACACGATGCACGCCGCTTTCATATTGAAGACTGCGGTAAGCCCCTTTGCCTGAAATAGAAAGAATCACTTCTTTAAATCCGCCGATGCCGGTTTCACTGGTATTAATGATTTCAACCTTCCAGCCCCGCAATTCGGCGTATTTTGTATACATGCGCATGAGGTCCGCGACAAAAAGCGCGGCTTCATCGCCGCCCGTGCCCGCACGAATTTCAAGGAAAAGGTTGCGGTCTTCATAAGGGTTTTTAGGGCGCAAGAGCGATTTCAGGGAAGCGATGACTTTTTCTTGTTTTTCCGCGAGTTCCTGCCACTCAGCTTCCGCAAGTGCTTTAAATTCGGGATCGGCGTTTTCATCTTGGCGCATTTCATCCGCATCCGCGATTTCGGCGTTCAGTGTTTGGTATGACTCATAAAGATCGATGATTTCGTCGTATTCCGCACGCGCTTTTGCTATCCGGATTTGCTCACTCGGGTTCGACAGAATTTCAGGATCTGAAAGCTGTGCGGTAAGATCAGTGTGTTTTTGGGCGATCTCTTTCAGCTTGCTGAGAAGGGATTGCTCCATTTCAACAAACATAAGACGACCTCGTTTTTGACCTGGGGTGGGTGCGCTTGAAAATAGGGGCTGAAAACAAAAAAACCTGCCAACAGGCAGGCTTAAGCAGGCCCCATTGAAGATTAAACTTTTTTATTTTGCCGGTATTTTTTCTTAAATCGCTCAACACGCCCTTCGGTGTCCAAAATTCTTTGGGTTCCCGTAAAAAAAGGATGACAGGCCCCGCAGACCTCAAGCCGAATTGCGGGCGCGGTTGACTTTGCAGGCAGCGAAGAGCCGCAAGAAGCGCAGGTAATTTCAAGTTCATGGTATTCCGGATGAATGCCTTCTTTCATGATTTCTAGTCCTCGGATCAACAAAACCGGACTATTGTAGCGAACCCGGGCTGTTTATTCAAGAAATTTTATCGATTCATCGATTCCAAGAATTCCCTGTTTGTTTTTGTGCCTTTGATTTTATCGATTAAAAACTCCATGGATTCAACCGGAGAAAGCGGACTTAAAACCTTCCTTAAAATCCACATTTTGTTCAATGTTTCTTTATCCACCAATAATTCTTCTTTCCGCGTGCCGGACAGTGAGATGTCGATAGAGGGGTAAATACGGCGATCCGCCAATTTTCGCTCCAAATGCACTTCCATATTGCCCGTGCCCTTGAATTCTTCGAAGATGACGTCATCCATTCGGCTGCCCGTATCCACTAAGGCTGTGGCAATGATGGTCAAGCTCCCGCCGTTTTCAATATTTCGCGCCGATCCGAAAAAACGTTTCGGACGTTGCAAGGCATTGGCATCCAATCCCCCGGAAAGTACTTTCCCGCTCGAGGGAATCACGGCATTAAACGCCCGGGCCAAGCGAGTGATCGAATCGAGTAAAATGACCACATCTTTTTTGTGCTCCACTTGCCGCTTCGCTTTTTCTATGACCATCTCAGCCACCTGAACATGGCGCTGCGCGGGTTCGTCAAAGGTTGAACTGACGACTTCACCCTTGACCTGGCGCTGCATGTCCGTCACTTCTTCCGGACGTTCGTCGATTAAGAGTACGATCAAAACCACTTCGGGGTGATTTTTCATAATGGCTTTTGCGATGGATTGCAGGAGTACGGTTTTCCCTGTTCGTGGAGAAGCGACAATGAGCCCACGCTGCCCCTTCCCAATCGGGGTGATCAATTCCATGACACGTGTGGAATAATCTTCTTTCTTATATTCCAATTGGATCCGTTCTTCGGGGTATAGCGGGGTGAGGTTGTCGAAGAGAATTTTATCTTTTGCGGCATCCGGCCCTTCATCGTTAATTTTTTCAACTTTCAAAAGCGCGAAATAACGTTCTGTTTCTTTTGGCGGGCGAATTTGCCCGGAAACCGTATCGCCTGTGCGAAGGCCAAAACGCCGGATTTGAGAAGGTGAAATATAAATATCATCCGGGCCGGGCGTGTAATTATAATCGGGTGATCTTAAGAAACCAAAGCCGTCGGGAAGGGTTTCCAGTACGCCCTCTCCGTAAATCGTGCCGTTTTTTTCCGCTTGGGCTTGAAGGATGGCAAAAATAAGTTCCTGCTTTCTCAGATTACTTGCGCCTTCCACTTTTAATTCTTTTGCAACATCAAAAAGTTTTGAGATGCTTTTTTCTTTCAATTCAGCAAGATGCATTTTTATTCCCCCTTGGATAAATCAAACTTGCTCCTGGCTGAACAAGATAAGCAAGCGTGTACAAAGATGACTTTTTCAACTATTCAAATCCGAAACCCCTATCGGGAACCTATTGTCAGGAAGAAATAAGCAAGACTCCAAAATACAGTTTCGGGCAATCTTAAATTTTCGTTCGATTTTTTAGTTTTGTTTTTTAAGTTTGGTTAACGATATGCTCTGAAGGTGGTATCGGTGAAAAACTGAGCGAGGCACCCCTATTTTGCTTGAAGGTATCGGGTCACTACTTAAGTTACGGATGACTGTATTTTATTAAATATAAGTATAAGTGCTGAAACTGAATACCGGAATAAAAGGCGATATTAAGCTAATTATATTTTAGGCTCACGCACTTGTCAAACAAATTTTGCAGCCAAAATCAGCGATTGATTTTAGACAATGTAATCGTTTTGAATTTGGAACGGGTTTTTGTTATAGTGAGTCCGTTTATTTTCTTCTTCATCCTTAGTATTTCTCACTAAATTGAAAAGGATATTTTGTTACGGAAGCTCTGATTAAGTCATGAATTGTTTTTTCAAGGCCGAACACCCCGGCATCTATGGTAAAAATTTTGTAATTCACGGGCGATTCCCTGCAATTTGCGCCTTGAATCCGAACATGTTATCTCTTGAAAAATTCAACCCGAATTGCATCAAAGCTTCCTAAAAACCTCCATTTCCGATTGGATGTGTTTTAACGATGGTTTTTTATTTTTATGAAAATGCCATGAAAGACGTGGATAAGGTCTCAGTGGATGGCCTCGTCCCGAATAGCGCCCACTTAAGTCATTGGAAAGGCAATCAAACCCCCATCCCCTTTAAAGCCGATACGACCACTGAAATTGTATTTCGCTATCTTTCCAACCCGCGGCGCAGGGAACTTTTTCCTCAAATTCGGATCATCACAAACAATCATTTTGACACGGACGGACTCTTGTCCGTCTGGACCTTGCTGAACCCCAAAAAAGCAGAAACCATGACCGGACGATTGATTTCCGCCGCGGAGGCAGGTGATTTTTCAAGTTTTTCGTCAGAGGAAGGGGTGCAAATTAATATTTTAATCGAAGCATTTTGTCAAGATGAAAAGAGTCCCTTCGCAGGCAAAATAAAGGATTATGAGGGGCCCCGAGAAGCCGCCTATTACAAAGCCCTGCTCCCCTTTGTGTCTGATCTCTTCCGAAAAAAAGACGATTACCGTCTTTTTTGGGAGCCTGCTTTTGAGAAAATTCTCCAATCTATGGCCTTATTCGAAAAAGGTATCATCGGCATCGAAGAACATGAAGCCGAGTGCCTTTCGGTCGTCATTGACGAAAAACGACCCTGCCCTCAGGCCATCGACCACTATTGCCAAGGCAATCTTTTTCTCGTGATCGAAGACCGAAAAAATAAAGGCGGTGGATACGGCTACGAACTTGAATACCGCTATTATGCTTGGGCCGATACCGTTACCCGCCCTCCTGTTAAAACCATTCCAATGCAAGTACTTTCCGACAAACTCAACAAACGGGAAGGCAAAGGATCGGGAGAATGGCTGGCGCAAGACTTTCCCGGTCGCTCATTGAGTTCCGCCTTAAAATTCACGGATAAAGCGGGCGGTGTGCAATGGAGTCGGCTTCACCCGGAGACGGTTATTGAACTTGTCTTGTCCCACCTCAGGAAGTACCGCGACAAAGGTGAAGCCGAATGAAACAAAGCACATCCCCGGTAAGTCCATCCTGCTTAAACCTCAAACGCATGAAAGCGCATTTTTTAGAAATTGTTCAAATTGACAGTCTTTCTAAAAAAGAGCGGGCTGTGGCCCTTGTCCTTCAAAAACAACTAGAAGAAATCGGTGCCCGTGTCACCTACGATGATGCCGGAGAAGCGATTGGCGGAGAAATCGGGAATATGATCGCCCGGCTTCCCGCGACGGTCCCGGAACGCCCGCCTCTTCTGCTTTCCGCGCATATGGATACCGTTGTCCCCGGCGAAGGCATTAAGCCGATTTGCGACGGGGACATCATTCGCAGTGACGGCACGACCATCCTGGGTGGCGATGATAAATCCGGCATCGCCATCATTATGGAAGTCTTGCGAACGCTCACGGAAAACAAGATTCCACACGGTGAAATCGAGGTTGTCCTGACTGTTTGTGAAGAATACGGCCTTGTCGGAGTAAAACACCTCGACATCTCGCAACTCAATTCAAAATCCGGTATCGTCTTGGATTGCGATCACGCCGAATTTCTTTTCACCCGCGCACCGGCCTCCGACCGCCTGGAATTTACCGTGCACGGCATTGCCGCCCATGCCGGGGTTTGCCCCGAAGAAGGCATCTCCGCCATACAAATTGCCGCGGATGCAATCAGCCGGATGCCGCTGGGACGTATCGATTCCGAAACAACAGCCAATATCGGCGTCATTGAAGGGGGCGCGGCTGTGAACATCGTCCCCAAAACCGTTTTTGTCAAAGCAGAATCCCGGAGCCGCAACCGGGAAAAACTCACGGCACAAACCGAGCGCATGCGTGCCTGTTTTCAGGAAGCCCTTCAAAAATTCTCCACCGAAATCAAAGGCGAACGCGTAAGTGGACGTGTGGAGGAAAACATTTGGCGAGACTACAATGCCATCAATGTGCCGGAAAGCGCCCCCATCGTCTGCGCCGTGCTACAAGCAGCTAAAAAATGCGGCTACAATGTAAAAACCAATGCAACCGGCGGCGGCTGCGATGCGAACATCCTGAATGAAAAAGGCATCACCGTGCCCAACCTCGGCACCGGGATGCACCAAATTCACACTGTGCGGGAATGGGTCAGTCTCTCAGAAATGAGCCAAACGGCCCATGTCGTTTTTGAAGTCCTGAAAACATTCGGAGGAAAATGCAGCGCTTGATTTTTAAGTTCAAACCGCTGATATTAATCGTTAAGCCTGTAGGAAAACCCTAAAAAAGCTGTTCTTTTTTCTTTTGATTTTGATAGAATATCCTTATATTAGGGTATCTTGTTTTGGAGAGCGGCCATGGCCCGATATAAACCGTGCGACTGCAATCAAAGCAAACGCATCCGAAGTCTATTTTGACGAGCAAATCCTGCCCGGCCCCTTTGAATACGCCCTAAACCACATCGTCGAGATACGAACTGGGCCTGTCGAGGGTGTGGTTTAAGGCGTATTCGAAGGTGCCGGGTAGAATCTGATCCTTAAAGTAGACGGGGATCAGTTTGCTTTGTTCATAAGAATAAGGCTTGTATCGGGCCATTTCATCTCTTCAATAGAGGGTATGCTAATAGAGGATATTTTATCAAAATCAGAAGAAAATTACAGCACTTTTTGGGGTTTTTCTACAGCCTCAACGAGCCTGTAGAAAAACCCTTTTGATAGCTCTATCATTCTCGATTTTGTTCAATTTTTAGAAAAATCAGCGACGGTTTTAGTCTTCCTAAAAATCTTCTTTTAAATGTTCCTTCA
>JALUVJ010000011.1 GCA_027020665.1 Nitrospira sp.
TTATTGGTACAGTTCGAAAAGGAAATTGCGAGATTTGGAATCTGCGGAATTCATCGGTCAAAAGGCAGCGAAGCGCACTTTGCGGCGACTCGGCGCCCGTAAGGTTGCGACACAAACGGCACCCGTTGTTTTTGAACCGGAGATCGCCGCCTCACTCTTGGGACATATCGCCTCCGCGCTTTCAGGGTATGCACTTTACAAAAAAGCCTCTTTTTTGACGGACCGATTGGGTCAACAGGTGACCTCCGAGATTGTTTCGATTGTGGATGATCCAACTTTGCCCCGCGGTTTGGGTTCCCGCCCTTTTGATGGCGAGGGATTGCCGTCTTATAAAAAAGAGATTGTTGAAAAGGGGGTACTCAAAAGCTACCTGCTGGATACGTATTCGGGCAAGAAATTAGGCATGCCCTCCACAGGCCATGCCGTCCGGGGCACGGGCGGCGGGCCGGGGGTGGGCGTGAGCAATTTCCTCATGGCGCCGGGCCAGCTTACTCAGGAGGAGATTATCGCTTCGGTGCAATCCGGGCTCTTGGTCACGGAACTCATCGGTTTTGGTGTCAACTTGATCACGGGCGATTATTCGCGCGGCGCGGCAGGCATCTGGATCGAAAACGGCGAACTGGCCTATCCCGTTGAAGAACTCACCATTGCCGGAAATTTGAAAGACATGTTTAAGGAAATCGAATTGCTTGGAAATGATGTGGATTTGACCCGGAAAGTGGCCGCACCCACACTTAAAATTTCAAAAATGATGATCGCGGGGCATTAGAGCTTCCTTAAAATCAGAGTTTTCTTTAAGTGTGTCCTTGAATTTTTCTTCTCAAAAAGATTTAAATTTGTAAAAAATCCCGGTGAAATCGCACTGAAGGCCCTTAATCACCTTGCCTTCCCTTACGGATTTACGATAAACTCCGCCTCGAGTTTTGTCGCTTGCACTGTTTTTATGAATCAGTGTCCATGATTTTAGATTGAAAAAGGCCTTTGCATGACCTCGGATCGGCCGCGATTTTGGAAGAGCATTCCCTTTCTTGTTTCAAGCGTTCTTATTTTGGGTGCTTATGCGGGTTTTTGGTTTCTTTCCGAACCGGAAGCCATTTCTAGACCCGTACCTGCCTCCAAGCCGCAGATGAACGCTCAAGAAGAAAATCCGGCGCAGAACAATTCCGGCCTTAAAGAAGGTCTTGAGACGGCTGAGATCGATGAGGGCATTGAAGCATTCGCATCTAAAATATCCCCGGCAAACCCGTCCGAACCCGAAACCCTTATCAAAGAACATCGGCTCAAAAAAGGAGATACCCTGGCCCTTGTGCTTTCGCGGCTGGGTGTTTCAAATCGTGAGATTTATGACATCACGACCGCATCTAAAAAAGTCTACAATTTAAAAAAGGTGCATCCCGGACAAACCGTTGCAGTGACCTTTGACGAAAGCGCGCAGCAGGTCGCCCGCTTCTCTTACGAAATTGATGCGCTCAGTTATTTGGAGATCAAACAAACAGAAGGCCGGTTTGTCGCCGCACAAAAAGAAGTCCGCCTCGAAAAAAGCATCGAACGCCGCAGCGGTGTGATTACCGACACGCTCTACGAATCCGCGAAACGCTTTGGTGTGCCCTCTGAAGTGATTCTCGACTTATCTGATATTTTTGCCTGGGACATTGATTTCGGCAATGAGATCCGTGTGGATGACCGATTTAAGTTGGTTTACGAAGTCTTCAAAAAAGACGGGGAAATTGTGCAAACCGGGCGGGTACTTGCGGCGGAAATGACCAGTCGCGGTTCGGCTTACCGCGCCTACTATTTTGAAGCGGAAGGCACGCGGGGTGACTACTACGATGCCGAAGGACGCTCTTTAAGAAAAGCCTTCATGAAATCGCCCCTGCGTTATCGTTACATCAGTTCGGGGTATGCCACGCGGCGCCTCCACCCGATATTGAAAGTGAATCGCCCGCATCTGGGTATTGACTTTGCGGCCAAACGCGGCACCCCCGTGCGCGCCGCCGGTGACGGGGTCGTGAGTTTTGCGGGCAATAACGGCGGATACGGAAAAACCGTTATTATCAAACACAAAAACGGTTACAAAACTTTGTACGGACATCTCTCTTCCTTTGCGCGCGGCATTAAAAAAGGAAAACGGGTCAAACAAGAAGATTTTATCGGCCGGGTCGGGTCAACGGGCTTGAGCACCGGCCCCCACCTCCATTACACGCTCTATAAAAACGGGAAAGCCATCAATCCCAGAAAAGCCGAGGTGCTTCGCGGAGAAGCCCTTCCGAAAAAATGGATGCCGCTTTTTGCCGACCTCGTGGCCTTGATGGATCAATCCCTCTCTCCCACACCCGATTTACTCGCAACAAGCGATTCGTTATAATCCACCGGTTTTTTATCGGGATAAAACGCGAGGCGCGGAAAAAGCACACTGCATGTGCCGACACATGAGTCTTTGCGCTTCGCAGCAAGGCCGTCACGGAGAAAAAGATGAGCAAGCGACAAACGTTTTACATTACAACACCGATTTATTACGTCAACGACCTTCCCCACATCGGACACGCCTACACCACGCTCGCGGCGGATGTCTTGGCCCGTTATCACCGTTTGCTTGGGGAAGACGTTTTATTTCTGACCGGAACAGACGAACACGGTCAAAAAGTTGAGCAGGCTGCGAAGTCACGTAAAATCACGCCGAAGGCGCATGCCGATGAATTGGTGGGCCGCTTTCAGGCCTTGTGGCGGGCGCTCGATATTTCAAACGACGATTTTATCCGCACGACAGAAGACCGCCACAAAGAGACCGTTACCGCCGTTCTGAATCAACTTTGGGAGAAAGATCAAATTTACGCCGATATTTACACGGGCTGGTATTGCACACCGGATGAACGTTTTTGGACCGAAAAAGAAATCGTCGATGGCCTTTGTCCCGATTGCCGTCGCCCGGTCGAAGCCCTTTCGGAACGCAATTATTTTTTCAAAATGGGGCAATATCAAGCACAACTGCGTCAACACATCCTTGAAAATAAAGACTTTATTCAGCCACAAAGCCGTCGCAACGAAGTGCTGGGTTTTTTGGATCAGCCCTTGGGCGATCTTTGTATTTCGCGTCCGAAAAAACGGCTTGCCTGGGGCATCCCCCTGCCTTTCGATCCCGACTATGTGACATATGTTTGGCTGGATGCCTTGGTCAACTACATCTCCGCCCCCGGTTTTTCGCGGGATGCCGAAGCCTTTGAACGCTGGTGGCCCGCAAACGTGCATCTTGTCGGAAAAGACATCCTCACCACACATGCCGTCTATTGGATGAGCATCCTCATGGCCTTGCTTTTGCCGTTGCCGAAAAAGCTTTTTGCGCACGGCTGGTGGACGATTGACGGCGAAAAAATGTCCAAAAGCCGGGGCAATGCGGTTCATCCGGCGGAAACGGCCCAAGGTTACGGCGTGGATGCCGTTCGTTATTTCCTGCTGCGGCAAGTGGCTTTTGGCAATGATGGCGATTTTTCGGTTGCTGCGCTCGAAAACCGGATCAACAGTGACCTGGCCAATGATTTGGGCAACCTGCTTTCGCGAACCTTGACGATGCTCGAACGTTATTCTGCGGGGCAAACACCTCAAGCTATTTCGGGAGACATGCCGGAAGACTGTGCCTTGCGGGAAGCAGCGGAAGCCCTCTTTGAAAAAGTGGATGCGCATCTTGAGCAACTTGCCTTTGAGAAGGCTCTGCTTGAAATCTGGCAGGTCATTCGTCTTGCCAATCAATACATTGAAAAAGGCGCGCCGTGGTTGCTCGCAAAAGATTTCGAAAAAAAGGAACGTCTTCAGACCGTACTTTTTTACACGACAGAAGCCATCCGTATCGTTTCTTGTCTCATTACGCCTTTTATGCCTGAAGCCGCAAAGGAGATGAACAAACAGCTCGGTCTTTTGCACGAATCAGACGAAAGATCCTTAAAAGAAAGATGCACCTGGGGCAAGTTCCCTGCCGGTTTGTCCGTCGCCAAGGGCAAGGCGCTTTTCCCGCGGATTCAGACACGGAAAAAAAACGCAAATCAACAAGAAAAACCCGCGGCCCAAAAAGCCGCAAATCCCGCGCCGATTAAAGCCCTTGTCGGCATTGATGATTTTGCCAAGCTTGATTTGCGTGTCGGCATTGTTCGATCCGCTGAAAAAATCGAAAAAGCAAAAAAGCTTTTATTGCTTCAAGTGGATATCGGCAGCGAAAAACGGCAGGTTGTGGCAGGCATCGCAACGAGATACGCTCCGGAAGATCTCATCGGAAAAGAGGTGGTGCTGATTGCAAACCTGCAACCCGCAACCATTATGGGGATTGAATCCCAAGGCATGTTGCTTGCCGCCGGAGGCAAAAAGGTCTTGGCGCTGGCAACCTTCGAAGAAAAGGTGCCTGCGGGCACTACAATTCGCTAAGGAAGCTCCGGTTTTTTAATCAATCTCCCTCATTGCAAAACCAAGATCATTTTTATCCGGCACATCACTTGACAGATGCTCGATTTTTGGTAGCGTTGAATTGTCTGGAAAAAGGCAAACCGGTCGAAAGGCCGGGACGCAAAGTCACAGGGCTTCGCCGATGCGGCAGTGTATCGGCATGCCGGTTGGGCCACCGAAGATAGACTCAAATAGACGGCGAAATTCGCCGAATGCGTGTCTGTGTTATGTGTGGCCCATTTCATTCATGAAATGGGCTTTTTTATTGGGATCAACAATATATCTTTGGTTTTTCAAGTCCCGGAAAAACAGCCCGTTTTAAGCGGCGGCGCAAAACGCCCGCCCTAAAATGGGGGAAACAATCTTATGAAGAAGTACGTCTACCTTTCTGCAGTTTACCTGCTCAGCGCAGGCCTTGTCGCCTGCGGAAGCAGCGGGAGTTCCACAAGCACGACGCCTACAAGCTCAAAAGCTGGACTCTCATTACCCACGGAAATCTCCGCAGTGCCGACAGATCAAGCAAGCAGTTCGAAAGCCCGTGCAAAATCAAAAGCGGGACTAAAATCCACATTGGATGCTTTCCGTGCTGCAATAGCTTCCGATTCGGATTATAGCAAGGCCGTCACCAACACCTATGTCAATGAACCGACCTTGGAGCAATTTGAAATTATTGAAGAGGTCCTCTCGGCCTTGGCACAAACACACTATGCGGATGCCGCTAATATCGGCCAAGGACCGTATAAAGCCATGGTGGCATGGCAAGATGAACAAGACGGGATTTCCACAAAAAGACTCGAGCCCTGGATTGTGCAATCTGACATCATCATCGAAGACGGTGTGGAAGTCACACGGGCACGTGCCTGGATTGAGGAAGTCGACGAGGGGGGACAACTCCTTGTCAAAGCGGAATTTAAAGTCTATACCGCTGCAACACAAGCAGCGGACGGTTCTTTTAGTGACTACGGCGTTTGGACTTTGAATGTCAAGTTCGGGGATCAGGCCACCGACTTTTTTGCGGCATCGGCGTCCATCGGCTCTGAGGGTGAATCCATCATCAAAATTCACGAAAATTTCCCCGAAAGCCCTGATTTTACGATGGTCATCAAAGCCGTCTTAAACAAATCGGCCACCACCGGTTTTGGGAAGGTTTTTTTTCCGGATTGGGAAAGCTGCGAGGACGCAAACTGTAAACCGGCCCAAATTGAAGCAACATATGCCTATGATGCAACACATCTTGCCGTTCAAAAGGCAGGGCAGACGAAAAGCTACAAGGAGAGAAACAATATTACCGAAATGACCCATCGCTACGGCATGTTTGACCATGAGACGGGTGACAATGTTTTCAAAACAAAAAATTTCGGTTTTCCGGTTTTTTACACCGATTCAAATGGTTTTCGCAACTACGCCTATTACGGGGCATGGCAGGGCCGCCACGAACTTTGGGGCGGCGGCGAATCCGGCGTGCCGGCGGGAACATCCGTTACGCGCGATGATTTTGGCGCGGGAGCCACAGCGCAAACTTATACCGTTTCCGAGCCTTTTGTCGGAACGCTCGTCAAACGTTCCACGGTGGATGGCGCACTCAGTGACATTCTCAACATTCCGGTGGAAACCTGGATCAACAAAAACTACAATATCCGCTGGAATCAGGCCCAGAGCCGATGGGATTCCTGTGTCAATCCTTCATGGGACATAAATGGTAACCAGTCCTGCGATGGCGGGGTTCAAGATTTTACACCCACCTTACCGCTCTTGGCGCTCAGCGGTGAAGATGATCGGAAGTTTGTAAATATAAATCGCTGGGATAACAATGCGCAGCAAGACCTTAGTTACCTCTACATCGCGACAGATGCGGCCGCGGTCGAAGCAGGCGGCACTCTTGCGGGTTTTTATCTTGCTGAGATGGATGAGCAAACGGATCGGCTTTCTATGGCCAATCCGCCTGTATTGTATACCCCGAATGACGGAGATGACCTGTGGGTCAATATCGGAGGTTCGATCTATATCGAATACACCGGAACGGGTGCGACCGGTTGGATTGAAAAAACAGTTACCCGCTTTGATACGCGGACCTGGACCCCCGAATTCGCCGATGGTGGAAACGATTACACCTTGCCTGAGGGGCAGGAATTGTACATCAACAGCCGCGGCACTAACTACATCGTCAAAAGGACGGGGACGGATACGACGGTCAAACTTGAAATCCAGACTGTGGCCAATCCGCTAAACGTGTCGACTTTTCTTGCGGAAAATACGGTCTTCAAATCACAGTGGAACCCGGAGAACGATTCCACCTATACCTTTGACACCGACCCCGATAGCGAAACCTTTATGAAGCTGGTTTACAAGAGCATCGGGGATAACGACAGAGACGGACAAGGAAATGCCAATACGGATGTTTCGGTCGGTGCAGTTGTCAAATCCGGGCAATGGGGTCTGGTTGCCTATGTCGACGATTCCGAAACAGAAACGCAGTTCAACTGGGATTACCCGAGAGACGGTGAGAACTTCGGGAAAGTCACCTATCTGAAGGATGAAGACGGGAACTTTGTTTTACTCGATGACCCGATTCGCTTGGCGCCGGTAACATTGACCAATAATGCGGGAGAGAGCAAAACCCTCTCCTTGCAATATGACGGTTGGATGGGGGGTTTGCCGGATCTTTACGAAGAACTCCGGAAAAAAGATTTTGTCATGGACAGCACCATTTCAGAGAAAATCATCAACATTCCGGCAGGTACGCTCGTGACCGATGCGCAGGATCCAGCAAAGACCTACTGGATCAAACCACTGGAGATCAGCCAGTTCTTGAATCCGGTGGAAGACTATGACGGAGGCCTTGATCTCTCTGAGGCCGACGGAGTCGATCTGGACACCGTTCCCGATTTTGTTGAGCACAACATGGGTGATATGCCCGAGGTCACGACCACGAAATATTCGGAGGGCATTCTCATCGAATAATCACCAGGATTGCGGATCAAAACCGCAGATTAAAAAAAGGGGCGTGCGGCTTTGCACGCCCCTTTTTTGTTGTCTGCATACACCTGCGTCCCCAGCCCTTCTCCCGTGTAACAGGGGAAGGATTTGCGTCGTCTTAACTTGACTTCAACCTGCCGCCTCTCTATAGTGTGTTCGCTTTTTTAAGGGAAGGACCATGGAAAAACTCAAGGCCCTCAAAGGATTTAAAGACTTGCTTCCGGGGGAATCCGAGCGGTGGGACGCGGTCGCATCACTGGTACGTAACACCTTTCATGCCTTTGGTTTTTCTCCCGTGCGCACACCCGTACTCGAACGGACGACGCTCTTTACTCGCAGTATTGGGGAAACCACCGACATTGTCGAAAAAGAGATGTATACCTTTGAGGATTGGGACGGCAAAGCCGTCACGCTGCGTCCCGAAGGCACGGCCTCTGTCGTGCGTGCTTACCTCGAACATCGTCTTGGCCTGCACCCGCTTCCCGTAAAACTTTATTATCAAGGGCCGATGTTTCGCCATGAACGGCCGCAGGCCGGGCGGCTCCGGCAATTTCATCAGGTCGGTGCGGAAATCATCGGGGAAATAGACCCGAAACAAGATGTAGAGCTGCTCTCCCTGCTGTCTCATTTTTTTGAGCAGACCGGGATTTCAGGCCTGACCTTGGAGATCAACAGTTTGGGATGTCCGCTCTGCCGTCCCCCTTACCGGAAGACCTTGCAGGATTATTTTCAGGTGCGACTCGGCACCTTGTGCGAGGATTGCGGTCGCCGTTTCAATAGTAATCCGCTGCGTATTTTGGATTGTAAAAAGGCGACCTGCAAGACCGTCACGCAAGAAGCACCGGCTTCGGCCGACCATCTCTGCCCCGAGTGCGAGACCCATTTTAAGGCCGTACAGGAAGGTCTCAATGTTCTCAAACTGCCTTATTCCCTTTCCAAACATCTGGTGCGCGGACTGGATTATTATACAAAGACCGCCTTTGAAATGACCACGACGCAGCTCGGCGCGCAAAACGCAGTTGCAGCCGGGGGCCGCTTTGACGGCCTGGTTGAGGCACTCGGCGGTCCGGCGACGCCCGCGATCGGCTTTGCGATGGGCATGGAAAGGATCATGCAACTTTTGCCCGAATCGCAGCATGAGCTACCGAAACTCCGGCTTTTTATGGCCCCGCTCGGAGAAGTGGCCGGACAACATCTTTTCCCCGTGCTCTATGCGCTCCGTCAACAGGGCATATGCTGTGAAATGGGAAAGCCGTCTGCCGCCTTAAAACGACAGATGAAACAGGCGGATCGCCTGGAGGCCGCTTTTGTGCTCATTGCCGGGGAGGAAGAAATGGCGGCGGAACAGGTCATATTACGGAATATGCGGACAAAGGCACAGCTGCATCTTCCGCTTTCAAACCTTGTGGAGGGCATTTCCGCTCAAATCGCGCCCTAGGCTTTTGCAAGGGCATGAGCCCGGACTTGGCAAGCGGGCCGTGCTTTTGTTATGTTCACGGCGCGTCATTTGAAATGAGGCCGCATCCTTGAAACAGGTTTTTTTGCACGCGTTGGCAGATCAGCCCCTTATTCATAACCCCAGGATCAAAAAACGGGTGATGATTGCCCCGGGTCAACTCGATTTTTTAACGAATTTTTCTCAGGCCGTTTTTCCTGTGGGTGAGGCCGTTGAAGCCCATCGTCATGAAGATATGGCGGAGGTCTTTTTTGTGCAGTCGGGGTGTGGCGAAATCCGGATCGAAGATGAAGTGATGCAACTCAAACCCGGCGTATGTGTGCTCGTGGAGGCGCAGGAGATGCACAGGTTAATCAATACGGGCACGGACACCTTGATTGTAACCTATTTTGGCATCAAATCCGGTGCTCGGAACAAAAACCTATCGCCTCGGACTTAAATCAGAGCGTCCTTATTCATTCGGAAGCGTATCCGCTCTGCTTACCCGCAAAGGAAAATTGCAATGAATATACTCGTGCCGCTTGATTTTTCAGATGCCACAGCCAAGATACTCAATACGCTTAAACCCCTGGCCAAGGGCCTGTCCGCCAAGGTTTGGTTGTTGCACGTTGCGGAACCTCAACCCGGCTTGGTGGCCTACACCGGCGGTTTTGCCGATTACGGTTCGGGTTTTATCGACTACGGCCCGGACCCTAAAACCTTGCGCAAGCAGATTGCCCAAAATTTTCAAAAAAACCATCAGGATATACAGCGCGAAGCCGATAAGCTGCGGGCGGACAATATCGAGACCACCGCGCTGCTGATTCAAGGCGCGATCCTGGATGTGATCTTCCGGGAAGTCGATAAATTAGACATCGACCTGATCGTCGTAGGATCCCACGGACATGGGGCGGTTTACGATTTGCTGGTCGGCAGTGTGAGCAAAGGGATCATCAAAAAAGCACCCTGTCCCGTACTCATGATCCCGACACATCCGCGTGCTGCGGGAAAAAGCAGGGCATGAGGTGATTTTAAGACCGAGACCTGCTTCAAAAATCGGCGAGAGCGCAGTATAAGCAGGCGAATCGGCGGTTTCAAATCACGTTGACTTGGCATGCAAGCGGTCTCTATAATCGCCTCTTTTTTGTCTTCACTTGTGCAGGATGCGCATGATTCAAAGTATGACAGGTTACGGACGGGCCGAAGGACAAGCAAAAAATGTGACGCTTTCTGTCGAAATGCGATCTGTGAATCACCGGCATGCCAGTGTTGCGGTGCGATTGCCGAGACTGTTCGCAGGGCTGGAGGAGGCAGTCAAAAAAAAAGTGCAAAGCCGTTTTGAACGGGGGCGCATTGATCTGTCGGTCAACCTGAATGGGGCCGGTGCATCCGAGAAGCAGTTTGTCTTAAATCTTGAGGAAGCGTCCTCCTATCATGCCATCCTGAAAACATTGAAAAAATCCCTCGGTTTGTCAGGAGAAATCGACATCGCCTTGATGAGTCAATTCCGTGATGTGATTGCGGTCAAGGAGGTCAACGCGCCCTCGCCCGCATTGGAAACCCTGCTCAATCAAACCCTTTCCCGGGCGATGGTCGCGTTGGAAAAAATGCGAAAACATGAGGGCAAAGCCCTTGTGAGCGATTTAAAAAAGCGGCTTCGGCATATCTCAAAAATTTTAACGGCTGTAAAGAAACAGGAACAGGGAATTATGCGCTCACATCAGCAACGCCTGCAATCCCGTATTGCAGAACTTGCCGGCGGTATTGAAGTCGATCCGATCCGGCTGGCACAAGAAGTGGCGATTATTGCCGAACGCTCGGATATCAGCGAAGAGCGTATCCGCCTGGCCGCGCACATCGACCAGTTTAAATCCTTACTGAAAACAGGAGGCGTGCTGGGACGCACGCTGGATTTTCTCATTCAGGAGATGTTTCGTGAAGTAAATACCTTGGGCTCAAAATCCGCAGATCAAGCGATTTCCATGAGTGTGCTTGCCATGAAGGGCGAACTTGAAAAGATGCGGGAACAGGTTCAAAACATTGCATAGGACATTTAAATGATGCTTAAAAAAGGTCTGTGTTTTGTTGTCTCCGCCCCTTCCGGCGCGGGAAAAACATCGCTTTGCAGGGCGGTTTTGGAAGAAATGCCGGATTTGCAATTTTCGATTTCCCATACCACACGGCAGCCGAGGGCGGGAGAAGTCGAGGGAAGAGATTATTTTTTTGTTGACGACGACGCGTTCAAAGAAGGCATTGAAAAAGGCGAGTTTCTTGAATGGGCCAAAGTGCATGGCCGTTATTACGGGACTTCAAAAAAACAGATTGAAGCCTGGACGGACAAGGGGGTCGATGTCTTACTCGACATTGATACACAAGGTGCGGAACAACTTCAAAGGGCTTCGGCAGAGGGTGTTTATATTTACATTCTGCCCCCTTCTTTTGATATATTGAAGCAGCGTTTGACCCATCGCCGCTCTGATGCGCCGGAAGAAATCGAAAGACGCCTGAAAAAAGCAGGCGATGAAATAAGGTGTTATCATCGCTACCATTACCTCATTGTGAATGAAGACTTTGAAACGGCAAAAAAAAACTTACAGGCGATTATTCTGGCGGAACGTGCCCGTCTGAGAACGGAAAATCGGAGTTGGGTCGAAGGACAATTTATCTGCCGCCTTTAAAATTGACATAAAACAGGCCGCTCGGCAATTTAAAAAGCGATTGAATGAAAGGAGCTTTATGGACGTTGTTTCATTACCGATAGACATTGACAATACCTCAATTGATTCACGCTTTCGTTTGGTAATCGTCGCCGCGCAACGCGCGCGGCAACTGATGGAAGGCTCGGAGCCCTTGATTGAACCGGGGCCGGGCCAAAAAGAGACCACGATTGCCATTGAGGAAGTTGTTTCAAATAAACTCGAAATCCTCTATGGTGAAGAAGCGGTCACTGCGCTGCGGGAAGAACGGCGGATTCGGGAAGAGGCGAAACGTCGTGCCATGCTGGCCGAAAGAGAAAGTGAAGGCACCACACAAGCCAGAAAAGATCTCAACATCCTCTTGGGGGCCGTTTCAAAAAAGGACGACATGCCGGAACTTTCGTCTCCTGAAGCGGAAGAAGAGTAGTCTCGCTTTTCCGTGGAATACGCTATGCTTTCCGGGAAAAATATTCTCCTGGGTATCACAGGCAGCATCGCGGCCTACAAGTCGCTGCAATTGCTTCGGGATTTGACGGCGGCCGGTGCCGAAGTGCATGTGGTGCTCACGCAAAATGCGAAACATTTTGTGCCCCCGCTGAGTCTTCAGGTTTTTTCCGGGCACCCCGTGCATACAGACCTTTTTGAGCCGGGGGATGAGATGGCCCATATCCGCTTGGCCCGAAAAGCCGACCTCGTTTTGATCGCCCCGGTGACCGCACATTTTATCGCAAAAATGGCCCTGGGATTGAGCGACGATCTGCTTTCCGGTATTCTGCTTGCCACAGAAGCCCCGGTCATGATTGCTCCTGCGATGGACGCGGGTATGTGGGCCCACCCTGCGATCCGAGACCATGTGTCCCTTTTGCAAAAACGCGGCATTCAAATCATCGGGCCCGAAGTCGGTCTGCTGGCCTCCGGTAAAACAGGCATGGGGCGTTTTTCGGCGTCCGAAGAAATTTTGAAACGGCTTAACGCCGTTTTTTCCGCAAGCCGGCCCTTGATGAAGGGGGAGCAGGTCCTTGTTACCGCCGGGCCGACCGAGGAGGCCATCGATCCCGTGCGTTTCATTTCAAATCGCTCCTCCGGCAAGATGGGCTACGCGCTTGCGGAAACAGCCGTGGATTGGGGCGCGGACGTGGTGCTGATCAGCGGCCCGACCTGTTTGAGCCCGCCGGAAGGGGCGCACTGCGTCTTTGTCCGGAGTGCCGAAGACATGAAAAAGGCCGTGGACGATCACTTGCCCAAAGCGAGCCTGCTCATCATGGCGGCGGCCGTGAGTGACTACCGTCCGAAGCGGGCGGCGCAGGAAAAGTTGAAAAAAACAGGCAAAAAAACCGCGATTATCCTCACTGAAACCCCGGACATTTTGTCGGAACGCCCGGAAGGGCCGCCGGGGCAGATTGTTGTGGGCTTTGCGGCTGAAACGCAAAATGTCATCGAAAATGCCCGCAAGAAATTAAAAAAAAAGAAACTGGATTTGATCGTCGCAAACAACGTGACACAGGACGGAGCGGGTTTCGACGGCGATACAAACGTCATCCGGCTCTTGCATCCCACCGGGAAAATCGATTCTCACCCAAAACAATCCAAGCGTTGCGCGGCGGAGGCGATCTTGGCGGCGGCCATGGAGATTAGGCGCCGCCGGGTTTTGCAATAGCCGCCACATGCTTGTTTTTATTCGATTTCATCCAGGACCTTCAGGCTGTTTTCACCTGGGTGCCGAACATTCCTTAAAATCTTTTTTATTTTTAAAAACAAAGAGTTCGGTCTGATTTTGGATGGGGATGCCTGGCGGGTCGCGTGAATGGAATGATGATTTTGCAAAAACGCTTCTGTCTTTCGGAATACTCTCTTTGAAAGGAGTCCGCATATTGTGAGAACACGTGCATGCCGCGCGGCGGCCAGGCGTTCGTAAGTCAGGCGCATCACTTGAAAAGCGGCGGTTTTCTTGACTTTTTTCGCCGATTTGTTATGATCTGCCCCGGTGTTTTTATAAGATGCTGGTTTCACCCAGCCCTGTCCGAGCATATCATCGTCATAGGCTAAATGACGCATCATGGTCGATAAAGTACACTCCGCCGAAATTTCCAGATTGACTGACCTGCTTCAAAATAATCCCGGTTCAAGATTGTTTGTGCCCTTGGCCGAAGCCTACCTTAAATCGGAAATGCCTGAAGAAGCCGTTCGGGTTTTGTCCGACGGACTGGAAACCCATTCAAGCTTTGTGGCTGCCCGCGTCATGCTGGGAAAAATCTATCTCAAAAAGGCACAGCTTCCTGAAGCCAAAATCCAATTTGAGCAGGTAATCGCCATTGCCCCAAGTAATATTCCTTCTTTAAAAGGTCTGGCTGAGATCCACAAAGCCGAAGGGCGGCTTGCGGAGGTAAAGACCTTCTACCAAACGATTTTGAAGATTGACCCCGGCGATAAAGACGCTGAAGCGTATCTCGAAGAATCGACGGCCCCGTCGGAACCCTTTGTCACAGCTGGTATGCCGGGAGGGTTAACAGAGGCTGAAGCTGAAACAGAGCTGGAAGCGCCGAGTGACGGCCCCTTGGCGCCCGAAGAGGCGCCGGAGCTTGTTCCATCGGCTTCGACGGAAACAAGCTCCGAAACAATATCGGAGGCGTCGGCGCAAGCCGCTTCCTCTGAAGCCTTGCCTCAAAAAGAGGAAGATGCCCTTGAACACCCTCTTGAGCATGCCATCGAACCGAACGAGGCCCCGGAAGCTTTAGAACCCCACCAAACCAAGACCATGGCGGCACTTTATTTGAAACAGGGCCACCACAAAGAAGCCGCCGACATTTATGAGACCTTGTTGAAACGTAATCCGGCGGATTTGGAAAGCCGAAAAGGCCTGGAAGAAGCCCTCGCACATTTGAGAGATGAAGAAAAACCGCCACTTTCGAACACGGAGAAAATCGAACGCTTGCAGTCCTGGCTTGCGGCCATTCAAGGGGAGAAAAAACGATGACTTTTCAAGAACAGATGGAGGATGCCGTAAAACGTGTGGAGGGGCTTGCGGGTGCCGCGATTGCCGATAGCGACGGCATCGTTGTCGAGGAGTACAAAAATGATTCCGCTGTGGATCTTTCCCTGCTGGTCGCAGAATACGGTACGCTGTGGAATACGGCGGACAAGGCGGGGCTTGCCTGTGAACTGGGTTCGGCACATGAATTTAACGTGTTTACAGATGACCTGATTCTTGTGATGCGAACTATTAAAGGGGGCTATTTTCTTGTTTTTGCAGTCCATTCAGAAAAGAGTTTCGGTAAAGGCCGGTTTTATGCGAGAATCATCGCCGAAGACTTGGTGGAGAGTTTGGACTTGTGAAACAGATCCTGATTTTGCACGGCCCTAATTTAAACTTGCTGGGCAGCCGCGAGCCCGAGCGTTACGGGACGGCAACTTTGGACGAGGTCAACCGACAAATCGCGGAACTTGCCCAAAGCAAAGGGGTGGAGGTTGTTCCTTTTCAATCGAATTCCGAAGGCGCCTTGGTTGAGCGCATTCAAGCGGCCCCCGGCCGCTACGACGCGATTGTGATGAATGCCGCAGCGTATACACATACAAGCATCGCCATCCGGGACGCCTTGCTGGCTGTGAATATTCCGGCCGTGGAAGTCCACCTTTCCAATATTTATCAACGAGAAACCTTTCGGCATACCTCACGCATCGCAGATGTGGTGATCGGACAAGTCAGCGGTTTTGGTGTTCAGAGTTATCTGCTGGGTCTGTTGGGGGTGCTCTCTCATCTTGAACGGCATGAGCCGGTTCCCGAAACAAGGGGATCCCGCATAAACACGGGATAATATATAAAAACCGCTGCGAATGAAGAAGGGCGTGTTCCCTATCGCAGGTCAATGTTTTATGGGAGTGGTTTAATTCATGATCGCAACATCGGATTTTCGAAACGGCGCTAAAATCGAAATTGACGGCGCGCCCTATGTCATTGTGGAATTTCAGCATGTCAAGCCGGGTAAGGGCGGGGCTTTTGTGCGGACAAAGTTGAAGAACCTGAAAACAAACAATATGCTCGACAAAACCTTCCGTTCGGGGGAACGTTTTGAACAGCCGGACCTTTCCGAAGTGGAGATGCAGTTTCTCTATGCCCAGGGCGAAGAATATCACTTGATGGATACGGAAACCTATGAGCAACTTTTTGTGACTGCCGCACAGTTGGGTCATTCAAAAGACTTTTTAAAAGAAAACATGATCGTTAACATTTTGTTCTACCAAGGGACACCCCTGGAAGTTTCCTTGCCCAATTTTGTGGAATTGGAAATTGTCGAAACCCCGCCGGGCGTGAAGGGGGATACCGCAAGCGGAGGGACCAAGGTTGCAAAACTGGAAACGGGCGGCACAGTCAAAGTTCCCTTATATATTGAAGAGGGGACGCGCATCAAAATCGACACACGCACGGCAAGTTATGTTGAGCGTGTCAAATAAAGCGGCTCCGCCTCTTTTTCCCGTTTGATCAATGAGGGCAGATAATGGATCTCAATGAACTAAAAGAACTGATTGCTTTGATGGATGATGCCGCGCTGTCGGAGATCGAGCTGGAAGAAGACGGGCGGCGTGTTTGTCTCAAAAGAGCCTCCGCAGCGCCCGTTGTTTCGGCTCCGCTTGTTGCGCGGCCGACCGAAGTTCCGGAGCCGACGGCAGCGCCTGTTTCGCCACGCGAAGAAGCAAAAAGCGCACACCGGCATAAAGTGACGTCCCCCATCGTCGGCACATTCTATACCGCACCCTCACCGAATACGAGCCCTTATATTTCGCTCGGCGATTTGGTAAAAAAGGGGCAGGTCCTTTGCATTGTTGAAGCAATGAAGCTGATGAATGAAATCGAGTCCGACGTGGACGGACGCATTGTCAAAATCTGCGTTGAGGACGGTGCCGCTGTGGAATACGGCGAAACCCTTTTTCTCATCGAACCCGCCTAGGTCGGCGCATGTTTCGTAAAATATTAATTGCCAACCGGGGTGAAATCGCGTTTCGCATCATCCGGGCCTGTCGGGAACTCGGCGTTCAAACCGTGGCCATCCATTCCGAAGCCGATGCCGACTCCCTGCATGTGCGTTTCGCCGACGAAAGTGTCTGCATCGGCCCTGCTGATCCGGCACAATCTTACCGGAATATTCCGAATATCCTCAGCGCGGCGGAAATTACCGGCGCCGAAGCCGTTCACCCCGGCTACGGTTTTTTGGCAGAAAATGCCCATTTTGCCGATGTCTGCGAGTCTGCGGGCATTAAATTTATCGGTCCCCTGCCCGAATGCATCAGTGCAATGGGAGACAAGGCCAAAGCTCGGGACCTCATGGCAAAAAACGGCGTGCCTATCATTCCGGGCAGCGAGGGCATCATTACCGAAGAAAACGAGGGGATTGAGGTCGCCCGGAAAATCGGCTATCCCGTCATTATCAAGGCCGTTGCGGGCGGCGGCGGCCGCGGGATGCGTGTTGTTCATCATGAAACGGATTTTGCATCCGCCTTTCACGCCGCGCAATCGGAGGCAGGCGCAGCCTTTGGCAACGATGGCGTCTATCTTGAGAAATTTTTTATAGAGCCGCGTCATATCGAAATCCAGATTCTTGCGGACGATAAGGGGAAAATGATTTATTTCCCCGAGCGAGACTGCTCCATTCAGCGACGGCATCAAAAGCTCGTGGAGGAATCCCCTTCCCCCGTCGTGGATGACCGGCTTCGGCGCGAACTGGGCAAAGCGGCAAATGCTGCGGTGACCGCTTCACGTTACGTCAATGCGGGCACGGTCGAATTTTTATTGGACCGGGATCACAATTTTTATTTTATCGAAATGAATACCCGCATCCAAGTGGAGCACCCCATCAGTGAATGTGTCACCGGCATCGATCTGGTGAAAGAACAAATCAAAATCGCCGCAGGCAAACCGCTCTCGATCAAACAAAGCCAGGTCAAGCTCCACGGACACAGCTTTGAATGCCGTATCAATGCCGAGTCTCCCGAAACCTTCAGGCCCTGCCCCGGCGCCATTACCGCCTTTCACGTACCGGGCGGGCCCGGCATTCGTGTCGATTCTGCAAGTTATATGGGCAGCGTCATCACCCCTTATTACGACTCTCTCGTTGCCAAGCTCATTGTGCATGACCAAACACGGGCCGAAGCCATTGCAAAGATGAACGGCGCACTCTCGGAATTCGTGATCGAAGGCATTGAGACCACCCTGCCGCTTCATAAAAAAATCTTTGAAGACCCCGGTTTCATTAAAGGACGGTTTTCAACCACCTTTCTGGATCACTTTCTCGCGGACTTTAAAAGTTAGTTTCACGATTGAATGAAATTCCCGCCGCTCTATCTCATCGCCGATCCGGCTTGTTACAAAGAAGAGTACGGAAAAGACCCGGAGGCATTTTTTGAGGGGATTCGCGAAGCCGTTGCAGGCGGCTTAAGGCTTGTGCAATACCGCGATAAATTTCGTTCGCGCGGTGAGATGTTTGAAATTGCAAAACAACTTCGTGAAATCACGCGCAAAGAGGGAGCGGCTTTGATCATCAATGACCAAATCGATCTGGCGATGGCAATCAAAGCCGATGGGGTGCATCTCGGACAAAACGATTTCCCTGTTTCGATGGCCAGACAGCTCTTGGGTGAAACGGCGCTGATCGGGCTTTCCACCCATCATTTGAAAGAAGTCCGTGAAGCCGCCTCTCAAGCCGTTGACTACATCGGTTTTGGCCCGATTTTTCCGACTCCGACAAAACAAACACACGATCCTGCTCTTGGCATTGCAGGCCTTGCCAAAATCCGCGGAAAAATACCGCTTCCGATATACGCCATCGGCGGCATTCGATTTTCACACCTTCAAGACCTTGTTGCGGCCGGGGCTTCCGGGGTTGCCGTGGCCTCCGCCCTGCAAGGGGCGGACAGAAAAACGCTTGAGCAGTGGCAAAGCACGCTTGAACGCACACTTGAAAAAAGAAGACTTAAGGAGCTTC
>JALUVJ010000012.1 GCA_027020665.1 Nitrospira sp.
ATGATTGAAAAAAGACCGAGCCCCTCACCCTGCGCCGTCAGCCGTTCAACTATAAGTTCGTAGTGACGCCGTAAGGCGTTAAAAAAATCGCTTCTCTCGCAGTGGCGGGGAGTACGCAGAGAAAGGCGTTTCACGCAAAGGCGCCAGGGCGCCAAGTAAAGCAGCAAGGTATATGATTGAAAAAAAGACGGAGCCCCTCACCCTGCGCCGTCAGCCGTTCAACTATAAGTTCGTAGTGACGCTGTAAGGCGTTAAAAAAAATCGCTTCACTCGCAGTGGCGCAGGGTGCGCAGAGAAAGGCGTCTCACGCAAAGGCGCAAAGACGCCAAGTAAAGCCGCAAGGTATATGTTTGAAAAAAGACGAGGCCCTCTCCCAATTCCGTCAGGCGTTCAACTGCAAGTTCGTAGTGACGCCGTAAGGCGTTAAAAAAATCGCTTCTCTCGCAGGGGCGCAGGGTGCGCAGAGAAAGGCGTTTCACGCAAAGGCGCCAGGGGGCGAAAGATGAAAAACACCAGGCACCTGCGAGGTGCCTGGTGTTTGGGTGTTTCCTCTCGCAGGTGCCTGGTGCTTTCAATGGTACCCGCCATTGGCGTGAAAAACAGGGCACACCCAGTTCCCGATCGAAATGTCAACTTGACAAAGGAGAAATTGCCAGATTTTCAAGGTGCGCGAGCAGGTTGCCAGATTGACAGGCTGTCTGTCTTATTAACGATATTCGACTAAATTACTGTTTTTCAACAGATTATACTATTATTTCGATTTGGCATTGATTTTGTATAAGTGTTGAGCGGATTCAATAGCAAATCTGTTTTAGACACATGATTCGGCGCAAGGACTGCTTTTCCGCCGGAACGGTCATTGCAAAATTTAAATCGTTTGATTATTAAATCCTTGTATTGCTAAACTCTGATTTAATTTTCCTGCAAAATAAAAAAAACAAGAAAGGAGGGATGGACGTATGTGGCTGACCAAATGGCGTGAACGTGAAACGGACATTGATCGTCCTTTGCTGGATGTCGATCGTTTCTTTGACGAATTGTGGAGCGATCGGCTGAGAAATATTTTCCGCTGGCCCTCGCTGCTGAACTGGGACGAGCGGTCGCTGTTTGCCTGGCAACCGGCTCTGGATGTAAAAGAGACCGATAAGGAGTTCATCGTCCGGATGGACGTGCCGGGTCTCAACAAAAAAGACATCCACATCAGCGTGGATAACAACGTGCTCACCATTCGGGGCGAGCGGAAGCGGGAGGAAGAGGAAAAGGACGCCAATTACTACTGCAGCGAACGGTTCTATGGCAGCTTCCAGCGCTCGTTTACACTGCCGACGGAAATCGATCAGGATAATATCAAAGCCGAATACAAAAACGGTGTGTTGACCATTACGCTGCCGAAGACCGAAGAGGCCAAAGCCCGAGTTGTTGAGATCAAGTAATGCTGCGGCGAGGGGCCCTGCCCCGACGCCGAACCGCGCTGCCTTGCTGTAGCGGGGCGCGGCCCCCATTCTATAGATTCGCTTCAGGCAAAAGGCCCTCTGCTGGTTTGCGCATCCCTGTGAGGCCAGTAGAGGGCCTTTTTCTTGCCCATGTGGGTATGACAGATAGGAGGCCATTTTTTGAACATTGTATGAAATTTTGTCAGAAATGGAAAACCCGTGGCATTGCTGATGCAGCTAACTCTTTAATAAACAATCATTCTTATTTGTGGCATTGCCTTTGCTCAATTACAAAATTGAAATGGTGAAACCGTCAACAAGGAGATAGTCCCATGTTTCGTTCGACACTTTTTTACGATCATCTAACGGATTTTCTGGTTGGCCCGTGGAAACTCTATGCGGCCATCGGAGCGAGCCTGATTCTGGCGGCGATCCTGATTTTCATTTTTCCGAATCTTCTGGCCTATTTGATCGCCTTTTTCCTGCTGCTTAGCGGTGCTATGTTTGTGGGTATTGGGTTGCGGCTCCGGCGTTTGCGCAGTGAATATCAGAAATGGCTGGAAGTCTACTGGGAGCCCTGAACCGGCCGGCAAAGATATTGAAAAATTATACGGAATGAATCAAAAGCTGCCGTTACGCATGGATGTGGAGACAACCGTGAAACAGGCAGGTGATGAAGGATGAGCGATAAAAATTACTACTCGATTTTGGGCGTCTCTGAGGATGCTTCTCAGGAGGAGATTAAACGCGCTTACCGGGAGCTGGCGAAAAAATATCACCCGGACAAAACCCGGGGTGATAAAAAGGCCGAAGAGCGCTTTAAAGAAATTAACGAGGCGTATGGGATTTTGAGTGATCCGGAAAAGCGCAAAAAATACGACCAGCTCCGTAAGATGGGCGCTCATCATTTTGCCGGACAGGGCATGTCGTGGGAAGATCTGATCCGCCATTTTGATGCCTTTCAGGAAAAAGCGCATGCGCGGGACGGCGGCGGGCCCCGTTTCGGATTCGGCGGTTTCGGTGTTGATATCGGGCTTGATGACTTGTTTTCTTCGTTTTTTGATGAGGGCGAATTTTTCCGCCGCAGCCGGAGCGGCCGCCAGGCAGGTCAGGACATTCACACGGAAATTTCCATTCCCTTCCGCAAGGCTGTAGAAGGCGGGCCAATTGAACTCACGGTGCCGCAGCAGGGCACCTGTCCAACCTGCCACGGAAGCGGCGCCGAGCCGGGTTCCACGGTACAGACCTGCCCGGTATGCCGGGGAACCGGCATGGTAAGCGAAAGCCGCGGGGCGTTTGCTATCACCCGGCCCTGCGTTAACTGCATGGGAAAAGGCAAGGTTATCGAAAAGCCCTGTACCACATGTAACGGAACCGGAACGGTTACGGTGGCGCGGACGGTGAAGATCAACATCCCGGCCGGCATCGAAGACGGAACAACCCTGAAAATTGCCGGCGAGGGACACCGGGGCATTCAGGGCGGCCCTCCCGGCGACCTGTATGTCACTGTGCGGGTGCAGGAAGACCGGTTTTTTAAGCGCAAAGGATCGAATATTTATGTGGAACTGCCCCTTAACCTCGCTCAGGCATTACTCGGATCACGGGTTAAAATTAAAACGCCCTACGGCAACAAGGTCATTTTAAAGATTCCGCCGGGCACCCAGCCCGGGCACAAATTCCGCTTGAAAGGACAGGGCATCCGAACGGCCCGGAGTGTGGGTGATATGTACGTCATTGCCAAAGTTGAAATTCCCAAACATTTGACAGAGCAGGAAAAAGAGCTGATTCGGAAATTCGCCGATTTACAAGGCATGAAATATTAAACTTATGAAAGGAGTGAAACCATGACGCTTGATCGTTTTACCTTGAAAGCTCAGGAGGCCGTCATGAAGGCCCAGCAGATAGCCGGCGAAAAAGGTCATCAGCAAATTGAGGTGGAACATTTGCTGAGTGCCTTGCTGGCCGACGAAGAGGGAGTGCCCCTGGCGATTCTAAAAAAGTTGGGCGCCAATACCAACCTCATCCGCAGCCGTCTCGAAGAGGAGCTGGCCAGGATCCCCAGAGTGTCGGGAGGCGGCGCCCTTGGCAATATTTATATTACCCAGCGGCTCAACGGCGTATTTAATGCCGCCATGACAGAAATGCGCCATCTCAAAGACGAATATGTAAGCACCGAGCATTTGCTGATTGCCATTGCGGATGAAGGCGGGGCTTCGTCACAAATCCTGAAGAGTCAGGGAGTAACCAAAGACAACATTTACAAGGTGCTGAAAGAGATCCGTGGCACGCAGCGGGTGACGGATCAGAATCCCGAAGAGAAATATCAGGCGCTGGAGCGGTACGGTCGCGACCTGACGGAGCTGGCACGCCGCGGCAAGCTCGATCCGGTTATCGGGCGGGATGAGGAGATCCGGCGTGCCATCCAGGTGCTGTCGCGTCGCACCAAAAACAATCCCGTTCTGGTGGGTGATCCCGGTGTCGGTAAAACCGCCATTGTGGAGGGAATCGCCCAGCGTATTGCCAACGGCGATGTTCCCGAAGGGCTGAAGAACAAGCGCGTGATTCAGCTCGAGATGGGTTCGCTTATCGCCGGCACCAAATTCCGCGGTGAATTCGAAGAGCGCCTTAAAGCCATTCTCAAAGAAATCGAAGAATCAGAAGGACAGATCATCCTCTTTATTGATGAGCTTCATACCATGGTGGGAGCGGGAGCGGCCGAAGGGGCTGTGGATGCCGCCAACATGCTGAAGCCCATGCTGGCCCGCGGCGAACTCCGCCTGATCGGTGCTACCACGCTGGATGAATACCGTAAATACATCGAGAAAGATAAAGCACTCGAACGCCGTTTCCAGCCGGTGCTGGTGGACGAACCATCGGTGGAAGACACCATTTCCATTTTGCGCGGCTTGAAGGAG
>JALUVJ010000013.1 GCA_027020665.1 Nitrospira sp.
CCAAAGGTTTTGTCAGAAGTCTGCTGTCGGCAGGATTGACCAAGTTGGCCATGCCCGCCGCCGAGTCATGGTTGGCTTGCAATTGCTCCGCAGTACAAAGTGCGGCCGTACATTCGTAAAGACGCAGGCTCCCGCCCGGTCCCCCTGCAAAAGGGTCGTTTTTATCACGGATATGACAAGTGCCGTCCGAACACTTGCGATTGTCTAAAATGGCTTGAATGTCGGCCTTAAAAACATCGTGATCCAACTCACCGACAACCGTTTCCTGCCCCGGCTCGACTTGACCGCAGGCACTCATCAAGAGGAGAAGCAGTACCATCCACAGGATGCCCCACATTCCAAAAAAGGGCACGGTGGGTGACTGCTTCTCCTCTAAACCTTCTTCTCTCATGTCACTTCGTGATAACAGGAGCGTTTAAGATTCGGGCTGTGCCGCCGTAATCCAGTCGAGAATCGTATCGTAATCCGGATCAGTGACCGGGAGCGGCGGCACTGTCGTCCCGGGCATCGGCAGACTGACATCACTCGCCCTTAAAAGCAGGAGGCTGTTGGCCGGATTCGTAACATTCACACGCGCAGCCACTGCGCCAAAATCACCTTCCGCACTGCCGGTCAAGACAAAATCACTGTCGCCGGCGGCTTGGTGACACGCACCGCCACATTTTGCAGTAAGAATCGGAAGAATCGTGCTTTCAAAAACCTCCCTGCTCAGATTGGCGCGACCCGGATTTGTGATGACTTCTTTATTGGTAAATTGCGTGCCCAGATCAATCCATTCGACAAGCGTCAATTTCTCTTCATCAAGTAACATGGCCTCATGATTATTCGTATCAACGCCCGCAGCCGGAAGATCTTTTCCTGCACGAAGTTCTTCACCAAACATGCGTTCGATCAGATGACTTTGACGGGATTCTCCGGGTCGCACCAAGCCTGAACCGTTCATGTCTCCCACCAATTGTTCATATGAAATGGGAAACTGAACACCGGATTGGTCTCCACTTAAATCCAAATCACCCGCTGGACCGGATACCGCCTCATGACAGGCCGTCGTACATTTTGCGTTAAAAATGGACTGCACATCCTCAACATAATCAATCACGCGAGGCGTCTGTAATGTAACGTCCGTCACAGCATAACCATTCTGAAAAGCAATCGCATCCGCGGCAAGGCGTTGCGGATCACCTCGGCGCGGCGAATGACAGCCGTTACAGGTATTGGCTTCGCCCGGCCGAACCTGAAGCCAGTTTTCTTTCACTTTAAAAGACCGTTTCTTGTCGTCCACCACATGCAATGTCAGCGCGGTGTCCGCCGGAACCCGGACCTGGAAAGAACCGTCGGCCTCAACCGGGGCATAACCCAAAATTTTCTGCCGTTCAAAATTGGTCGACCCGATGTCCTCGCGGCCCACACCCGGCATACTGGGCACGGCTTCAATCACACGGACTTCTTTCACCACCTGAAGATTATTGGCAGGATCAAGCAGTTTATCAAAATCAATGTTGCCATTGAGGTCCCTGAGTTCAACCCCCAACACAGCACTTGAAAGCGCACGATTGGCCTCGGAGTCATAAACGCTGGAAGCACCGATCACACCCGTTGTCAGTCCCGTATCGCTTTTATTGGCCTTCAAGTTGGGTTTTACCGTTGGAATCTGATCGGCCGGCACGGCCATCAAAGGAACCGGCTCGACATACACTGTGTCCGAACCCGACGCGGGAAGCTTAATCGGTTTCGCCACGCCATCCGTATTCAACATGTAAATCCCATAAGAAGGCCGCGGCACTTCCACATCTTCCATCTCACTCACACCGCCTTCAATTGAATAAGACACCAAGTAGCGATTCGTACCGTCCGGCACCTGGTAGGCACCATGATAACGTCCATCATCCGAAGCATCGCGCCCGGTCGCAATATTCTGGAAGGGTACAAGCTGTTGAGATGCCGTCTCGCTGTTATCCGCCTCATTTTTTACATCCAACACACCGATTGCTCCCCCCTCAAATGTACCAGAAAGCGGCATCATTGTAGCCGTTACTTTTCCGTCGGCGCGCTCACGCACATCCAAGAAGGAATTCACACCGGAATGTGAACCGTATTTCACAAAAAGACCTGAGCCATCGGGTTCTACTTTAAAAATAGTGAATTTATTGACATTCGCCAGATGCTCCCAGCGACTGAACATAATCGTGCCGTCTTTTAAGACGCTTGGGTTCCGGTCGTGACTCTGGTTAAAGGAAATCTGAACCACCTCTCCCGCATCACAATCCGGCTGCCCGGCAATGCGCGGCTGATTGGGATCCAAAACATGCAAAAGTGCGGATTTGCGACGTTCGTATTCATCCAGATGCCCGGGGCGGTCCGATGTAAAAACAATACGTCCGTCCGGCAGATAAGCCGGGTCAATTTCATTATCATCGCCGCAGGTCAGCTGTGTCGGCACGGCGGCACGGCTGCCATCGGCATTGACCGTGACTTCGTAGAGGTGCCACTTGTCGGCGCTGTTTTTCCGCATTGAAAAAAGAATGCGAAATGAATCGGTCTCCGTCTGGGGGAAAATCTCCGGATCCGAGACGTCCCCTTCTCCATTCGTCATATCTGCGGTGAGATTCTGCAACTTTCCCGAAGCGCTGCCCGGTACGAGCGTCATCAGATCGCCCCCCGCAGAAAACTCAATGGGGTCGAGCGGATCGCCGATGGCATCAATGGAACGCTTCGCAAAGACCACGCCGGGAACATCGCTTTCAGTGCCCGCTGTCTTCGAACTCGATGTACAAGAGGTAAGATAAAACCCTGAAAAAAGAATGGCGGTGTAGGTGCTTATTCTTTTTATGCTGTAATGCGTATTTAACATGAAGCCCTCCTGATATGATCAACAAACATGTATCGGCGCAAAAAAATAAAAAAATTCAAATAAGACAGTTGCCGAATCCCGGAGCTTGTAGCGGGGGAAAAGCGTTCCGTCTTACAGAAAAATAAGAATGCGTACTCCTATTGCCCGAGATCACCCCTTAACGGGTGATCTTACCCATGCTTGTATCGGTTTGTGAGACTACTGCAATTCATGTACCTGTTCTTTAGTTCTTGTATTCCAGGATCTTCAGCGGAATGAGGTCATGAGGTTAACTGATTTTATGTAGTGCATTACCCAAGCCGGACACTTTTTGTCCTGTTTCAAGCAAAATGCAAATGTGGGTCAATGAATCTCCGCTGAGGGAGTTTAATTGCCGCACACGCGGAATGTAAGGGAATAATTATACCGCTGTCAAGTGTCTCAAATCGGTGACATGGAATAAGGCAAACAGGGGGGAATGAATTAAAAAACGATATAAAACAATGAGTTAATTCAAAAAACCAACGAGTACACCGCGTGATCAAACAACAAAATAACTATAAAAACAGATTCGGGTTAAAGCGTGCGCCTTTTCCCAAAAAATGTTCAATTCTCAGTAGCTGATTATACTTTGCCGTGCGGTCGGTACGAGACAAAGAACCCGTTTTAATCTGCCCGGCACCCGTAGCCACAGCAAGATCCGCAATTGTGGCATCTTCTGTTTCACCCGAACGGTGGGAAATCACCGTCGCATAACCCGCTGCTTTTGCGCAACGGATGGTGTTTAAAGTCTCGGTTAAGGTGCCGATTTGATTAAGCTTGATCAAAATGGCATTGGCCGCACCTTCTTGAATACCATGCAAAAGCGTGGCTTCATCCGTCACAAAAAGGTCATCCCCTACCAACTGTGTGCGATGACCGAGTGCTGCGGTCAAGGCCTGCCATCCCTCCCAGTCCCCTTCGGTGATACCGTCTTCGATGGAAACAATCGGAAAACGGTCCAGTAGTTTTTCATAATAAGCAATCATGTCTTTTGCAGAAAGCGGCGCATCCCCGGAAGCCATACGGTATGTATGATCTTTGCAAAACTCACTGGCCGCAACATCCAGCGCAAGCAGCACGTCATCTTTGGGGCGATAACCCGCGCTTTCAATGCCGCGAATAATCAACTCAAGGGCTTCTTCGTGCGTTTTCACCGCAGGAGCAAAACCGCCTTCGTCCCCCACCGCCGTGGCATAACCTTCCACGGTCAAGACTTTTTTCAAAGCATGAAAGACTTCGACGCCGATACGGAGCGAATCCGAAAAGCTTTGTCCCCCCACGGGAATAATCATAAACTCCTGAAAATCCAGACCGTTGTCGGCATGGGCACCGCCGTTAATAATATTCATCATCGGAAGCGGAAGGTCTCTGGCCTGCGCCCCCCCCAAATAACGAAAGAGCGGCACCCCTTGCTCCGCGGCGGCGGCCTTCGCCACGGCCAAAGAAACCCCCAAGATCGCATTTGC
>JALUVJ010000014.1 GCA_027020665.1 Nitrospira sp.
AAAAAAGCGACGGAAGGGAATCTCGTTCCCGTCTATCGTGAGATCGTGGCGGATTGCGAAACCCCGGTTTCGGCCTTTTTAAAAATCAGAAACGGAAAATACCCTTTTCTCTTTGAATCGGTCGAAGGCGGTGAAAAATGGGGGCGCTATTCCTTTTTGGGCGCAGATCCTTCCATTCTCATCAAGGGAAAAGGCACACAAGTAACGATCACCCGGCGTGACGGGGCTGAAACCGTGACGACGCGCGCGCAACCGCTGCATGTGCTTAGAGATTTGCTTGCCGAATTCAAACCCGTTGATGTTGCGGGGCTTCCCCGCTTTTTCGGGGGTGCGGTGGGTTATCTTTCTTATGACATGGTGCGATTTTTCGAGCCGGTGCAACTGCGGCATCCGGCCAAAGCCCCGCCGGATTTCTTTTTTTTGATTACCGACACCCTGCTTATTTTTGATAATGTGCAACACCGGATTAAAGTTGTCTGCAATGCCTTTATCGAGGGCGACGACCTTAAAACGAATTACGACAATGCGGTTTGCAAAATCGAAAAACTCATTGACCGTTTAAAACAGCCGCTGGTCGCCCCGCAGCTTTCGCCAAAAGAGGGCACAAGTGAAAGCCCTGTTTCAAATGTGAGCCGTGAGCAATTTAAAAAAAGTGTGTTGAAAGCGAAGGACTACATTCAGGCCGGAGACATTTTTCAGGTACAGATTTCGCAGCGTTTTTCCGTGCCGCTCACGGTCGATGCCTTTACGGTTTACCGAGCGCTGCGCAGCATCAACCCTTCCCCGTACATGTTTTACATGGAAATCGGCGAAACACGTCTGGTGGGAACCTCACCCGAAGTGCTTGTGCGTTTGGAAGGCGAGCTGGTTGAAACGCGTCCCATTGCAGGCACGCGCCCGCGCGGTAAAACAGAGCAAGAAGACCGGGCGCTTGAAGTCGAACTTTTGGCTGACCCGAAAGAACGTGCGGAGCATGTCATGTTGATTGATCTGGGACGCAACGATGTGGGGCGGGTCTGCCGATACGGCACTGTCGAGGCCAACGAAGTGATGGTGATCGAACGGTATTCTCATGTGATGCACATCGTCTCCAATGTGTGCGGGGACTTGCAAGAAGGAAAAGACGCCTTTGATGTTTTGGCGGCGTGTTTCCCGGCGGGCACGGTGACCGGCGCGCCCAAGATTCGGGCGATGGAAATCATTGACGAACTTGAAACGGAAAGCCGCTCGCTTTATGCGGGTGCGGTCGGGTATTTCAGTTTTCAAGGCAATATGGATACCTGTATCACCATTCGCACGATTGTGGTGGAAGGCGGGCAAGCCGCGGTCCAGGCCGCAGCCGGCATCGTTGCGGATTCCGACCCGGATCGTGAATACGAAGAAACGGTGAATAAAGCAAAGGCCATGCAGGCGGCCATTGTCTTTGCCGAAAAAGGTTTGGCTTAAATTAGAACGATGTTGCTTGTCATTGACAATTACGATTCCTTTACCTACAACTTGGTGCAATACCTGGGGGAGTTGGGACAGGAGATCGTTGTTTTTAGAAACGATCAAATCACGCTCGAAGAAATTGCGGCCCTGCAGCCGCGGAAGATCCTGATTTCGCCGGGGCCGGGCCGTCCGGAAAACGCGGGTATTTCCATTGCGCTGATTCAAAAATTAGGGCGTAAGATTCCTATCTTGGGGGTTTGCCTCGGCCATCAAGCCATTGGAGCAGCCTTCGGTGCCGAAGTCATTTGTGCGGATCGTCTGATGCATGGAAAAACCTCGATGATTTCACACGATAAACAATCGATTTATCATGAACTCCCGATGCCTTTTGAAGCGACGCGCTACCATTCGCTTATTTTGAGAAAAGAAAGCTTACCGGATGTTTTTGAAATTTCGTCTTGGACGGATGCGGGGGAAATTATGGGCATTCGGCACAAGAGGCTGCCCATTGAGGGCGTTCAATTTCATCCGGAATCAATTTTGACAAAAGCCGGAAAAGCGCTTTTGAACAATTTTTTGAATCTGTGAATTTTTTAAATAAAAAGGGGAAAATGAAGATGGCGATGCCCAAGAAAAGAATCATTGAAATCACATTGGCCCGGATGAATACGACACTAAACGAAGTGATGCGGGACGAACAGATGCATGAACCGGTGTACGCGTGCGAATCAGGAAAGGACAAACAAGGCGCTTCTTACGATTGCAGAGACCGGTCTTTTGAACGCACACAGAGCATGTCCAATTTTTTGTGGAATTAAATCAGTGATTTGTCTGATTTTCCATGCATAAAGGAACACTGCGATGATCAAAGACGCGATTAAAAAAATAATTGAGCAAGTTGATTTGAGTGCGGTCGAGGCCGAGGACGTGATGCGCGAGATCATGGAGGGCAAAGCCACACCCTCTCAAATTGCGTCTTATATTACGGCTTTGCGCATGAAGGGGGAGACCGTGGATGAAATTACCGGCTCCGCACGGGTCATGCGTGAAAAAGCCGTTCGAGTGAGGGTGGATGATCCTTTGGTGGTCGATACTTGCGGCACGGGCGGAGATCATCTCAATACCTTCAATATCTCCACGACCGTTGCTTTTGTTGTCGCGGGTGTAGGCGTCACCGTGGCGAAACACGGTAATTATTCTGTTTCAAGTGCCTGTGGTAGTGCTGATGTGCTCAAGGCTTTGGGGGTCGCAATTGAGATCCCGACAGAGAAAGTCGAAGCTTGCATTAATGAAATCGGCATCGGGTTTCTCTTTGCACCTTTGTTTCACGGTGCGATGAAATATGCTGCGGCATCGCGCCGGGAAACGGGTATTCGCTCCATCTTCAATATTTTGGGGCCGCTGTCCAATCCTGCGCGCGCCTCGATTCAGGTCTTGGGGGTTTATGCGCCCGAATTGACGGATCTGATGGCGCAAGTCTTGGTGAAGCTGGGTTCGCGGCATTGTTTTATCGTGCATGGCATGGACGGTTTGGATGAAGTGACTGTCACCGGAAAAAGTCGCATTTCCGAAGGAAAAAGCGGGCGGGTCGCGGCCTACTTTATTGAACCGAAAGATTTTCAACGCGAAAATGGAAACATCAAGGATTTGACGGGTGGAAATGCGCAGACGAACGCTGCGATTCTTCAGTCTATCTTGCGCGGGGAGCAGGGTGCGAAGCGGGATGTGGTTCTGATGAATGCGGCACCTGCCTTTGTCGCAGCCGGAAAAGCGGACAATTTACAAGAGGGTTTTGCTTTGGCGGAAGAATCCATTGACTCGGGTCGGGCAATGTCGAAACTGGATCAACTCATTGAGATGACAAATAAGTAGGAGTATATTTTTCTTAAATGAGTTTATTAGATCAAGTTGTTTCTCGAAAACGAAGCGATGTGCGGTCCAGAAAAGGACGGGATTATCTGCGTGAACTTAGGATGCAAGCCGCGGATATCGGCCCGACGCGTGGTTTTGCCGCAGCCTTGATGAATCACCGGGGTCTATTGCCCGCACTCATCGCCGAGGTCAAAAAAGCTTCGCCTTCAAAAGGAGTGATTCGGGCCGACTTCCACCCGATTGAAATCGCGCAGATTTACGAGGCGGGCGGTGCTTCGGCGCTTTCGGTTTTGACGGAAGAACACTATTTTTTAGGCAAGCCCGCTTATCTCAAGGCAATTCGTGACAAGGTCGGTCTCCCGATGCTACAAAAAGATTTTATCTTGGATGAACTCCAGGTTTATGAGGCCCGCGCCTGGGGCGCGGATGCGCTTCTTTTGATTGTCGCACTTTTGGAACCCGCCCAAATCCGGGACTATTTTGATTTGGCACGGGAGCTTTCCTTGGATGTTTTAATTGAAGTCCATACCGAAGCAGAACTGGAAAAAATCATCGAATGGGCACCCGTGATCGGTATCAACAACCGGGATTTAAACACCTTTGAAACGAAGCTTGAAACGACCTTTCGTTTGTGCAAAGCAATTTCCAAAGACCGCACACTGGTGAGCGAAAGCGGCATTCGTACACAGGGAGAGCTTGAAGTTTTATCCGAAGCAGGTGTACACGCCGTTTTAATCGGGGAAACCCTTATGGCATCAAAAAACATCGGTGCCAAAATGAAGGCATTGTTCGCAAGCTGATGCGCGTTAAGATTTGCGGAATCACAAACCTGAATGACGCGCGCGCGGCTGTGGCTTTTGGGGCCGATGCCTTGGGGTTTATTCTTGCGCCGGAAAGCCCGCGTTGTATTTCCCCGGAAGCGGTGTCTTCGATTATTAAACAGTTGCCGCCCTTTGTGACATGCGTTGGCGTGATTACCGCAGGCGACGAAGAGGCGATTCATCATTCTATTCATGGCATCGGTTTGCATTTGATTCAGTTTCACGGCGATTTTCCGGAAAAGACCCTGCGCCGCTTTTCGCATCGCGCCATTCAAGTTGTGCGTGTGAAAGATGAACGTTCTTTGCGGCAACTTTCGACTCTCCCTGTTCGGGCGCATCTACTCGATAGCTATCACGAAAAAATGGCCGGCGGGAGTGGCATAACCTTCAATTGGCAGATTGCGCGAAAAGCGGCTTTGCGTGGAAATATTATTCTGGCGGGAGGTTTGAAACCCGAAAATGTGCAAGAAGCGATTTTGCAGGTCCGGCCTTATGGCGTCGATGTGAGCAGCGGCGTTGAGGCGGAAAAAGGGAAAAAAGATCATATGAAGTTAAAACGGTTTATTGCCGCAGCAAAGAGAATGGAGTCTGAATTTGCAGCTTCCGAATAAAAAAGGACGTTTTGGCCCCTATGGGGGACGTTATGTCGCCGAAACCTTGATGCCCGCCTTGCAGGAGTTGGAGCAGGTTTATCAATCTCTGCGTCGCAAGTCCAATTTTAAAAAGACCCTGCGTGAACATCTCCATACCTATGTGGGACGTCCGACTTCCCTCTATTTTGCGGAACGGCTCAGCACATATTTGGGTGGCCCGAAGATTTATTTAAAACGCGAAGACCTTTGTCACACGGGCGCGCATAAAATCAACAATACGATCGGCCAGATTTTGCTGACGAAGGAAATGGGAAAAAAACGGGTCATCGCCGAGACGGGCGCGGGGCAGCACGGCGTGGCCGTTGCAACCGTTGCCGCGCGTGCAGGCTTGAAATGCGAAGTTTACATGGGCACGGAAGACATGGCGCGCCAAGCCTTGAATGTGGTGCGCATGCGCATGTTGGGGGCAAAAGTCACGGGGGTCGATACGGGTAGCTGTACATTAAAAGATGCCATCAGTGAGGCCTTGCGCGATTGGACCGCCAATGTCGGCGATACGCACTATATTCTGGGATCTGTTTTGGGGCCGCATCCCTATCCCATGATGATTCGTGATTTTCAATCGGTAATCGGCTTGGAGGCTCGTCAACAAATTTTAAGGGCCGAAGGGCGTCTGCCCGATCTCTTGATTGCCTGCGTGGGCGGCGGCAGCAATGCCATTGGGCTTTTTTATCCCTTTCTTAAAGAGGATTCTGTCAGAATGGTCGGTGTTGAAGCGGGTGGTTTGGGTATTGATACCGGAAAACACGCGGCGCGTTTTGCGACAGGTTCCGTGGGTGTTTTGCAGGGGACGATGACCTTTTTATTGCAAGATGAAAATGGACAAATCAATTTGACTCACTCCGTGTCTGCCGGTTTGGATTATGCGGCGGTCGGCCCTGAGCACAGTTATTATCGTGACAATCATCGTATCGACTATGCTTCTGCGACAGACGATGAAGCCTTGGCGGCTTTTCATGTATTGGCAAAAACAGAAGGCATTATCCCGGCTTTGGAGTCCTCACATGCTTTGGCCCATCTCGCAAAAGTTGCACCCACGATGTCGAAAGATCAAATGATTATTCTGAATTTGTCCGGGCGCGGGGATAAGGATGTGAACCAAGTTTCGACCTTGATGGGCTTGACCGGGGCAATCACCGGGGGGGAGGTATAGTTGGGCCGAATCGAAGCCACTTTAAAAAATGTGCTGCTTATGCGGGAAAAGTCGCTGATTGCTTATGTGATGGCCGGTGACCCGACCCTTGCCGCAACCGAAGAGATTGTGCTTGAAGTGGATCGCGCGGGCGCGGATTTGATTGAAATCGGTGTGCCTTTTTCCGATCCGATTGCAGACGGCCCGACCATTCAGAAAGCAGCAGACCGGGCGTTAAAATACAATGTTTCTTTAAGAGATATCTTGGCTTTGGTGGCAAATTTAAGAAAACAAACGAAAGTTCCGCTCATTCTCATGTCCTACTGTAATCCGATCTTCGCTTATGGTTTACCTGAATTTTTTAAGGAGGCCCGCCGCGTGGGAGTGAATGCTTTGATTGTGCCGGATTTGCCGCCGGAAGAAGCAGGCGGTTTTTTGCCCTTGGCCCGACGGGAATTGATCGACATGATTTTTCTGGTTGCGCCGACCACACCGGATGAACGGCTCAAAAAAATTCTAAAGGCAGGAAGCGGCTTTGTTTATTATGTGCCGCTTACGGGTGTGACAGGTTCCAAGCTCTCCGGGAAGGCCGAAATTTGTGAACGCATTACCCATCTCAAAACGCACACGGATCGCCCTGTTGTCGCAGGTTTTGGCATTGCTTCACCGGAAGATGCCAAGGATCTCGGGCAAGCCGCCGACGGGGTGATTGTCGGCAGTGCCTTGGTTAAAATAATCGGGACGGCGGCCGAAAACCCGAATTATCTGTCTGATTTGAGTGCTTTTGTCGCGTCGCTGAAAGGGGCGTTAAAGCCTGCGGGTTAGTGATTGATTTGCCTGTCTATAATTATCCTGAGTAAATAGCAGAGGCAGGCGATATACATAGCAGAAATAGCTCCGAATGCGGCCTCAGTTTTAAATGTCAGGGCGTGTTCATTAAGGCCGAAGTATTAAAGACGAACAGGATCAACAATCTCAAGAAAAGAAAAGCGGTGAAAATCAGTATCCCGTGTACAGATGGAAAATGATGGAAGTGGCGGAAGCGGCTTTTTTTTCTGGTTTCTCAATAGCATGCGCAATGCCATTTCGACCATCTCAGGCAGAGTGCGTTGCTGGCGAACGGCCTCGCGTTTAAGCTCTGCCATGACCGTGTCATTAATATTGAGCGTGGTTTTCATGGCGAATCGGCGGTTTCAAATTCCGCGATCGCGGAATTTGGGTGTTCTTGGGTGATTGAGATATATAGATAATTGTGATATAAAGCGGGCAAACAGGGGTCGGTTTATCTAAGAAATCTCATCATGAAGCGAAAGCAACATCATATCGCTCTTTTTTCCTTGTTTGTCTTTTTTTTCTCATCGACCGGAACTTCGTTTGCGCTTCCTGCCTCCTTGTTGATGGTTCACAAGGGGCATGAGGTATTTGTGAATCATAAAATAAACCGCATTCAAATTGTTTTCTCTCATTCGAGTCCTCATCATCCATATGAAATAACACAAAATCATGCACATGAACATGATGTGCCGGATCAATTGATTTCCGCACTGACACCGGGCGATTTTGCTCATACGGATCACATTATTGATTTACCCGTCTACAAAGCGAAGCGCCTGAACCCGGCGGCCTTCATCCCGGCCGCACCGGATTTCACAAGGGAAACCGGTGTTCCGCCGGCGCGCCTTAAAAGACCCGCACCACTCAAACACAGGGCTTTTTTTCAATCCGAACAGACCCTGTGCGCCCTTTGCAGCACCATTCTTCTGATTTAATCCCTTTAACACCTGAACACGTACATTCAATTCAATACATCCAGACCCTGCGCGATGATCCGTATGCGCTTGTCGACTTGTAATATTGAAGGAATCCCGGATTAAGTTATGAATAGTTTTTTCAAGACAAAAATTCCCGTGAAAAGTAAAGTATCGCAAGAAAAACGGAGCCCAAAAACAGGCCGAGCGGTTTTTTTGACGGCAGGCCTCTTCCTGATCTGGGGCTGTTCTCCGGCTGGAAATTTCTCCGATCACACACATTCCGGTGAAGACAAACATGTTCATGAAGAGTTGCCGAAAGGCCCGCACCGGGGGAATCTGTTTAAAACAGACCATTTCGAACTTGAAGTCAGCATCTATGAACAAGGCGTCGCCCCGCAATTCAGAGTTTATCCCGTTCATAAGGGAAAGCCCGTGTCGCTGAGCGAAGTGGATTTAATGATCAGCCTGCACCGATTGGGCGGCCGGGTCGATGAAATTCATTTTAAACCCGAAGGGGATTATTTACTCGGTGATCGAATCGTTGAAGAGCCGCATTCTTTTGAGATGAATATCAGTCTGCAATGGCAGGGAAAAAATTATCGTTGGACGCACAATAGCGTAGAAGGCCGCGTTACGCTTGTCCCGGAAGCGGTGAAGCGCGCAAAAATTGAAACCCTGAAAGCCGGGCCGCACATCATCAACAGCGTGATTCGTTTTCCGGGGGAAATCGCATTTAACCGCAACCGCTTGGTGCATGTTGTGCCCCGTGTTTCAGGGCTTGCGACCGAAGTGCTGAAAAACCGTGGAGATCGCGTAAAAAAAGGGGATGTGCTGGCTGTCTTCAACAGTCGGGAATTGGCCGAAGCGCGTAGCGAATACATTGAGTCCGTGCATCGACTCGAATTTGCACAAGCCTCCTTTCTGCGAGAGGAAAATCTCCGGAAGAAAAAAATATCGGCTGAAGAAGAATATTTACGCAGCTATCATGCCTTGGAAGAAGCCGAACTTATCCGGCAAGTCAAAGAACAAAAACTGACGGCGCTCGGTATAATGCCGGAGGAACTAAGGCTTTTAGCTGTCGAACCCGAAGGCCGGGTGCAAAACCGGAAAGTGAGAGCTCCTTTTGCACAGAAAGCCCTGACGCGTTATGTGCTCCGAGCGCCCATGGACGGCACGATTATCGAAAAACATCTTGCTTTGGGCGAGGCAGTGGAAAAATCTTCTACCCTTTTTGTTATTGCGGATCTTTCCAGTCTTTGGGGCGAGATTACGGTTTATGAAAAATATTTGAATGCCGTCCGGCTCGATCAGGCCGTGACTGTGAAGAATGAGGCGCTCGGGCTGGAATCATCCGGAAAGATTGTTTACATGGATGCAAAGGTCGATCAAAGAACGCGTTCCATCAAAGCCCACATCCATCTGTCCAATGAAAAGGGTTTGTGGCGGCCGGGTTTGTTTGTGAGTGTGGATTTAGTCCGGACGGCCCGTGAGGTGCCCATTGCGATCCCGCTCACTGCCATTCAGGCTTTTCGAGATTGGCAGGTGGTCTTCGTAAAATACGGCGATGATTTTGAAGTGCGTCCACTGGAATTGGGTCGGCGCGACGGATCATGGGTGGAAGTGCGTTCGGGGCTTTTGCCGGGAGAAGAATATGTCTCGCGCAACAGCTTTATTCTAAAAGCCGATTTGGAGAAAGCCGGCGCCTCGCACGATCACTGAGGAATCGCTGGATTGAATTTTCGGGAGGAAAAATGTTTCGATCTAAGGCGCAAATTGCGGGGAATGGCAAGCCTGTTTTCAAGGTTTGCAAGGTAAAAGCGGGATACTAGAAAAAACAATTCATGATTGACTCAGGGATTCCTAGATAGGAGGGTTGAAGGATGTTGGAAGGTATTCTAAACTTTTCAATCCGACAACGCTGGCTCATCTTTTTCTTTACAGTCGGCGTCTCGCTCTTGGGAATTTATAATTATCAGCGGCTTCCGATTGATGCCGTGCCGGATATTACGAATATTCAGGTGCAGATCAATACGGAAGCGCCGGGATTTTCACCGTTTGAAACGGAACAACGCATTACCTTCCCCATCGAAACAATAATGGCCGGCTTGCCCAAATTGCGCCAAACCCGTTCGATTTCCCGTTACGGGCTTTCACAGGTCACAGTTGTTTTTGAAGACGGTACCGATATCTACTTTGCCCGGCAGTTGGTCGGCGAGCGCATTCAAGAGGTGAAAGGCAAGCTGCCGCCTGACATCGAACCCGCAATGGGCCCGATTGCCACCGGGCTGGGAGAAATTTTTATGTGGACGGTTGAAGCCGAGGAAGGCGCGCTTAAAGCCGATGGCCAACCTTACACGACCACGGATTTAAGAACAATTCAGGATTGGAATGTCAAGCCCCAATTAATGACCGTACCCGGCGTCACGGATGTCAATACCATCGGCGGTTATGAAAAACAATACCATGTCACACCGCACCCCGAAAAACTCATTGCCTACGGTTTGAGTTTCCAGGACGTGATGCGTGCGCTTTCACAAAATAACGCAAATGTCGGCGCGGGCTACATCGAACATCAGGGTGAGCAATACTTGATCCGGGCCCCGGGCCAAGTGGCGGATATTGCGGATATTCGTGAAATCGTCTTGTCTCATGAAGGCGGCATCCCGATCCGCATTAAGGATGTGGCCGAAGTGCTGCTCGGAAAAGAATTGCGCACAGGCGCAGCCACGCGGGACGGAAAGGAGGTGGTACTCGGCACAGTTTTTATGTTGATGGGTGAAAACAGCCGAGCCGTCTCAAAGCGGGTTGCCGAAAAAATGCTGGAGATCAATCGCACGCTGCCCGCAGGTGTTGCGGCCAAAACGGTTTATGATCGCACGACGCTTGTAGAGGCAACCATCCGAACCGTCCAAAAAAACCTGGTGGAAGGCGCCTTGTTTGTGATTGCCGTGCTTTTTCTTTTTTTGGGCAACCTAAGGGCAGCCCTGATTACTGCGCTTGTCATTCCGCTTTCGATGTTGATGACCTTTACCGGCATGGTGAGCTACGGCGTCAGCGCGAACCTCATGAGCCTGGGGGCCTTGGATTTCGGCATCATTGTGGACGGGGCGGTCATTATCGTCGAAAACTGTGTGCGGCGTTTGGCGGAAGAACAAAAACGTCTGGGCCGTCTGCTCACGCGCGCGGAGCGCTTCAAGGTTGTTTTTGAGGGATCGAAAGAAGTGCGAAAGGCGACGCTTTTTGGGGAATTGATTATCATGATTGTTTATCTCCCCATTTTGACCTTAAGCGGCGTGGAGGGCAAAATGTTCATTCCGATGGCGTTTACCGTCATCACGGCGCTCTTTGCCGCGATGATTCTTTCCGTCACCTTTGTCCCGGCGGCCGTGGCGCATTTTTTGTCGGGACCGATCTCCGAGCGTGAAAATTTTTTGATGCTTTGGGCGAAGCGTGCTTACTCGCCCATGTTAAGGTTTTGTTTGAGGCAGCGTACTTTATCTCTTGTTGTTGCAGGTTTTCTTATGATTTTTGCTGTTCTGCTTTCTACGCAAATGGGCCGGGAATTTATTCCCGGTTTGGACGAGGGCGATATCGCCATGCATGCCCTGCGCATTCCCGGCACCAGCTTAAGTCAAGCGGTCGAAATGCAGCACGTCCTGGAAGATCGGCTCAAAGCCTTTCCTGAAGTAGAAACCGTCTTTGCAAAAATCGGCACGGCGGATATTGCGACCGATCCCATGCCACCGAGCGTGGCGGATAACTTTATCATCATGAAACCGCGCGCGGAATGGCCCGATCCCAAGCGGACAAAAGGCGACTTGGTTAAGGCGCTTGAGGCCGCAGCGGAAACCGTTCCGGGCAATAGATATGAATTTATCCAACCCATTCAAATGCGCTTTAACGAGTTGCTCTCCGGTGTGCGCAGCGATGTTGCGGTAAAGATTTTTGGCGATGACATGGCGGTATTGTTGGAAACCGGCGAGGCGATTGCCGAGGTGATGCGCAGGATTGAAGGTGCATCGGATGTTGAAGTGGAGCGGGTGACAGGTCTTCCTTTATTGACCGTTCAAATGAATTACCGCGAATTGGCGCGCTACGGACTGGATCGCGCCACGGTACAGGAAGCCATTCAAATCGCCATCGGCGGAAAGTCGGCCGGTCAGATCTACGAGGGCGATCGCCAGTTCCAATTGATTGTGCGTTTGCCCGATGCCGTCCGGGAACGCATGGATCTTTTAGAGCGGATTCCGATTCCTTTGCCGCCTGCGGCAGAGGAGGTCCGTAGCGCGCGGTTTTTAAGCGGGGCGTCCGCGGAGATGAGATTTACGCATATCCCTTTGGGGATGGTGGCGGATTTCCACCTTGCGACGGGGCCGAATCAGGTGAGCCGGGAAAACGGCAAACGCCGGATCGTTGTGACGGCCAATGTTCGGGATCGGGATTTGGGTTCTTTTGTGAACGCGGCCCGGCAGGCGATTCGGGCCGAAGTTATTGTGCCTGCGGGATATTGGACGACTTGGGGCGGACAATTTGAGCAGTTGATCTCCGCAGGAAACCGTTTGAAGTTGGTTGTGCCGCTTGCGCTGATATTGATTTTCATGCTTTTGTTTGTGACCTTCGGTTCGTTTAAAGACAGTCTGTTGGTTTTTACGGGCGTACCGCTCGCGTTGACCGGCGGCATCGCCGCGCTTTGGCTGCGGGGCATTCCTCTGTCTATTTCCGCTGCTGTCGGTTTTATCGCGCTTTCCGGTGTGGCGGTCTTGAATGGCTTGGTGCTGGTGACCTTCATCAACAAGTTGCGGGAAAAGGGCGCAAGCTTGCAGGAGGCTGTTGTTGAAGGGGCCTTGACGCGGCTGCGCCCCGTGTTGATGACTGCGCTTGTGGCTTCACTGGGATTTGTCCCGATGGCGCTTGCGGTGGGCCGGGGTGCGGAGGTGCAGCGGCCCTTGGCGACAGTGGTGATTGGAGGGATTTTATCTTCCACTGCACTGACCTTGCTGGTGCTGCCGGTGCTTTACGGTTTGTTTCACGGCAGGGCCTTAAATAGAGGCTAATCCTCAATCGCCACCTTCCGTATTTTAAAATTTTAGGAAGCCCTGAATAAGTCTTGAGGTAGAGGGTATTTACATGAGATAATTCCGATTGAGGATATTGTTGATAAGCTGAGCGTGTGGAGGCCAGTGGCGGGGCAGATGAACTTTTCAGATTTAAAATAGGCAGAAAATAAAGGAGACAAGCCCTCGGAAACGGTTTTTATCAGAGATGAATCAGATTGTTCCCCGGCAAGGACTGGTTGATCCGATTGCCCCACTTTAAGGAAGATGAAAGGAAGATACTGATGCAGTCTAAGAAGCGTATTTTGTTAATTGACGACAGCCAGACGCAATTGTTGATGCTGCAAATTTCTTTGGAAAAAATGGGTTTTGAGGTATTGAATGCGGCGGACGGCTTGGAGGGCGTGAGCCGTGCTTTTGCGGATCAACCGGATCTGATTATCTCGGATATCATGATGCCGGAATTGAATGGCTATCAGCTTTGCCGACTGCTCAAAAATGACAAAAAAACAGCCCATATTCCCATCATTTTACTGACCAGTCTCGATCAGCCGCAGGATCGTTTTTGGGGCATTCGCGCCGGTGCCGATCAATACATCGTCAAAAATTCGGATTTAAGCGACTTAAAAAAAACGATTACCCTGCTTTTGAAAAAAACGATAAGCAAGCCGGGAGCGGATATAAAAGATAAAACCCCTTCTAAAAAAAGCACGGACTGGCAATCCATCCGGTCCAATGTGAATCATTTGCTGGATAAATTGCTTTTTGAGTCCACACTTTCCGGCGAGGCGCGGCAATTGGCTAATTTTATTCATGTGCAGGACGATCTTTTAAGCGCGTTTAGCGCACTGGTGAGCAGCCTCATCGAATATTCCTGTCTTTGCCTCTGTCTTTCCGACAGCCGCGGCCAAAAATATTATGTGGATTTAAAGCAGCCTTTGTCTAAAAAAATATTGGACAAATCGATCAAAAATTTGTTCATGCGTATTGGAGCGAGTGACAAAAAAGAAGGGACCGAACCGGTATTTTTCAGCGGGAGCGAAAAAACCGATGAGCGCGTAACAGAGAAAATATGTTCCGAATTGATCGTGCCCTTGGATATTCATAATGACTGTATCGGTCATCTCGCTTTTTTTTCTACGAAACAAGAGGCGTTTCAGCAAAAATCTGAAGACATTATTCGGCTACTCGCACAGGATTTTTCGATGGTGTTTCAATTGATGCTCCTGTATGCGGAAACAAAGGAACTGGCGATTACTGATGGACTGACGAAACTCTATAACAAGCGGTATTTCCTGGAGATTTTTGAAAAGGAGTTTGAGCGTGCGAAACGTTTTAAGTTGGACCTGTGCATCATACTGATGGACATCGATCATTTTAAATCCGTCAATGACACTTATGGCCATTTACAGGGAGACAGCGTATTAAAGGAAGTCGCGGCCATTGTGCGGAAAAGCATTCGAAAAATCGATTTCCCGGCACGTTACGGCGGGGAAGAGTTCATTATTATCGCCCCGAATACAAAGTTGGATGAGATGATTGAGATGGCGGAACGCATCAGAAAACGTACGGAATCTCATGCGTTTCAGAGCGGAAAAACGCCTTTAAAAATTACACTCAGTTTGGGCGTTGCTGGATTTCATGGGGAGCTGGGTGATCCTTTCGCGTTGATCAAAATGGCGGACGATGCCCTTTATCTCGCCAAGGACAGTGGGCGAAATCAGGTTTGCATTGGAAATGATCTGGAATGAATTACAAAAGAGGGAATCTTGTTGGATGGGGTTTAAAGCCGGCCGGGCTGAATAAGAACTTCCTTAAGAAGAAAAGAAGCTCTTTCTGAATTGGTTCAGTTCAACGAGGGTGCGTAAAGGTTTCAATCGGGTGCGGAGTTTTTTGACAATAGCTTGTTGGATGTGGGCCTTGGGCGTTTCCGAAACCGTGAAATAGTCTTTTAAGACCTCTAACATCAGATCGGGATATTCTTTGAAGAACTTGTTATTTTTATGCGCCCAAACCTCGACCTGTCGATATTTTTTGAGATCTTTTAAGACAAAACTCTCCTCAAGCTTTTGAAAATACGCTTTGAGGCCGTTCCGTGAAAAGTCGTCCTTTTTTTTCGCTTCAATAATCGTTTCCGCTGCAAAGAGTCCTGAGGCCATCGCGAGGTTTGTGCCTTCGTGATAAAAGGAGGCGTTCACCAAGTGCGCCGCATCGCCCACGAGTAAGAGGCCGTCTGCGATGACTTCCGGCACTTGTTTATAGCCGCCTTCGGGAATCATGTGTCCGGCATATTCGAGGGTCTTGCCGCCCCGGATGAGCCGACGGATGCTGGGATGATTTTTAAAACGTTCAAGCAGGTCGTTGGGGACGATTTTTTTGTCGATAAAGGCATTGATCGAGCAGGCGACACCGACCGAGAGGGTTTCCCGATTGGTATAAATAAATCCCGCACCGACGGTTCCGGCCACAACATCGCCAAAACATTCTACCGCCACCCCTTCATTGCCCTCAAGCCCGAAGCGGTCTTCAATTGTTCCTCTGGGTAGCGCGATGATTTCTTTGGCGGCGACGGCTAAAACGTTCCAGCTAAAGTCTTTGCGCAGGCCGCTTTTTTTCGCCAAAAAGGAATTGACCCCGTCGGCGGCGATCACCACGTCGGCTTCGATTTCGCCGCCTTCGCGCCGTGCCTTGACGCCGATGACTTTCCCGTCTTTCCAAAGCAGGTCGTCCACAACGGTTTCCGGGATGATCAGCGCACCGGCTTCTTTTGCTTTTTTGGCGAGCCAGGGGTCAAATTGCGCCCGCAGGGCCGAGAAACTTTGATTGAAGGGCGGTTTTTGATTGAAATCCTCGCAGCGAAATTCAAAGGCTGCTTCTGAAGATTCGGAAAAAAGCCCAAAACGGCGTTTGACGATGTGACGTTCCAGCGGTGCTTCTTCCCAAAAACCGGGCACGAGTTTGTCAAGAATCGGGGTGTAGAGTACACCCCCGAACATGTTTTTTGAACCGGGAAATTCCCCGCGTTCAAAAACGACAACAGATAATCCGGCCTTTGCCAGGGTAAGGGCGGCGGCGGCACCTGAAGGCCCGGCACCGACGATGGCAACGTCAAACTTATCAGACATATAATGTCCTAAACATTACACGTAATTCACTCATTTTTGATTTTTTTGACCGCTTCTGTCAACAAAGGCACAATTTCAAAAAGATCGCCGACGATGCCGTAATTGGCGATCTTAAAAATAGGGGCATTGGGATCTTTGTTGATTGCTACGATGTATTTTGAAGAAGACATGCCTGCCTGATGTTGGATCGCGCCCGAAACACCGCAGGCGATATACAGGGAAGGCGAGACCGTTTTACCCGTCAAACCCACCTGGTAACTGTGCGGTTTCCAGCCTGCGTCCACCGCGGCACGTGAGGCGCCGACCGCGGCGCCCAGGGCATCCGCCAAGGCTTCGATGATCGAAAAATTTTCCGGAGCCTTCAGGCCGCGTCCGCCGGAGACAATGATGTCGGCTTCGGTCAGTTCGACCTTCGTATTTGCGCTGGCAAGCACTTCTTTGATGACGGCTTTTACGGATGAAAGATCCGGCAACGGTGCGATATTTTCGACAAGGCTTTCTTTTGTATCGTCCGGATCATTCACGGGAAAAACATTGGGCCGCAAGGTGGCGACTTGATATGTTGCCGTTCGGCACTTTACGGTCGAAATGATTTTTCCGCCGTACATCGGGCGTGTGGCGGTGATTTTTCCTTCCGAATCGGTTTCGAGTGCGATGCAGTCTCCCGCAAAAGGACCGCCGAGTTTAGCCGCAACCTTCGGGCCGAGGTCTTTGCCCAGGGCCGTCGCACCCATTAAGATGAGTGTGGCTTCTTCTTTTTTTGCAATGTCCGCCACGGCTCTGCCGTAGCCTTCTGAAGAATAATGAGAAAATCCGGCGTCGTCGATGAGATAAACCTTGTCCGCGCCTCTTGCAGTGAGTGTTTGCGTGAGTGCCGCCGTATGTTCACCGATGAGGATCGCCAGGACTTGTGCGTCCGCCGCCAATTGCCGGGCCGCACCCAATGCTTCCAATGCAACCCTTTTTAATTTTCCATCTCGTTGTTCTGCGAAGACCAGAATATGCCCCATAAAATCCCCTCGTGATTTTCAGTTTGAAAAACGTGTCTTTGATCCCGATTAACGATGCCTATAAAACTTTAGCTTCTTCACGGAGCAGTCGAACCAATTCCGAAACCGCTTCTTCCGCATTGCCTTCAAGCGGCGTGCCTGCTGTTCGGGTCGGGGGCGGGCTGAGTTGGTCGAGCGTGATCACGGCATTGTCCAAGCCGACTGAGTCGGGGGCGATCTCCAAATCAGCGAGGCTGAGTACGCTCAGCGGTTTTTGTTTTGCTTTCATAATGCCGGGCAGAGAGGCATAGCGCGGTTCGTTGAGTTCTTTTTGACAGGTGAAGACCGCAGGCAGGCTGACCTCAATAATTTCTGTGCCCCCTTCAATTTGTCGATGGGCGACGGCTCGATTTTCGTCCGATAAAATTTCAAGCTTGTTGATGGCTGAGACGTGAGGCAAGTTCATCATTTCCGCAACATAAATACCCACGGCGCCGCTGTCATCATCAATGGCCTGTTTACCAAAAAAAATGATGTCAAGGTTTTCTCTTTGAAGTGCCGCAGTCAGCACACGCGCAAGGGCATGGGCATCACTGCCTTCCAAGGCCGCGTCTTTAATGTGAATGGCTTGATCCGCGCCGACGGCAAGACAGGTGCGCAGTGCTTCTGCGGTTTTATCGGAGCCGATGCTGATGACCGTGATGCGTCCTTCTCCCAACTGTTCTTTAATTTTGAGGGCTTCTTCAACACCGAATTCATCGTAGGGGTTGACGACAAAAGAGAGGCCGGTGCGGTCGATATCCTTGCCGTCGGCGGCGGGTTTGATTTTGGACTCCGTTGCGGGCACTTGTTTGATACAAACGGCAATCTTCATTAATAACTCCCTTTTTTCAGGACATCTTCTGCGATAACCATGCGTTGGATTTCGCTCGTGCCTTCAAAGATTCGGTTGACGCGCGAATCGCGGTAAAAGCGTTCGATGGGGTGTTCGCCCATAAAGCCGTTTCCGCCGTGAATCTGGACGGCTTTATCCACAATGCGGTCCAGTGCTTCGGAACAGAACAGTTTACAAATTGCACCCTCTCTTGGAATTTTTTTACCCTGGTCATACATCCAGGCCGTGCGGTAAACGATGGATTCCATCTGAAAAATTTCAGCCGTCATGTCCGCGATCATGAATTGAATGGCCTGAAAATGGGCAATGGGTTGTTTAAAGGCGACACGTTTTTTTGAAAAATCGACGGACATGGCCAGGACTTCTTTTGCCGCACCGATGCAGGCGGCGGCCAATGAAAGACGCGATTCATCCAGGGTTTCCATGGCGATGACAAAACCCATGCCGACTTGGCCCAGTACATTTTCTTTGGGCACGCGCACATCCTGAAAAACCAACTCGGCGGTGGCGGAACCGCGCAGGCCCATTTTATCTTCGATGCGATGGGCGGAAAATCCGGGTGTGTCTGCTTCGACGATAAAGGCGGTGATGCCGCCGCGTGCTTTAAGTTCCGCATTGGTCACACTGTAAACGACGATGGTGTCTGCGATATCGCCGTTTGTAATCCAAAGTTTCGTGCCGTTTAAAATATAGTCATCGCCGTCTTCTTTTGCGGAGAGTTGGATATTCGCGGCATCCGATCCCGCACCCGGCTCGGTTAAGGCGTAGGCCCCGAGTTTTTCTCCTGTCGCCAAAGGCTTGAGATATTTTTCTTTCTGGGCCTCGTTTCCGCCGATCAAAATCGAGGTTCCCGCCAAACCGATATGTGCGCCGATGGTGACGCTGGTGGATGCACAGGCGCGCGAAAGTTCCTCAATCAAAATCGCATAGCCCATTTCCCCCATGTTTGCGCCGCCGTATTTCTCGGGGAAGGGGATGCCCAATAGTCCAAGCGGTGCGGCTTTTTTGAGGATGCCTTGAATGAGACCGACATTGTGCTCTTTGTCGATTTGTTGGGCGAGCGGTTTAATTTCTTGATCAACGAATTTTCGAACCATGTCCCGGAGCATTGTTTGTTCTTCGGTGAAATTAAAGTCCATAAGCCCTCTCTTCCAATTGTACCCCCACCTTAAAAGCCCTCCCCCGCTTTGTGCAGGGGAGGGAACAAATTTCCCGCCGCCCCGTGAAACGGGGGAGAGACTGAAGGGGCAATTTTTATTTGTCTTGGAACTTGGGTTGACGTTTTTCAAGGAAGGCGGTAATGCCTTCACGCATATCTGCCGTTTGGCAGATTTTTCCAAAGAGTTCGGCTTCACGGCTCAGGCCGATGGAGAGCGGCTCGTTCATGCCTTCTTCGATGGCTTTTAAAATGGCTTCAATGGCGCACTTGCTTTTTGCGCCGATTTTTTTTGCCAGGCCGACAGCCTGTTTTAAGACTTCCCCTTCGGGCACGATCTTGTTGATGAGTCCGATGCGTTTCGCTTCTTCGGCATTAATCATGTCGCCGCTTAAAATGAGTTCGAGCGCCTTGGCTTGTCCGACGATTCGGGGCAGACGCTGTGTTCCGCCAAAACCGGGGATGATGCCCAGATTGATTTCAGGTTGTCCCATGCGCAGGCGATCTCCTGCGATGCGCAGGTGGCAGGCCATGGCCAATTCCATGCCGCCGCCGAGACAATAACCGTTGATGGCGGCGATGACGACTTTGGGCATCTGTTCAATTTTATTAAACAGGGTTTGGCCGCGCCGGGCAAGCTGTTCTCCGGCTTCCGGGGAGTCAATGGATGCGATGACTTTAATATCCGCCCCTGCAACAAAGAGCGGGCCGGAGCCTGCGATTACGATGGTTTTGACGGTGTCCTTTTTGCCAAGATCCTCAACGATGCCTTCAAATGCTTCCATCAAAGGCAGGTTCAGCACATTTTTGGGCGGGTTGTTGAGGGTGACGGTGGCGACCGGACCGTCTTCCGTGTAACTTACAAGTGCGTCTGCCAATGGAGCCTCCTTCAAATCATGAAGCGGTTAGTAGTGAAAAAAACCTTTGCCCGATTTTTTGCCCAAATAGCCGCCTTGCACCATGCGTTTGAGCATGGGCGCGGGCCAAAAACGGTCTCCGAGTGATTTGCACAGGTGCTCCAGTTCGGATAAAACGACATCCACGCCGATTTGGTCCGCATAATGCAGCGGACCGCCTTTATCCTGAGGGAAACCCGTGCCGGCCATCATGGCGATGTCGATGTCTTCGGCGGAGGCGACGCCTTCTTGCAGTGAAATGACGGCTTCATTAATCATGGGCATCATAATGCGATTGGCTGAAAAGTCGGTCTTTGTTGTGTCTTCGGCCCGGATTTTTTTGATGATGTCTTCCAAACCGCCTTTTTTCTCGTCCGTATAGTCATAAAACCCGGCCCCGCTTTTTACGCCGAGGCGACCGGCGGCGTCGAGTTCGCGAAGGATGCGTGCGGCGGTTGCGCGTGTCCCGTAGGCGTCGTGCAGGATGTCGGCGACTTTGACGGAAACATCAATCCCGACCATGTCAAAAAGGGTAAGCGGCCCCATCGGCATGCCCAGTTCAAGCAAGGCCGCATCGATTTCTTTTGCGGAGGCTGCGCCTTCCTGAAGGGCGATGGCAGCTTCGTTGAGGTAAGGCATGAGCAGGCGATTGACCAGGAATCCGGCGCATTCCTGAACCCGAATCGGAATCTTTCTCAGGCTTTCCGAAAAAAGCACGACGTCGTCAATGGTTTCTTCCGAGGTGCCGAGACCGGGCACGACCTCGACCAATTTCATCACGGGTGCGGGATTAAAAAAATGCATGCCGATGACCTTTTCCGGTTTTTTTGTGGCCGAGGCGATTGCAGAGATGGGCAATGACGAGGTGTTGCTTGCGAAGATGCATCCTTCGGGACAGACCTTTTCCAATGATTGAAAAAGGGTTTGTTTGGCCGAAAGATCTTCGTAAATGGCTTCAATGACGATGTCCACATCCGAAAAGCCGGTGTCATCGGTTGCGCCGCTGACGAGCGCCATTTTTTGCTCTAATTCGGCGGCCGTCATTTTGCCTTTATCGACCCGTCCCTGGTAGATTTTCCGGACGGCGGCCAGACCTTTATCGACCGCTTCTTGGTTGATATCTCTTAAAATAACGGGAAGCCCTGAATAGGTGATGACTTGTGCAATGCCCGCACCCATTGTTCCGGCGCCGATGACGGCTGCTTTGTAAATGTACATCGTTCCTCCTATTTTCTTTCAAGCACCATGGCTGATCCCAGTCCGCCGCCGACACAAAGCGAGGCAACGCCAAGTGACAGATTACGACGTTTCATTTCTTTTAACAGGGTAATGATAAGACGGGTGCCGCTCATGCCGACGGGATGACCGAGCGCAATGGCCCCGCCGTTGACGTTGGTGATGTCTCGTTTGAGTCCCAGTTCGCGTTCGACGGCAAGATATTGCACGGCGAAGGCTTCGTTGATTTCGATGAGTTCCATGTCGGACAGGGAGAGCTTGGCTTTTTTGAGTGCCGCAGGGACGGCCAGTGCCGGGCCAATGCCCATGCGGGAGGGTTCAACACCGACGGAAGCGTAAGATCGCACGTAGCCTAAGGGTTCTTTGCCCAATTCTTTGGCTTTTTCCCCTGACATAATGACGAGGGCGGCTGCGCCGTCACTGATGGGACAGGCATTTCCCGGTGTGACGGTGCCGTCTTCTTTAAATATTGTAGGGTAGAGTCCCAGCATTTGTTCGGTCAAGGCGATATTCGGGCCTTCGTCTTGCGCGAAGGTTTCGGGCGTCACTTCTTTCCCGGCTGCTTTTTTGGGAATGGAGAGGGGCAGGATTTCGTCACGGAATTTTCCTTCACGGGTTGCGCGAAAGGCACGCTTGTGGCTTTCGACGGCATACTGATCTTGTTCCTGTCGCGAGATTTTAAATTCTTCCGCAAGGTTTTCTGCCGTATTGCCCATGATTTGCCCACAGAAACCGTCGGTAAGGCCTTCCCAAATGGAGTCGATCATTTGGGAGTGTTTGAGGCGTTGGCCAAAACGCATGTCGCGTGAAACGTAAGGGGCGAGGCTCATGTTTTCAACGCCGCCTGCGATTTGAAGGTCGGCATCTTCACAGATGATATTTTGGCAGGCGTTGACAACGGCTTGCATGCCGGAGGCGCAGTTTCGTGCGACGGTATATGCCGGTGTGGTGATGGGGAGCCCGGCCATCAGCATAATGACGCGGGAAAGATTTGTGGCATCACTGTATTGGCCGACACAGCCAAAAATGACTTCTTCGACAAGCGCCGGATCGATTTCAGCACGTTTGAGCACTTCGCGCACGATGGTTTCGCCCATCTTTTGATTGGTGATTTCTTTGAGTGCGCCGCCTAAATTTCCAATCGGTGTGCGCAAACCCTCAATGATGGCGATATCTTTCATGCGGCTCCTTTTGCTTTTTTCATTTCTTCATCAAGCAATACCCGTCTTAAAACTTTTCCGATGACTGTTTTGGGGAGTTCATCACGGAAGTCCACTTTTTGGGGCACTTTGAAGCGGGCCAGTTTTTCTTTGCAAAAATCAATGATCTCTTGTTCTGTGGCGGATTCCCCTGCTTTGAGAATAATGTAGGCCTTGATGATTTCTCCCGCAAATTCATCGGGCAGGCCCACGACAACGGTGTCTTGTACTTTAGGGTGTTGAAAAAGGACTTCTTCCACTTCGCGCGGATAAACGTTTTCGCCCTTTGTTTTGATCATGTCTTTTTTGCGGTCGACGATATAAAAATAGCCCTCTTCATCCATACGCGCCATGTCACCCGTGTAAAGCCAGCCGTCGCGTATTGTTTGCGCGGTTTCATCCGGTTTCTGCCAATACCCCTGCATAACCTGCGGCCCTTTTACGATCAATTCCCCGATTTCGCCGACTTCAAGTGTCTTTGCGCCGCTTTCTTCATCCACGATTTTTGCCAGTGTGTCCGGGAAGGGAAGGCCGATGCTCCCGGGTTTTCTTTTGCTGTTGATGGGATTGGCGTGCGTGACCGGCGCGGCTTCGGAGAGCCCGTAACCTTCGACCAGTTTCCCTCCGGTATTGGCTTCGAAGCGCCGCTGTACTTCCACGTGCAGGGGACCCGCGCCGGAGATGCAGGTTTTAATCGAAGAGAGGTCATAGTCATGAACCGTCGGAAAATTGTTGATGGCGACATACATGGCTTGTATGCCCATGAAGAGTGTGGGTTTTGTTTTTTGAATGGCCTTGAGCACATCTTTTGTGACGAAGCGGGGTTGCAAAATCAGTGTTGATCCTAAATAAATGGAAAGATTCATGCAAGTGGACATGCCGTAAACATGAAAAAACGGGATGACTGCCAGGAAAATTTCTCCGCCTTCTATGAGTCCGGGCATCCAGTTGCGGCATTGCACGGCATTAACAACAAGGTTGCGGTGCAACAACATGACGCCTTTGGGAGTGCCGGTGGTCCCGCCTGTGTATTGAAGCAAAGCAAGATCTGTCCAGTTGACATCTATATTCGGTGCGGCGGCCGAGGCGGATTTCATGATCTGTGTCATGTCGTAAACAGGCGGTTTTTTGGGGACTTTAATCCACTGTCCTTCTTTTTTTGCTTTAATGGGATACAGTAGGGACAATAATGTCGGCAGCGCATCCCGAATCGAAGTCAGAATGATGTTTTTAAGCGGCGTTTCTTTGAGCACGCTTTTGATACGCGGGTAGAAAAAATCCATCGCGATGATCGTTTCGGCCCCGGAGTCCGCCATTTGAACCTGTATCTCGCGGTCGACATACAGTGGATTGGTCATCACCACAACGGCGCCCAGTTTCAGGGCGCCGTAATAGGCGATGACACATTGCGGGACGTTGGGCAGCATCACGGCGACACGGTCGCCCTTTTTGACGCCGAGCGCGCTTAAGGCATTTGCAAAACGATTGCTTTGCTCGTCAAGTTCTTTGTAAGTGGTGCCTTTTCCATAAAAAGAAAGGGCATGTTTTTCCGGAAAACGTGCTGCGGCGTCAGATAACAGTTTGTAGAGTGGAACAATGGGATATTGGATGGATTCGGGGACATTCGGTTCATAGCAGGCTAACCAAGGTTTGTCCATTGGGCCTCCTTTATCAAGGGGGGGAATTTAATCCCTGAGTCTCATGATTATGAGCATGGGATCTGTTTTTAAATCTACCCAATCATACAGATAAAGTCAATCCTTTACGGGGCTTTATGCCAAAACCCGCATTGACAGAGATCGTGAATTTGGATACTATTTTGATATCTTGTTGCTCGGAGAGCCCTTCCTTTAAGAGGTGAAGATGACCCTAAGTGATTTAGTCCATCGGGAAATTATCCGGATTGCTGCGGATGCAAGCATTGCCGATGCGGCCCGCATGATGCGTGATCAAAAGATCGGCTCTGTTTTTGTGGAGGAAGCGGGCCAATATGTCGGGATTGTGACGGATAGTGACATCGTGCGAAAGGCTTTTACCAAAGACCTGTCTTTTGAGACGCCGGTGAAGCGGGTCATGGCTTCGCCTCTGATCGAAATCGATATCGAAAAATCCGTCATGGATGCCAATCATCTCATGTATTTCAATGAAATCCGCCATCTGGCGATTTCCGAAAAAGGCAAAGTGATCGGCATGCTTTCTGTCCGGGACATTGTCCGCTTTTTTCTCTCGACGGTGCAGGGACCGATGAATGCGATGGGGGATGTCATTAAACCGCTCACCGTGCTGACGCATCGTAATATTGAGACGATCGATGCCTCCGCCACGGCACGGGAAGCCGCACTGAAAATGCAGGGCGGCAAGATCGGTTCACTCATGATTACCGACAATGGTAATTATACCGGTATCGTGACCGAGGCTGATCTTGTACGCAAGGTAATCGGCTACCGTCTGAATTCCGCTGAAATTCCTGTGGGCGTCATTATGAATACGCCGATTATTGATATTGACATTAATGCCTCCGTCCAGGTGGCAACGGAACGCATGGAATCCAAGCGCATCCGTCATTTGGGTGTGAGTGAGGACGGCAAAATCGTGGGCGTGCTTTCCGTCCGCGACTTGATCGGCATGATTGCCGTGCGGGATCTGCCCCGTTTTTTTTCAAAATAACGTCTCTCCAAAACGTGCAACATTTTTTTCCTTCTCTGTTTCTTAAGACCGCGTAGTTGTCAGTCTCCGGTTCACACGAATGAGTCATCACCCAAGCGAACATCGCAGCAATCCCGAATATTACACGCCGATTTACAATATGGCCCTCGCGCAATTTGAGCAAGCGGCCGACAAACTCAATCTCGACCCGAATTTGCGCAAACGTTTCACCGATCCGAAACGCGCCTTGATGGTGAATATCCCCATCCGTATGGATGATAAGCGGGTCGAAGTGTTTCACGGCTATCGCGTGCATCACGATACGACCTTAGGCCCTTCGAAGGGTGGAATTCGCTTTCATCCCGATGTTACGCTGGGCGAAGTTTCGGCGCTGGCGATGTGGATGACCTGGAAGTGCGCTCTCATGGGATTGCCTTTTGGTGGCGCAAAGGGGGGCGTGCGTTGTGACCCGCATGCGCTTTCGCGGAATGAATTGCAGCGATTGACCCGGAGGTTTACGGCGGAAATCATTCAATTCATCGGCCCGGAAATCGATGTGCCCGCGCCCGATATTGGCACCAATGAACAGGTCATGGCCTGGATGATGGATACCTACAGTCAATTTAAGGGCTATTCGATTCAAGAGATTGTAACCGGAAAACCCGTGAACATCGGCGGGTCTTTGGGGCGGATTGAGGCGACCGGTCGGGGTGTTGTGTACTGTATTTTGGAGGCGATGCGGCATTTGAATATGCAGCCCGAAGGCAGAAGTATTGTTATTCAGGGTTTTGGAAATGTCGGTTATCATACTGCGCACATCCTTCATAAAAAGGGTTGCCGCATCATAGCGGTCAGCGATATCAAGTCAGGCATTTGCAACGGCAAGGGCATTAATGTCCCGGCCTTGAGACAACATGTCGAAAAACACAAATACATCGAAGGGTTTCCCGGAGGCGATGAAATCAGCAACGCCGATCTTTTGGAATTGTCTTGCGATGTCTTGGTGCCTGCCGCGCTTTCCGGGCAGATTACCCATGAAAATGCCGACCGTATTTCCTGTAAAATATTGGCCGAGGCGGCAAACGGCCCCACCACGCTTGACGCCGATAAAATCCTTCAAGACAAAGGACTCTTTGTCATCCCCGATGTGCTTGCCAATGCGGGCGGTGTGACCGTTTCATATTTTGAGTGGGTGCAGGGTCTACAGAACTTTTTTTGGAAAGAAGAGGAAATCAACGAACGTCTGCACGACATTGTCACCGTGGCTTTCCAAAACGTCCTTCGTATTGCCTTGTCGGAAAAAGTGGATATGCGTCTGGCGGCCCTCATGCTTTCCGTGCGAAAAATTACAGAAGCCAAGCTTGCCCGCGGGCTGTTTCCTTAAAAACGGCGGCCTCTCCTTTCTGCACATAATAAATCCGCTGGACGCAATGTTTAATGATTGTGTTCATGCCCGTGTGATTCGCAGGCCCTTCCTGAGATGGAACAGACCTTTTCGCCTTGCTCGGTTTTGAGTCCGGTGATGTAGTTTCGCCAGGCTTCGAAGTGATCCACCAGAAATCGGTACGCGGCGGGATTTTTTGCAGGCAGTGCATTTCCGGCGCTTGCGGTTTCGATGAATTTAAATCGTGTTTTTAAAAAAGCGGCGATGTTTTTCTCAATTTCCGAAAGCGGCGGGAGTGTTTCTTGAGGTTCTTTTTCGTCTCGCGCATTGATCCATTTTAAAAAGGCTTCAAGCCGGGTCGTGTGGGAACTGTCAGCGCCCCGGTTTTTTTGATAGCGCTCTTCGATGATTTTCAGTGCGTTTGGGTCTCCGATGCAATCGGCCCGCGCAAGCAGCAGACTGCCGAGGCAAGGCGAAGGGGGGATTGTTGTTTCGGAAGATTGTTTGTTTTGTTCTAAATCGCTAAAACGAAAAGCCGCATCGGCTGCGATGGAAAGACAGCAATCGGCTGTTGTCATGTCTGCCGCCGCGATGAAGGTGGAAATCTCCGCCGGGGTGACAAAGGGGATGTGGCCGGGCAGAATAAGGGCCGGTTCGGAAAGCATGTTCAGACCGTCCGGCTGTATTGCTCTTTTTCGGCTTTGTGCATCCGCAAAAGATAAACTTTCACGCAGGGTCGCTTGTTCCTCAATAACGACGATCTTCTTTTGAAAGGGGATCTCAAAAATCACGCTTTCAATAGCGCGCATAATTTCTCTGGGGGGGCCGATGACAACCGTTTGATCGATCTGAGTCACGCGGTCTAAGGCCATGAGTACATAAATGAGCAGCGGACGCCCCGCAAGCGGCAGGAAGGCGTGATTCATGCCGTTAATTTGTCGGTCCGGGGTTTGCGTGGCGGCAAGGAGAAAGGCATTCATAAGGCGTGTGTCTTCAAAATGACGGTGCGGCGCGCATCGGTGAGTGTGTTGAGCGGGTTTTTAAATCCTTTGAATCGGATGATGTCGCGAATGAAGGGCACGTGCTTAAGGGCTTGGCCGTTTTTTTGTTTCCAGGCGGAGGAACATTGCGCGACTGCTTCTTTTAAGACCGTAATGAGCGGACCCTCCACCGTCCAGCCCTTACAGTCTTTAAAGGCGCATCGAAAATGCACGGTGCGTTCGAGATCGGTTTTGCGGTAGAGAACGGCCTTGAGTTCATCTGCTGAAATCGTAGGCGGCATGTCGATGATAATGTCGAGTTTCATGCCTTCGGAATCGCTTTTTAAGATGAAAGGCGGACAGGACTCCGTTGCGTGTAGGGCCTTAATTTGGGTTAAGACGGTATTGAGCAGTACGCCGTGTGGCAGGGAGCGGACGGCAATACGGGTGCGACCGCCGTCAATGACGGTGTCGATTTGACCGCGCAAGGTGAGGGGGCCTTCTCCTTTTTCGTAGAAGGCGTATATGGCATCAAAGCCGCCCATAACGCCGCCGGGACCGAAATCGGGGCCGGGCATGATTTCCATGAGTTCCCGCAGGGAGAGTTGAGGATCCTGACGCAGGTGTTCCATGCCCATCCAAAGTTCTTCGAGATTGTGAGAAGGGATTTCAGTATCGTCCGAAAGCACGACCCCGTTCAAAAGTGAGACAGGCAACACGGGATTTTTGTGGAAGGGAAAAAGGATGTTTGCATATTTGGAGCGCCGAACTTCGACCGATTCCGGTCCGAAGGGGTGTTCGTCGTGGAAATCGCCGATCATGCCTTTGAGATCAAGCAGGGGGTAGCGATTTCGCCACGGCAGGCCCATCTTTAGCAGCACACGATAGGCGTAACCGACGCTTTCGGGATCGTAATGCTCGATTGAAGCTACGCCGCAGTTCAGTTCCTCACATTCCTCTTCGAAGGTTTCATCATCCATGTTCCAATCTTCGGTTGCGATGACCGCGAGCACATCCTTTGCGTTGATAAAGACTCTTTCATTTTCAGCCAAGGCGCGGCAGACTTCGGTCAAACGCAATTGCAAAGGGTTGAGTCCGGTCAAAAAATCGGCTTGTTCCATCATTTCTCCAAAAATTCACCTGTCTGAAAAATCCGGTTATTTTATAATGATGCGAATGCCCTTGTCACCTTCCAAATACCCCCCCCCAAATCAGTCGCTGATTTTGGGGCCTGCGGTTCGAGGTTGCTGTTTCACCGTCTATTTACAAAATTTTCAACCTAGAAGCCGGGAATTTTTGCCTCGAAAAAACAATTCATGACTTAATGAGCGCTTCCTTATATAATGGCCTAAAATCAAATATTGTCTTATTTTTAAAGGGTTTTTCGCATGACGGCGGTGAGTGAACATTTTTGGTCTCGACAGGCGAAACCGATTATCGGCCTCTCCCCGATGGACGGAGTGACCGATCCCTGTTTTCGGCGGATCATGGCGATGCACGGACGGCCCGATATGATTATGACGGAATTTTTGAGTGTTGAGGGCATTTGCCACGGTGCGCGGAATGCGCTCATGGGTTTGGCCTATCATGCTGTCGAACGCCCTGTGATCGCACAGCTTTACGGGCCTGATCCGGAAACTTTTTTTCATGTTGCGCAACTGGTCTGTGAATTGGGTTATGACGGTTTGGACCTCAACATGGGTTGTCCCAGCAAGAAGGTGGCCGCTTTGGGAGCGGGTGCGGCCCTCATTCAAGATCCGCCACGCGCCAAAGCGATTGTGCGGGCCTGCCGGAGGGGCATTGCACACTGGACGAGCGGTGCGCCGCTATCGATTTGTGAAACTTATCCCGTTGTGGGCGATTGGCTGGCGCAAGTCCGGAAGAATTTTCCTGAGATTGAGGTGCAGGAACGAAAGCCGATTCCCGTTTCGGTTAAAACACGCATCGGTGTGGGTGAAGTTGTGATCGAAGATTGGATTGCGCACTTGCTTGAAGCGGCGCCTGCCGTAATTTCCATCCACGGTCGCACCCTGCGGCAAGGTTATCGCGGGGAGGCCAATTGGGACATGATTGCAAAAGCCGTCGCATGTGCGGCAGGTTCCGGGACATTCATTTTGGGAAATGGGGATATTCAGTCGATGCGTGAAGTCATTTCACGGGTTCGGCAGACGGGAGTGGATGGTGTTTTGATCGGCCGGGCCGCCGTGGGCAATCCTTGGATTTTTCATAAAAAAGAGCTGGTGCGTGCGCTTTTAAACGCCCCGGATGAAATTTCGGAAACACAGTTTGCCCGAATTTCGGAGAAAAACATCAGCCCGCGCGAGCGTTTTTTTGTCGCTTTGCAACATGCGCGTTTATATGAAGCCATGCACGGGGAACAATTTTTTAATGGCATGCGAAAACATCTGGGATTGTATTGCCGCGATTTTCCCGGCGCACGACTGTTGCGCTCAAAAATGGTACGCACAAATAACGTGGCTGAGGTAGAAATACTCATTAAAGAACATCTGCTCGAAAATCAGGATCAAAGCGAATCTCAAGGTAAAAATCCTTCCCGCACGGATATGCAAGTTGCGTCCTAAGCTGATTCTGGCATCGACTTCACCGCGCCGACGTGAAATCTTTGCGCGTCTTGGGCTGCCCTTTGAGTCCATTGCGCCGACATTTGAAGAGCTTTCGGATGATGTCCGAGATGTCAAAGAAGAGACCCTGTTTTTTGCGGAAAGCAAGGCACGTTCGGTAATGCATGGTTTAAAAAATCACATTGTAATCGGCAGCGATACCCTCATTGCGTATCAAGGTCAAAAGATCGGAAAACCGGAAAATGCCGAAGCGGCAAAGACCATATTAAAAATGTTGCAAGGGCGGTCTCATGAGATTTACACGGCGGTTTTTGTGATGGATGTTTCTGGTCATACACAGGCATCTTCACTTGAAAAAGTAAAGGTCCGCATGCATGAAATGAGTGAAGCCGAAATTGAAGACTATGTGGCCACAAAAGAGCCCTTGGACAAAGCCGGGGCTTATGCCGTTCAGGGTATCGGCAGTCGTTTTATCCGTGAATTAAAGGGCGACCGGCTTGCGGCCATTGGTTTGCCATTGGGGGTTTTGGCCCGCTTTTTGTCCGAGCGCGGTTTTACCCTGCCTGAAAATCTGCTTAAAATTGAAAGGATTCGCATTGACGGATTTAAGCCTGAGACAGACTGAAATAAAGGCCTTGATTACGGCGGCTTCCCGTCATCAGTCGGCGGGCATCTTTAATCCCTGGTCTCAGCTTTCCGAAATGGATTTGAACCCCGATGGGTATTTGCTGAGGCAAGAACGGCTTTATCAACATTGGTCGGCAGAAAATCCTCAGTTGGTTTTAATCGGGGAGGCGGCGGGTTATCAGGGTTGCCGTTTCAGCGGCATTCCTTTTACTTCCGAGCGTCTTATTTTAGAAGGAAAGATTCCAAGGATTTCAGGACATTTGGCCGAACGCATTTCATCACGGAAACGGCCTTGGAGCGAACCTTCGGCGACGATTGTTTGGAAAACACTGGATGAATTAGGCATCGCGAAATCCGCAGTGTTTTTTAATGCCGTGCCCTGGCATCCCGAAGGGGAGAGGGGGCCTTTGTCGAATCGCACACCCAAGACCCCTGAGAAAAAAGAAGGCGAACCCTATTTGAAGTGTTTTCTGGCCGTGTTCCCCAACGTCCCCGTGGCGGCGCTCGGCAATATTGCGAGTGCGGCTTTATCTGCCTTAGGTATCGCCCATCGGCAAGTGAGGCATCCGGCTTATGGCGGTGCGATGAAGTTTCGCGAAGGTTTGCGCACATTGCTCCGTTAATGAAGAAAGGATTAATGAGGCCGTGAAGTTTGAACGATACCCCATATCCGAAGCCATTCGAAAAAACCTGGATCGGCTTGGTTTTGTTCGCACGACGGACATCCAATACAAGGCCATCCCGCCGATTTTACGGGGAGAGGATGTGTTTGCCACGGCACAAACGGGTACGGGTAAAACGGCGGCTTTTGCCATTCCCGTCATCCAAAAGATTCTCACCGGAAAAAGCAAAAATCATGACAGAAACGGACTGAAGTGTATTGTCCTGGTTCCGACGCACGAACTGGCCTTGCAGATTTGTGAGGTTTTTACCTGTCTTGCAAAGCAGACCAAGGTGAAGGCCACGGCGATTTACGGCGGGGTTGAACAAGATCCCCAAATTAAAAAACTACAGGCCGGCATTGATGTACTCATTGCAACACCGGGCCGCATGTTTGATCTCATTCATCAGGGTTATCTTAATTTAGATCAAATCAATACTTTTGTTTTGGATGAAGCGGATCTCATGCTGGATCTGGGTTTTATCGAAGACATCAAATCGATCAAGAAGAAGCTTACGCGTCCCCATCAAACCTTGTTTTTTTCGGCAACCATTAATAAGGCCATTAAAAATTTGGCATATTCACAGGTTGGGAATTCGGCGATTCGTATTCGGATTTCTCCTGAAGACATCGTTTCAAGAAATGTGACGCACTATGTGCTTTTTGTGGAAATGAAGGATAAACGGTTTTTTTTACAGCGTTTTATTACAGATCACCCTAAGCGCAAAATGATTGTGTTTGTCCGAACGCGTGTGCGTGCGGAAAGAGTCATGAAAGCGATGGCGCGGGTTGATCTTGAGTGTCTTGCGATTCACGGGGAGAAAACCCAGGAAGAACGCGCAGAGGTCATGAAGCAATTTAAAGCAGGGGCATGCAATATCTTGATTGCGACGGACATTACGGCCCGGGGGGTTGATATCCCGAATATAAATTATATCGTCAATTATGATTTGCCCGAGAAAGCCGAAAACTATGTGCATCGTGTAGGAAGGACGGGCCGGGGGATGAAAAAAGGGGAGTCCGTTTCATTTTGCAGCAAGGAGGAAAAACCGCGGCTTGAGGAGATTCAGGCATTTTTAGAAAAACCGATAGAGGTGATCCCGCTCGGAAAAAAAGGTTATGCCTTCACCCTCGAACACCCTAAGGCCGAAAGCACTTTGCAGGAAGTTGTCTCGGAAATACGGGATTGGGAAGCACACAAAAAGAAGAAAAGAAAGAGAAAGTCTTAAAGGGGTTCTATCCCGATAAAAGAGCGGATTATCTACCCGTTCCTTCGCATAGCTTCCGGGAGGTTTTTATGAAGAAAACAAAAAATGTGGTGATCTTTTCTCTATTTGTGTTTATTTTTTCGCTGGTTTATTTCGTTTATGCCCGTTTCCTGGGCGGGGTAACATCCAACGAAGAAACTTTTTTGACCGAAATCGGTGAGATTTTCGGGGGGCTGGGTTTTGCGGCGCTTGCAGTCATCTACGGCCGGACGGTCTTAAAATTGGGTTTGGGCAAGGGCGGCCTCGCCCGGCGCATTCTCCCCGAAGCCTACACGGGTATGGGCCTGTCTCTTTTAAAAAAGCTGCTTCAATTTTTGAATAAGACCCATATCTATGTGGGGATCACCGCCGTAGCCGCCATTGTCCTGCACGCAGGCTTCATGGGTCTGACGGATCAAAACCTGCTCCTCATCTTGGTATTTGCATTGGTGCTCTGGCAGGCTGTATTCGGGTTTTTTCTGTTCTGGCGATATTCGCCAAGAGAACTCAGAAAGGTATCCTACCTGGTGCATGCCCAATTTTTAAGCGGGATCATGATCGGAATTTTTGCTTTTTTCGGACACCTGCTCGCCGGGGACTGAGCTCCCCCGGCGAGCAGGCTTAAGGCATGCCTACTGTTGTCTTTTTAAAGAGACAAATCGCATGGAGCCGTCCTGCTTGATGAGAAGCAATACCGGGTCGTTTTCGGCGCTTTTTGCCAGGGCTTTTCTGAAATCTCTGAGCGTGCGTATTTTTTGTCGATTGACTTCCAGAACGAGCGCACCGGGTCGGATGCCGGCGAGGTCCGCGGCGGAACCCGGTGCAACAGCAGTCACCACCACGCCCTGTTTTTCGGACAGCCCGAACTGACGCGCAAGCTCGGTATTGAGCGGTTTTACACTCAGGCCCAGCCGGGCGCTGCGCTGCGACGCATCGCCGTTTGAGGCAAGCTGCTCATGGGGAAGCTTGCCCAGCGTGACGTTTAAAAGCACTTTTTTTCGATTTCGGACGACAGTCAATTTCTGTTTTGTGCCCGGGGTTTTCAAGGAGACGCTGTTTCGAAACGACCCTGTGTCTTTGACCGGCTTTCCGGCAAACTCAATGATCACATCGCCTTGTTTGATCCCCGCTTTTTCGGCCGGAGAGCTGGCAAGCACTTCCGCGACCAGCACGCCCTTTTGGCGGTCAATGCCGAAGGACTTTGCCAGGTCGGGCGTCAGGTTCTGGATGCTGATGCCCAAATAGCCGCGTGTGACCGTGCCTGATTTAATCAATTGGCCCATAATGTCCTTGGCCATGTTGATCGGTATCGCGAAGCCGATCCCCATATAACCGCCGCTTTGGGTAAAAATCGCCGTATTCATTCCGACGACTTCACCGTCCAAATTAATGAGCGGCCCGCCGGAATTGCCGGGGTTGATCGCCGCATCCGTTTGAATAAAGTTTTCATAATCCGCAACCCCCACGCTGCTGCGGCCTTTTGCACTGACCACGCCGACCGTCAAGGTGTGGGAGAGACCGAAGGGGTTGCCGATGGCGATGACCCATTCTCCCACTTCCAGGGCCTCGGAATCACCGAGCGGGATATGAGGCAGATTGTCCGCGTCAATTTTAATGACCGCCACATCCGAGTGCGGGTCGGTGCCCACCGTTTCGGCGGAAAATTCGCGGCCGTTCTGAAACCGTACGGTAACTTCGTCCGCGCCGCCGACAACATGATTGTTGGTCAAAATGTAACCGTCTTTTGAAACAATGAAACCGGATCCTTGCCCCGTCATCTGCCGAGGCGCCTGGGGAACTTGGGGCGGGTTTTGTCGCGGCGCAGTTCCGGGAAAATCGGGGCCGAAAAAACGTCTGAAAAATTCATCGCCGTCGCCGAAGGGGAAGCGAAAAGGTATTGTCGGCCGGTTTTGCACGGTTTTGCGCACCTGAATAAAAACCACGGCCGGAGACACTTTTTTGGCAACGGCGGAAAAAGTTTTGCCGGTCTGACGCAGGTTTTCGACCCCGTGGTTTTGTGCAAACGCGGGAAAAGGCAGCATTGACAGAAGCACAATCACGGCGAAATAGAGTCTCTTGTTCCGGTTTTTCAAAATGGATTTTTTATCTTGCGTCATCACACACTCCTTCATTTCGCTTCCTCGACCATCTTGAGGAGGCTGGCTTCAACTTCTTCCGCAACTTGTCGCAGTGTTTGGTCTTGAGACAGGGCGGCGAGCATGCCTGCGGGTTTGATCAATCCGATTTTAGTTTCCCCGTTTTCGGTGAAAACGGAGACACGGCAGGGCAAGGCCATATTGAGATTCATATCGACCGCCAGCACCTTTGCCGCCTGCTGAGGATTGCAGACTTCGAAGATCTTGCAGGATTCTTTAAAATCAATACCTTTCTTGCGCAGGGTATTCCCCAAGTCATGCACATGCAACACGCCGAAGCCGTGGTTTTTGACGGCGGTCTCAAAATCAGCCGACGCCGTTTCAAATGATTTTTGTGATTTCACGATGTCGTACATTTTTGACGCCTCCTTAATCAATAAAAAACCGCTTTCTCTCCGGTAATCTCGATCTGCCGTGCGGATCAATGATTTCCGGCTTAAAATAGAAATAATTCCCAGGGGGATATTTTTCAAGACTGCGATAAACGCGTGATTTTCAGCGCAGAGTTTTTTTACCGGACTGGGTCATCAATGATCCCAAAGATTTCGCGGCCTTCCGGCCAAAACACGATATCGGTCAACGGCCCTGCGCCGATTTTTTAATCGACATTGTTCGTTCCAATAAAATGGTGTAAACAGGTCGATTGCCAAGCTGTGCGGTAACCAGGGATGCCGTGACCGAGGTGATAATCAAAGGAAGGATCAGCTCGAAGTTTGATGTCATTTCAATGGCAAGCACCAAACCCGTAAGCGGGGCCCTTACGGTTGAGGCAAATATACCGGCCATGCCTGCAACCGCGAAAACGCCCGGATATGGAATAAGCGCCGGGAAATAGGGCTGCATTATATTGCCGTACAGCGTGCCGAAAATCACACCGAGGGCGAGCAAGGGTGCAAAAATGCCCCCCGGCACCCCGAGACCGTAACTAAAAAGGGTTAAGAATAGCCTGATCAGAAAGAGACCGATGAGAAACTGTTGCGTATGGGACAGATCCAGCACCTGCCGGATCGCCGTATACCCCCCTCCGAGCATCGCCGGGTTTAATATGCCGATCACAGAGATCAATAGTCCTGCGGTAATGAGGCTTAAGACTGTTTTTTTCTGCGACAGGGAAGCAAAATAGTCCAATGATACGATGAGTAATTGATTAAAAATCTGTCCCACAAATCCGAATAAGGCCCCCAGAATGATAAATAACCATATAGCGGATAAAGCGGGATCCGGGAAGACCATCATTTTAATGACGGGGTCCGCATCGACCAAAACTCTCACCACAAAATCGGCCGTGCCCGATGCGACCATGATGGCCGCAACGGAAAAAAAGGACCATCTGAAATGTTCTTGCATTTCTTCGATGACAAAGATGATGCCTGAAAGCGGGGCATTAAAAGCGCTCGCGAGTCCTGCTGCTGCGCCTGCCGAAACAAGCGGGTTTGTTTTGTTGTCGGGGCGCCTGAACAGGTCTTTAATCATCTTCCCGATGTTTGCACCGATTTGAACGGTCGGGCCTTCACGACCGAGCAATAAACCGCTTCCCAGGGAAAATAATGACGCAAAAAATTTAACCGGCAAGACCCGTTTCCAACGCAGCGGTCTGATTTCATCCAAAGCCCCTTCAATTTCATGAACGCCGCTGCCTGAGGCCTCCGGGGCAAACCGCTTGACCAACAATAAGGCAATCCCGATTCCACCGACCGCAAACAAAAACGGCAGGATCCAATTGCTAAGGCCCAGATGACCCTCGCCTGTGTACAGGCTGTCTCTGAGCATTTCGATGTAAGCCAGTGAAAGTCTAAAAATGGAACTGATGACACCCACAACGATGCCGACGACAAAAGCAAAAAAGATTAAACTGAAGTTTTTTGTATCCGCATCAATAAACCGTTGATCCAAGTCTTAGGATCTCCTCTCTCCATGCCGTGTGCCAAGTTGCAAGTGCAGTTTGTGTGTTCTCTTTCGGTTGTTGCTTATTCTGTCTGATTTACTGTTTTGAACGGCCTCGTTTTGTTTAATTTACACGCTTTGCTTTCTCTTGCCAAAGCAATAAATGTTTGTCCGCATGTTTCGACCCGGACCCATTAAGAAAAAGGAAGGCTTCACTTATACAAAAAAAGTAGTGTAGAATCGCCCGTCCGCTGAACATCGGACCGAGAGAAATCAACATTTTAAGTTTCCTCTTGAGTGGATATCGGAAAAGCGTGCTGACGCATTTCCAATGAAAAGAACCTTAGGAATCACATGAAAAATCGTCCGCAGGCCCGTGTCGTTCACCTCTTGTTGACGACCGTATTTTTAGGTCTTGCCGCATTTCATCTCAGCAGGAAGAGTGAACCGCAAGAAAAGCCCCCCTCGGCAGAACAGCGTCTAGACCCGGATACCGTAAAGGTGCATTACCGGGAAGCGGTGAAGCCGATCCTCGAATCGCGATGTATCGTGTGTCACGGCTGTTACGACGCACCCTGTCAACTGAATCTCAGCGCGCATGAGGGCATCGTGCGCGGGGCAAACAAGGCACGGGTCTACAACCCGAGCCGCTTGTTGGCTGTGGAACCCACACGCCTGTTTCTTGATGCGCGCGGCTTAAGTGAATGGCGGAAGCTGGATTTTTTCCCGGTCTTAAATGAAGGATCCCGGGGGAAAGAAACAGAGCGCAATGCCGGATTGATTCAAAAGATGTTGCAATTGAAGCGGCAGCATCCGCTGCCGCGGGAAACGCCCTTGCCCCCCGGTTTTGATTTTTCACTGGACCGTGAACAGTATTGCCCGAAAGCAGATGAGTTTGAGGATTTTGCAAAGGAAAAACCCCTCTGGGGCATGCCGTACGGACTGCCTGCCTTGACGGACCGTGAATACCGTACCTTGTCGCGTTGGTTGGAAAAAGGGGCCTTGCATGAGCCGCCCGGGCCGGTCTCCCCCGGGATACGTTCGGCCGTTATTAAATGGGAAGGGTTTTTAAACGGCAACACGCCCAAAGAGCAACTGATGAGCCGCTATCTGTACGAACATCTCTTTCTGGCTCACTTTTATTTTGGAGCGCACAATACAAAGGCGTTTTTTCGTTTGGTCCGATCCAAAACCCCGCCAGGGGAAGCCATCGATCTCGTGGTCACACGGCGCCCCTATGACGACCCGGAAATCGACCGGGTTTATTATCGTCTTCAAGCGGTTCATTCCACAATTCTGGCCAAGACACACATGCCCTATCGCCTCGATTCGCAACGGATGGCCCGTTACCGGGAACTCTTTCTCGTCCCTGCGTACACAGTTTCGCGCTTGCCCTCTTACGAGGCCGAGCGCTCCGCAAATCCCTTTGCGACGTTTCAGTCCATCCCGGCAAAATCGCGTTACATGTTTCTTTTGGATGAGGCCGCCTTTTCTATCGGGAACTTCATCAAAGGCCCCGTGTGCCGCGGGCAAGTGGCCCTCAGCGTGATTAATGAGCGCTTTTGGATTTTCTTTGTCAACCCGGAGAATCCGGCTCTCGCGCACGGAGACGAATTTCTTGCCAAGGAACTCGAAAACCTCAGAATGCCGACAGAGAAGCAAAGCAATGCAACCGTCGTCTCCAACTGGTTTAAGTATTATAAATTGGAAAAAAAATATTTTGCCGCAAAAATTAACTACATCAAAGCGCATTTGCCGCAGGCAGAAGATATCTCACTCGACATTATTTGGGAGGGTTACGGAAAGAATGACAATGCGGCCCTCACCGTTTTCAGGCAGCTGGACAACGGAAGCATCGTCAAAGGTCTAATCGGAGACGAACCCAAAACCGCCATCTTATTGGATTACCCCTTGCTGGAGCGTATCCATTACCTGCTCGTTGCGGGTTATGATATTTTCGGCAACATCGGACACCAACTCAATTCCCGTCTCTATATGGACTTTATGCGGATGGAGGGCGAGTTTAATTTTCTGATCCTGCTTCCTGAAAAAGAACGGGTCAAAACATGGAAACACTGGTATCGTAAGGCCCTGGGTACAGTGGAAGATCATATTTATGGCTACAACAAAGCACTCAATCGGCAAACGGGGATTCAATATAAAACAAACGATCCGAAGTCGGAATTATTAGGTCTCTTAAAAACACGTCTTGCGCCGGTACTGAATCGGGATTATGAACTAAAAAGGGGCGAGAATGAAGAGATCGGCCAAGCACTGAAAAGACTGTCGCAAATCAAAGGCGCAGCAGCTTCTTTGTTGCCGCAATCTGCGGTTTTGTCCATCGCCGGTGAGCAGGATTTATTTTTTACGCTCATCCAAAACAGGGGGCTGGCCAATGTGTCCCATCTTTTTTTTGAGGACATGAGACGTTTGCCGGAAGAGGACAACTTAACCGTGGTCCGCGGTTTTGCGGCTGCGTATCCCAATGCTTTTTATCACATTCCGCCCTCGGAATTGGACGCTTTTGTTGATGCCGTAGCAGGGCTCCGCAGCGAGAGCGATTATCAAGACCTTTTGGACCGTTTTGGTATCCGGCGAAACGATCCTGATTTCTGGAAACACAGCGACATCCTCCATGCGGCCTATCAAAAAACGGCGCCCGTTGAGGCGGGTTTATTAGATTACAATCGATTGGAAAATAGATGAGAATTACTTTTAACCTATAAAAATCATTTGGGCACGGAAAGCGGCTTGTGATCCGGGCTTTGTGTGCGCCTTGCACTAAACGCTTTCCCGAATCATGTCGATGGCGCCGCAAGGGCATTCCTCCGCGCACATGCCGCAGCCCTTGCAATAATCCAGGTTAAATGCATAGCGCAACCCCGGTCCCAGCTTGATTACGGCGTTGTCCGGACAAACGCCGTAGCAGTTGTCGCACTCAAAACAGTTGCCGCAGGAGAGGCAGCGGCGGGCTTCCAACAGGGCGGTGTCTTCGCCGAGCCCGCCGACGACTTCGTCAAAACTTTTCCGGCGCCGGGCCATGTCCAAATAAGGTTGCTTGCTTTGATCGGCATCCGTGTAATACCAGGGGTTCAGCCGGTCGAAACTTGCGAGCGCGTGTTTTTTGGGCGGCTGATACGTCTTTCCGCGCAAATAGGCGTCGATGTGCCGCGCGGCCTTTTTCCCGTGGCCCGTCGCGACGGTCACCGTGCGCGCCGAGGGCACCATGTCGCCGCCGGCGAAAAGACCCGGCCGGCCCGTCATCATGCGCTCATCCACTTGAACCACGCCGTCTTCGGAGACAAGCAGACCCGGCACGTTTCTTAAAAAATCGGCATCCACGTATTGGCCTAGGGCCAAAATCAGGGTGTCCGCCGCGATTGCTTCAAAACGCCCCGTGCCGACAGGACGCCCGTCTTCGTCCAAGGTCATTTCTTCCACTTGAAATTTTTCATCGGATCCCGAGGTGATGGTGCGCAGCCAGTGTATTTGAATGCCTTCTTCCAGGGCTTCGGCCACTTCGAAATCGTGCGCCGGCATGTGTTCCCGATCCCGGCGGTAGATGATGACCGCTTCGTCCGCGCCCAGGCGTTTGGCCGTGCGCGCGGCGTCGATCGCCGTATTGCCGCCCCCGTAGACCGCGACGCGCCGTCCCAGCTTCGGCGGGGCGTCGCTTTCCATTTTTTCAAGAAACTGTACGGCGTCCAGGATTTTTCCTGCATCGCGCCCCGGAATGTCGGTGCGTTTTCCGATGTGCGCGCCGATGGCCAGGAAGGCCGCGTCAAAGCTTCCTTTTTCGAGTTCGGCTTGCAAGTCTTCCACTTTGTGATTGAGGTGGAGGGCGACCCCCATGGCCTCAATGCGCGCGACCTCGGCGTCCAAAATATCGCGCGGCAGACGGTAGGCGGGAATGCCGAAACGCATCATGCCGCCGATTTTGTTGCCCGCTTCGTAGAGGCTAACGGCGTGGCCGAGCCGCGTCAAATGATAGGCCGCGGAAAGACCGCTCGGCCCGCCGCCGACGACCAAGACCTTTTTCCCGCTTTTCGATCCGGGTTCGAGCGTCCATTGTTTTTCAATCGCCAAGTCGCCGAGATATCGCTCGACGGCGTGAATGTTCACGGCTTCGTCCAATTCTCCCCGGTTGCAGGCGTTTTCGCAAGGGTGGTAGCAGACCCGTCCGTGAACGGCCGGAAAGGGATTGTCCGCCATGAGTTTTTGCCAGGCTTCAAAGTACTTGCCTTCTTCCGCTTCGTAGAGCCAAGCCTGAATATTTTCTCCGGCGGGACAGGCGGCGTTGCAGGGCGGGAGGCGATCCACGTAAACCGGCCGTTTGCTGCGCCAGAGGCCGGTGTGATTCTGCCGGCTGCTGTTGGGATCTAAGGTGACGGCAAAAGGTTTTTGTTGCATGATGTTTTCTCTTATTCCGAATCGGGCGCTTCGATTAAGCCGTAGCGGGCGATGTTGTCATCCGCGATTTGTTGAATGGCGGCCAGCGTCTCTGTTTTTTTCGGTGGGCCGAAGAGGTGTTTGAATCGCCCCTGCAGCCTAAGATAATCCTCGACCGGCATTTTTTTCCGGATAGGGGTGACATCGGTCACTTTCCCGGACTCGGCCTCGAACACGGGAAAGAGTCCGGATTCGACGGCGGTCCGGGCCACCCGAATCGTGTGGGCGGGATCCGAGCCCCAGCCTAAGGGACAGGGCACAAAAATATGAATATAGCGCGCGCCGCGCATTTTCACGGCCTTCGTGACTTTGGCCTCCAAATCGTGCAGGTCGGCCACGGTCGCGGTCGCGACATAGGGGATGTCGTGCGCCATGGCGATGCGGGGCAGGTTTTTGCCCGTTTCAAAGCGGCTGCCGGGTGCGTCGCCCACCGCCTGTGTCGTCATCGTGCGCGCGGCGGGCGGCGTGGCGCCCGAACGCTGCACGCCGGTGTTCATATAGGCCTCGTTGTCGTAACAAATATAAAGCACGTCGTCGTTGCGCTCAAACATGCCGGAAAGACAGCCGAAGCCGATGTCCACCGTGCCGCCGTCTCCCCCCTGGGCGATGACTTTGCTCTGCGTCTTCCCTTTGGCTTTTAAGGCCGCGGCGACGCCGCTTGCGACCGCCGGCGCGTTGCCGAAGACCGAATGGATCCAGGGCAGTTGCCATGCGCTTTCCGGATAGGGGGTGGAAAACACTTCGAGGCAGCCGGTGGCGTTGACGGCAATCACTTGATTGTTTGCGGCCCGCATCGCCGCATCCACGGCGTAGCGCGCGCCCAAGGCTTCGCCGCAGCCCTGACAGGCGCGGTGCCCCGAATTGAGCGAATTCGTGCGGGCGATGCCGGACTGCACGGTGCGAAGGGTCTCGTCCAGTAAGCGGTTTCCGACGGTAAAGGTGCCGGTCTGATAAAATTTGACAACTTGCTTCGACATCATGTTTTTCGCGTTAATAAATCGGTTTGGCTTTCTTTCCCATTTCTTTCAAAATATTTTCCGCGCTGGGGCCGGAGGCCCGTTTCTCCCGCTGCCGCGCCAATTCACCGTGAATCACATCCCAATGCAAATCGAGAAAATGGGGCGAGTCCAGTTCTCCTTTTTGCGCCGCTTCGATCATTTTCTTGAGCGAAGCCTGCGTGACGGGCCGCCCGCCCAAACCGGCGATGACGGTCTGAATACGCAGGGGAAGCCCTTCAAGCGCCATTTTGACATCGGCGGCCAAGATGCCGCCGCGCCCCGCCGCGAGGGCCTTTTCAATCACAATCACGGTCTTCGCCCGGGCGACGGCGGTCCGGAGCGCCGCCGCGGGAAAGGGACGGTAGGAAACGATTTTAAGACAGCCGATCAAGTCCCCGGCGGCCCGCATTTGATCCGCAACTTCTCTCATCGTGCCCAATACCGAACCCATCGCGATGATCACCGTTTCCGCATCTTCCAAGCGATCGGGAGACAGCAGTCCGCCTGAGCGGCGTGCAAAGTGCTTTTGAAAGGCCTCCGCCAAGTCCGGGATGCGGTTTAAGGCTTCCAGTTGTTTGTGATGCGCCAAATAACGCACCTCGGCAAAGGCCTCCGGTCCGACCATCGCGCCGATGGAAACGGGATCCGAAGGATCGAGTACCTGCACGGGATCATAGGGCGGCAGAAAGGCATCAACCGCCGCTTGCGCCGGCAGGTCGACGGCCTCAAAGGCGTGCGTCAAAATAAAGCCGTCCACACAAACCATCACGGGACAACTGAGCGCTTCGGCAAGATAAAAGGCCTGAATGTGTAGATCGACCGCCTCCTGATTGTCCTCGGCAAAGAGCTGTATCCAGCCCGCATCCCGCATCGCCATGGCATCAGAATGATCGTTCCAAATATTGATCGGCGCGCCGATGGCGCGGTTGCCGACGGTCATGACAATCGGCAGCCCCAGACCCGAGGCATTGTAGAGGGCCTCGGCCATGAAGAGCAAGCCCTGGCTGGCCGTTGCGGTATAACTGCGCGCGCCGGTTGCCGAGGCGCCGATGAGCACACTCAAGGCGGCAAACTCCGACTCGACGTTTAAAAACTGCGTCGATCCCAATTCGCCTTTTTTGACCTTGGCCGAAAGCGTTTCGACGATATGCGTCTGCGGCGTAATCGGATAGCAGGAAATGACTTCGGGTCGACAGGCGGCGACGATCGCGGCGACGGCTTGCGATCCTTCAATTTGCCGCAGCATGTGTCATCCCTCCTCCGGTCTCTTGTTGATGCTGTCGGACGTACAGATAGGCTTCTTTTGCGGCGGCGCTGTTCTTTTGGGCGATCGTCCCGGTGAAACGCTGTTGAACAGCTTCTTCCACGCTTTTTAAGGTGATTTGACCGGAAATCGCCGCAAATGCACCGACGAGGGCGATATTGGGCAGGGGCCGTCCGATGTGTTTCAGCGCAATCCCTGTGGCGGGCAGGCCGCAGAAATGCCCGGCGGGAAAGGATGAAACAAAGTCCTCAATGCCCAGTGCCGCTGCATCGCGGGAGGCGTTGAGAATCAAACGGCCCGTTTCCGGGTTCAGCCCCGAAAAAAGATCGACGTGGTGCAGCAAGGTCGCATCCTGCACGATGACGGCATCGGCCTGCATCACCGGTTCGCGCAGACGAATCTTTCGGTCGTCGATGCGACAGAAGGACATGACCGGCGCGCCCATGCGCTCTGAGCCAAAGCTCGGAAAGGCCTGGGCGAAACGGCCGTCCAAAAACGCGGCGACGGAAAGAATCTCCGCCGCGGTGACAACGCCTTGTCCGCCGCGCCCATGAATGCGGATCTGAAACATCGGGATCGCTCACGGGGATAATATTGAATTGAAATTGTATCAATCCTGCACGGGAAAAGTCCATCATCCGCATTTCCAAAATCAGCGATTGATTTTGGGGGATTGCCAAGCACGGCAATGCGATGTGCGGCGAAGGGAGACGCTCCGCGGCGGGATGAAAAAGGCGTTGATTTTATTTCGGAATCAAATCCGCAAACACAGAGCTGGCGGTTACAGAGGCCTGAATGAAAGGATCGGGCCAGATACCCAGTAGGAGGACGCCTGCGATGCTGACGTAAATGGCGATTTTGAGCGGCGTCGAAATATGGATCGGGGTGTATTCTTTCGGTTCGACAGAGTAGATCTTTTTGACGACGATGAGATAATAATAGAATGAAATGACCATGTTGATGAGCGCAACGGCAACGATGAAGATGAGCCCCTGATGTACGGCGGCGACAACGACGTAAACTTTCCCGATGAATCCGGCCAGCGGCGGCACGCCCGCCAAGGAGAGTAAAAAGACCAGCATGGCGAAGGCCATTAAAGGCGAGCGCCGATTGAGTCCGACAAAATCGTCGATATCATCTTTGTCGGTTAAATTTTGGAAAATGATGACGACGACAAAGGCGCCAATGTTGGCAAAAAGATATGTGAGGATGTAGAAAAGAATAGATTCCACGCCCATTTGTGTGCCGGCGGCCATGCCGATGAGCACGGTGCCGATATGCGCGATGCCGGAGTAGGCCAAAAGGCGTTTCATGTTTTTCTGCGCGATGGCGGTGATGTTGCCGTAGGTCATGGATAAGACGGCAATCGAAACAATCATCCATTGCCAGTCGGCTTTCAGTTCCAAGAAGGTGCCAAAAACAACACGCAGGAAAATCCCGAAGGTCGCCGCCTTCGGGACGACGGAAAGATAGGCGGTGACGGTTGTGGGTGCGCCCTGATAAACATCCGGTACCCAGACATGAAAGGGCACCGCGCCTAGTTTGTAGCCAATGCCGACAAAGATGAAAAGAAGTCCGATGGTGAGGCCGATGGTGTATTCGGGCGGGTTTGCGGCGATTTCTTCAAAAAGCAGAGTGCCGACTTCACCGTACACCAGAGAAACGCCGTAGGCGATCAAGGCGGCTGAAAGGGCACCCAGGATAAAAAATTTGATCGCTGCCTCGTTGGATTTCAGGTTGTCACGTAAGTAGGCGACGAGAATGTAAAATCCAAAGGTTGAGAATTCCAGGGTGATGAAAAGGGACAAAAAGTCATTTGCGGAGACCATGAACATCATGCCGAGTGCTGAAAAAAGCAGCAGGAAATAATATTCTCCCCGGAAATAAGGGATCTTTTCCATGGCCTCGATGGAGGCCAAAATCATCACGATGGTTGAAAGCAAAATGAAGATCTTGAAAAAGATCGCCAGAGGATCCAGCACAAACATGCCGCTGAAAGAAGTGCCGCCGGTGCCGTCGATGCCGTAGCCGATGAGTTGAAGGGTAATCAAGGCCATACCTGAGACGGAGAAATAGGCCAATTTGGGTTTTGAGAGTTTTGGGCAAAAGACGTCCATCATCAAAACAACGCAAGAGAGCAGTGTCATCCACAGTTCCGGTGCGATGAGCCGTAGGTTCAGGTCGGCAAGGGTCATAATTTCGGGCGTCATTTTATGCTCTCGTCTCCAATGTGGGTGCTCAGCTTTGTTTGTTGCGCGATGGCGCTTCCGGCTGTGCTGTCAAATCGGGCCAAAATAGGGGTAACGCCTTTTTCGATCACGCTGATAAATTTCCCCGGAAAGATGCCGAAAAAGAGCGTGAAGAAGACCAGAAGCACGAGCGGAAGGCGCTCATACCAGCTGCGCGCGTCTTTGACGTCGGGCAGGGCCGGATTGAGTTTTCCAAAAAACATGGTGCGCGTCATGCGAAAATAGTAGGCCCAGGTGATGACAACAGCGAGGGCGGCGATGATGGTTTGAATCGGATAAATTTCCCAGGCGCCCATGAAAACCATGATTTCACCCACAAAGTTCATGCCGCCGGGCAGGCCGAAGGAGGCCGCTCCACCGACCACAAAACAGGCGGTGACAAAAGGCATCTTATGTACGAGCCCGCCCAAAGAAGGGATATCCAAGGTCTTGGCCTGATAATAAATAAAACCCGCAAGCGCGAAGAGCAGCCCCATGGCCATTGCATCGGCAAAAAGGAAGAAGACGGCGCCTGTTAGGCTGATGGTATTGAGTGAGGCCATTCCTAAAAAAATATATCCCATATGCCCCACGGAGGAATAACCCACGACAAACTTGGTGTCTTTTTGCAAAAAGGCGACGAGGCCGCCGTAGATAATGTTAAAAATACAAATAATGGCCACAAGCGGCATCCATTCAGCCGTGGCTTCCGGAAAGAGATAAAAACAAATCCGGATAATGGTAAAGTGCCCCAGTTTTTTCAAAACCCCCGCATGCATCATGCTGGCGGCAGGCGGTGCCGCTGCGTAACCTACGGGAGACCAGGAATGAAAGGGAAAAATCGCTGCAATGGGGGCAAAGCCGATAAAAATGAGGAGAAAACCGATTTCTTTGACCCCCAGTGATAGGTTTCCTTTTTCACCGATTTCAAGCAGGTCAAAGGTATTCAACCCGCTTTTTACGTAAACAAGCAGGATGCCCATGAGGGCGACGACGGCGCCGAATGAGAGATAAAGCGTCAACTTCATCGCCGCGTATTCTTTGCTGTTTTTATTGAAATTCAGGATGAAGCCGACTGATTCTCTTTTTTCCTCTCCGGCCAGATTGATATGGCCTTTCATGTCTTTGTAGCCCTTTGTGTGTCGGCCCCACATGATCAGGAAGAGATACATGGGGATCACGGAAAGCTCATAAAAGAAGAAAAGGAAAAAAAGATCCAGCGACATGTAAACTCCCATTGTCGCCGAACCGAGTACGAGCAGGTTGATATAAAATTCTTTCAGGCGGTCTTTAATATCCCAGGAGACAAAAACGCCGCAAAACATGAGCAGGGCGGAGGCCAAGACCATCGGCGTCCCGATGCCGTCAACGCCTAAATAAAAGGAGATGCCGAGCGTTTGAGACCAAACGGTTCGACTGATAAATTGAAAACCGCCTTGCGAGACATCGAAGGTATAAAAAAGGTAAAGCGATGCCAATAAAGAGAGCCCGCTAAAAAAGGCTGCGATGCCCCGCACGACATCCTTTTGCGTATTCGAAATAAAAAACAGAACCGTCGCACCCGCAAACGGGGCAAAGAGAATGATCGATAAGAGGTAGTCGTTGATCATGCCTTGTCCTTAAAACAGATTTCCGCTACATCGAGTGTTGCGCGACGTGTGAAGGCCAATATTTGTGTCAGCATGGCCATCAGGCTTTCTTGAAGGGCCTCGCGTGAGTTTGCGTGGCAGTTCACGCCGGGGACTTCTTCTACCCAGCCGACCCAGACTCTGGCATCTTGTTTGAGAATCGCCGTATATTTTTGTTGCAAGTTGTGTTGCTCCTTACTTTCTAAGTGCGAATTTGGATGATGTTTCCGGTACCGTCGTTTCTGTAATTACCGTGGCGGTGCCAAGCCGATCCGTAATAAATTGTACGGAGCCATCCATCATTTTTAAAAAGGGGAAGGGATAAATCCCCATCCAGAGAATCACGACCGTAAGCGCGGTGCAAATACCGATCTCGATGCGATCCAAATCGACAAGGGTTTTATTTTTCGGATTCTTCAATTCCCCCATCATCAGACGTTGATACAGCCAGAGCAGATAGGCTCCGGCAAGCAAGACTCCGATGAAAGCGGGGGCGGCAAGTTGCCAAGAGTTTTTCATTGCGCCGATGAGGATCATCAATTCCCCCACAAAACCGTTTGTGCCTGGGAAGGCCAGTGAAGACAAGCTGATAATGAGGTAAAACACTGCCAAAATGGGCACCTGTTTTGCGAGGCCGCCGTATTCCGAAATCTCCCGCGTGTGGCGGCGGTTGTAAAGAAAACCGACGACAAAAAAGAGTCCGGAAGTAGAGATCCCGTGGTTAATCATTTGAATGATACCGCCTTGGATGCCGTCGGCGTTCAGGGCAAAAATCCCTAAAATCACAAAACCCAGATGGCTGATGGAGGAATAAGCAATCAGCTTTTTCATGTCGTTTTGCGCAAGTGCGAGCAGTGCGCCGTAGATGATGCCGATGACGCCCAAAATCGACATGAGCGGCATAAAATAAAGTGAGGCTTCCGGCAATAAAGGCAAGGAAAAACGCACAAAGCCGTAAGTCCCCATCTTCAAAAGCACTCCGGCCAGCAGCACACTGCCTGTTGTGGGTGCTTCGACGTGTGCATCCGGCAGCCATGTGTGAAAAGGAAACATCGGCACTTTAAACGCAAAACCGAAAAAGAGCAGCGTAAAGACCCACATTTGTTTTGTTCGGGTAAGCGGTGCTCTCAATAAATCAAGAAAATCAAAAGAATAAGTGCCTGTTGCGCTGTGATGATTTAAATACAGAATGACAAAACCCACCAACATCAGCACACTGCCCAAGAGCGTGTAGAGCACGAATTTTAAAGAGGCGTAATTGCGCCGCTGCCCGCCCCAGGTTTTAATCAGGAAGTACATCGGGATCAGCATGATTTCCCACAAGAGAAAAAAGAGAAAGAGATCCAGTGCGCAGAACACTCCGATCACGGTTGTCTCTAAGACAAGCAGACAGATGATATATTGTTTGAAATAGTTCTTGATGCCCTTCCAGGAGAACCCCAGGGTCAAGACCGAAAGAAAGGTGGTGAGTACAACCAGCAGAATGCTCACGCCGTCCACACCGACATGGTAGCTAATACCCAGGGGGGCGATCCAATCATAACGTTCAGCGAATTGAATATCCGAGGTGCCGTTCTGAAAAAGAATGAGCGGAATGAGCGATAAAACAAATGAAGCAAGCGTAGCCAAAAGGGCAATCTGACGAATTTGCTGAGCATCCTTCATGAGGGAGACCAAGACGGCGGCGGCGAGCGGAATAAAAATTGTGAGGCTTAAGACCGGGAAGCCGACTTGACTGCTTGCGAATATTTCACCCAATGTGCTCAACATCAACGATTCCGCTTTCTAGTAAATTGCAACCATCCAGGTGGCCAGTTGTTTCCCGACCAGCAAATAAAGGTTCACCAAAACAAAGATGCCCACGATAATAATCATGGCGTAGTTATGGACCGATCCCGTTTGAAGCTTTTTGAAAATATGTGCGGCAATGTGATTCATGTAGCCGACGATGTTGATAAAGGCATAAACGACATATTTTTCAAAAAAGTTTGAAAACCAGGCACCGCCGAAAACGCCGCGCCCGATTTCATTCACCACGCGGTCGATCACAGCGATATCAAAGCGGCGGCAAAGTGCAACAAACCGCTTTGTGGGCCGGATGATCGCGCCTTTATATACCTCGATAATAAATTCTTCCCAGAGGGCAGTCGGCCCTTGTGCAAACTTCATAAAGCAAATGCCGCTTTTTCGGTAAAACCAATCGACATCAAGACTGATCGTCGCTTTGGGCCGCAGCTTTTCGACAAAGAAAAGAAAAGCCAAGGCCGCCGTCAACAGGATTTGAAACTGTACGAGCACATGACTGACTGTAAAGGTATGATATTCCACATCGGCATAAGGCAGCATGTCGATCAAGATATGCGGCTGTATGCCGATCAAAAAGCAAAGCATTGCGGCAAGGCTCATGCCGATGAGCATATTCGGCGGCGGGTCGGTGACCTTGAGTTGTTTGTCACGCCCGACGAATACATTAAAAGGCAGTTTCAAAGTCGTTGAAAGAAAGGTACCCGAAGCCGCCATTGTTAATAAGAGTGTTGTGATGGGACGATGCGCTTCGGCGGCGCCCGCGATAATCATGCCTTTGCTGACAAAACCGTTAAAAAGCGGCACGCCGGAAATTGAAAAACCTCCGATCATGTAGAGAACGGCGGTATAGGGCATTACTTTGCCGAGACCGCCGAGCTCCGTGGCTTTGCGTTTTCCCGTCATGTGAATGACTGCGCCCATGCCCATCATTAGCAGCCCTTTAAAAAGGATATTGTTGACGGCATGGGCCACTGCGCCGTTAATGGCGAGTTCCGTGCCGACCCCTACGGCGGCAACCATGTATCCGACCTGAGAGATGATATGGTACGAGAGCAGCCGTCGTACATCATTTTCGATAATGGTCATGCAGACTCCGAAAAGAGTCATAAAGAGACCGATAGAAACCAAGACTTCCACCCCCGGAAACCCGCGCACCAAAGTATAAACAGCGACTTTTGTCGTAAAGGTCGCAAGCCAAATCGTTCCCGTGACACTGCCTTCGGGATAAGCGTCGGGCAGCCAGGCGTGAAGCGGCGGCCCGCCTGCATTCACCAAAAATCCAAAGAGCATCAAGCCGCCGGCCCAGCCGCCGGGTGAAATGGCGTTAAAGCCGATGTCTCCGGTATTGACCACATGCACAATGATGCCGCCGAGTAGAAGCACACCACCCAGGGTGTGAATCAGCAAGTAACGAAAACCGGCTTGGACCGATCGGGCCGAACCGCCAAAGCAGATAATGAAGACCGAAGAGAAGGACATGATTTCCCAAAAGAAAAAGAGGGAAAAAAGGTCTCCGGCAAAAACCGCCCCCATTGCGCCGCCCGCATAAACGAGTGCCGCAATATGTTCGCGAATTGTCTTAAGATGGAATCCGTAAATCATGCCGATGAAAACGATCACGGCGAAAATATAAGCAAAAACAAGACTCAGCTTGTCCACCCGGCCAAAGATCAGTTCCTGTCCCATGAGAGAAATGATGCCGTGAAGGCCTTCCGGTGTGTAATAAAGCGGCAGCAGGCAAAGTAAGGGTGCGCCGAGCAGAACCGTCTTTCGTTTCATTTCATCTAAAAAGGGCAGTGCGGCCGCCGCAATAAAGAAGAAGAGCGCAGGATGAACCCATATCATTGGATCACCCCCTTTGCCAGCATCATGAAATAACTCGGAAAGAGACCGATCAAAAGCGAAAGCGTCGCGGTAACGACGAGCGGCACAACGACAAAATAAGGGGCTTCTTTAATGTCATCGTGGTGAATGCCGTAATTGCCCTCGGCCTCTGCCGAGCGGTCTGCGGGTTTGTGAAAAAAAGCCTTAAAAATGATGGGCACAAAATAGCCGACATTAAGCACCGTGCTTGCGAGCAGGACAAAAAGAATCGGAATTTGATCGGCTTCAATACTGCCGAGCGCCAAGTACCATTTTGTAATAAAACCCGCCGCCGGCGGCACGCCGATCATGCTCAGGGTGCCGATGGCAAAAGCCGTCATTGTCCAGGGCATTTTACGTCCGATGCCGTTGAGTTCGCTGATCTTGATTTTGTGTGTCGCCACATAAATCGACCCCGCACAGAAAAAGAGGGTGATTTTGGAAAAGGCATGGTTTGCAATGTGTATCACACTGCCCGTCATGCTGCTGGGTGTCAACAAGGCCGCGCCCAGAATGATATATGAAAGCTGACTTACGGTGGAATAGGCAAGCCGTGCTTTGAGATTATCTCGTGTGAGTGCGTAAACGGATGCCGTGATAATCGTGAATGACACAAAAAAAGCGGTTGGGATGCCCAAATGAAGTGATTGCATCAAATCGACACCGAAGACATGAAAGATGATGCGCAACACGGAAAAGACGCCGACCTTCACAACCGCCACGGCGTGTAACAAAGCACTGACAGGCGTGGGCGCAACCATTGCTGCAGGCAGCCAGGCGTGAAAAGGCATGATGCCTGCTTTGGCGATGCCTGCGATAAAAAGAATGTAGATAACAGTCAACATCATCGGCGAGCCTTGACCGGAAAAAAGACCGTCTTGGGCAAAATCGAGGGTGCCCGCAACATTGTAGGTTAAAATCAACGCGGCCAGGAAAAAGGTTTTTGAGGTGCCGAAAAGGTAGATCATGTATTTTTTGGCACCCTCGAAAGAAGTCTGTGTGCCCTTGTGATTGACGAGCGGAAAGGTGAAAAAACTCAAAATTTCATAGAAAATAAAGAGTGTAAGCAAGTTTGCCGAAAGAGCAACGGCTAAGGCGGAAGAGACGCTGATGGCAAAACAGGAAAAATAGCGGGTCTGATGGATTTCTTTGGCCGTTCGCATGTAGCCGATGGAATAACAGGAGGTGATAATCCAAAGAAAAGAAGCGACGGTCGCAAAAAAGAGCCCCAGCGCATCCGCCTTAAAGGCAATGGCAAGGCTCGGCACAAAGGTGAAAAGCGTGTATTCAAACGCGCCGCCGGCGAGCACATGCGGGGCCATTGAAATCACGATGAAAAAGGTGATTACCCCTGCGCCAATCGAGACGCCTTCTCTCAGATTGGGATCTTTGTCAAACTTTAAAACAATCCCTGCCGCGATCATCGAGACAAGTACGGCCAAAAGGGGCCTGATCGATTCAACTGCTTCCACGCTAATCTTTACCTGCTTCCGATAATAGTGATTACCACTTCATCAAGTTGAGTTCGTCAACATTCGTGACGGCTTTTCTACGGAAGAGTACGATGATAATCGCAAGTCCGACCGCAGCCTCGGCCGCAGCAACCGTGATAATAAAAAGCGAAATCACTTGGCCGTCGATTGCGCCGTAATGCCGCGAAAAGGCCACCAGGTTGATATTGGCCGCATTCAACATCAGTTCGATGGAAAATAAAATGATCAAAAAATTTTTCCGAATCAGCACGCCCACCAATCCCACGACAAACATAATGGTGGAGACTGCAACGTAATAAGACAAAGGAATCATAAAATCATTTCTAACGTGCGGGGACTTTTTTCGCCAAAACCAATGCCCCGATGACGGCGCCCAGCAAGATAACCCCCACAATTTCAAAGGGCAATAAATATTTAGTAAAAAGCGCGATCCCGATTTGTGCCGTATTGCCCAGGGTGTCTTCGGTGATCGGGCCTGTTTCGGGCGCGGAAGAAAACAGAGGGGATTGAAAAAGGCCGATTAATATTTCAAAAATCAGCACGACCCCGAAAAAGATCGCGATGCCCACTTGTTTGTGTAAAAATTTTTCTGCGGTTTTTAAATCCAGCAGCATGATGACAAAAATATACAAAACGAGCACGGCCCCGGCATACACGATGACTTGCAGCGCCGCAATAAATTCCGCGTGTAAGAGTACAAAGAGACCTGCCACGTGCAGCAAGGTCGAAAGCAGGGCAAGCGAGCAATAAACGGGACTTCTTAAGCCAATCGTCAGAATAGATGAAACAATGGTGAGGGTCGCAAAATAGATGAAAAAAAGGAGTTCAACCATCTGATTTTACTTTTTCTCTTCCTGTTCAGGTTCTTCTTGCCGTGAAGAGGGGAAACGATAACGATATTGACTTACGACCTCTTCATCTTCGCCTTCTTGATTGTGGGCAACGAGATATCCCTTTGCTTCGCGGTGCAATTTTTCGCCGATATCGTAGAGCTTCGTTTTATCGAAAATCAGATCTCTTTTATTGATGGTTGAATATTCATACATCTTGGTCATGGCCAAGGCGTTGACCGGGCAGGCCTCAACACAAAACCCGCAGAACACACATTTTGTAATATCAATATCAAAAGAGCTGGCATATCGTCTGACGACATATCCGTCTTTTTCATCCACTTCACTCACAACGGTAATACAAGCAGATGGGCAGGCCGCACCGCAAAGATCGCAGCCGACACAACGTTCTTCCTGACTTTCCTCATATCGTAAGAGGCACAGCGCACCCCGTTGCGTATTGGGGAGAGCTGTTTTTTCATGTGGATATTGAAGCGTTACCTCTTTTACGAAGTAGTGACTGAAAACCAGCTTCAAAGCCTTCACGATTTCCACAAAAAGGAAGTTGTAGAGAATTTTTCTCACGCCGCATCCTCTGCGGAGAGGTTTTTCGCCGCATTTTTTCCGGCGTCCTCCATCGTGTCTTCGGCAGCATCTTCGGGGGTAATCACTCTCAAATCGAGGGAAGCCGAGGGTTCCAGGGTGACCGCACCGGTTTTGAAATAAATAACCTTGCTCTTTGCATCAATTTCGGTGGCCAAGAGGTCTTTCACGGGAGGATCATTAAAATGAACGGGATAGTGAACGAGTCCCTTGGGCAGTTCCGGTGTGATTTCGATTTGAACTTCGAGTTGTCCCAGGGGCGATTTAATATTGACGGAATCACCCGTTTGCAGGTTCCCCAAGGCTTCCGCATCGGCTTCGCTGATGTGCAGGACGGCCTTGTCGTAAATTTTCATCAGCCCTTTGTCGCGTGTCGTGAGTTTCCCGGAGTGATAAAGCACTTGTTGCAAGGAAAGCGTCATGGTATTTTTCCGCGTATCCTGCGCCGGAGCAGCATAACGCTCCGGAATATCTTCGGCGAAGTTTTCAGGGAGATCGCTCGTCTCATGTACTTTGTCTTGTGCGTAATAGCCCGGCACCATCTGAGAAATTTCCCGGCGAATTTCTTCCACCGAATGATATTGAACGGGATGGCCGAGATGTTTGGATAAATCGGTTAAGATTTTCCAATCGGGCCGGGCCTCGCCTCTGGGATCAAAGGCTTCCGTGACACGATTGACTGCGCCCATAATATTGGTGTAAGTGCCTTCTTTTTCCGCAAAAGTCGCGGCGGGCAGGATGACATCGGCGATTTCTGCCGTTTCGCTCATGAAGGGGTCTTGGCAAACAATGAAGTCGATTTTTTCCAATGCCTCCCGTACCTTCATCGAAGCGGGCAGGGTGCCGAGCGGGTTTTCACCCACCAGATAGAGCGCCTTGATTTCACCGCGATGCGCGGCTTCAATGATTTCGGAGAGGCTCAATCCGGGTGAGCCGCCCGTTGATTCGGGTAAAGACGCATGCCAAGCGTTTGCGAATTGTCGGCGCGCGTCTTCAGCGGCATAAGAAACTTGGCCCGGCAGAAATTCGGGCACCGCGCCCATATCGACCGCGCCCTGTTCGTTGTTTTCCTCACAAACCGGGAGGATGCCTGCGCCTTCTTTTCTGAAAAGCCCGGTCAAAAGGGCAAGATCGATCAAACGCCGCACATTTTGATACGCGCCTTTTTCCGAAACGATGTCTTCACCCCAAAGCAGCACGCCACGTTTCGACTGCGCAAGCAGTATTGCGGCTTCTTCTATTTTTTCCCATTCCAATCCGGTTTTTTCCGAAACCCTTGTCTCTGAAATCCGCGCGACCGCCTCTTTCAAGGCAGCGTAGGCTTCAGATTGTTTTTCGATAAAATCAGGGTCGGTCAAGCCTTTTGCAATCACCGCCTTAACCAGTCCCTGAATCAAGTCTCCTTCGGAATGCGGGGCAATCTGAAGGGGGTGCGTGGCGAGTTTCATGATTTTTGTTTCCGTGTCATCGGCGACAAGCAGTTTTCCTGCAAATTCGCTCATGGACGCCTTGACCCGAAGTGCGGTAATCGGGTTGGTTTCCGTCAGGTTTGAACCGATCATGAGAATTGCATCGGAAAGCGCGAGTTGTTTTTCATCGACGGTTGCGCCTCCGATATTTACGGTTTCGCGCAGGGCCAGCACAGAGTTCATGTGGCCGTAGCGTGCGGCGGTGTCGATGTTGTTGGTTTCCAAGATTGAACGCATTAGTCTCTGAAAAAGATACACGCTTTCGTTTGTACACCGCCCGCTGATGAGTCCTGCAATCGCCTGTCCGCCGTGTGTCGCTTTGATGTCGTTCAAGCGTTTACCGATGTCGATCAGTGTTTTAAACCAAGGTGCTTCTACAAATTGCCCTTCGGTTTTCACAAGAGGTTTCGAAAGCCGTGCGTCACTCATCACATATTGAAAGCCAAACCGGCCGCGTACACAGATGCCGCCGTGCCCTTCGCCGGGTTCTACGTCAAAACCCCACTTGGATTCGTAGGAGAGTTCTGAGGTGACCACCATAATGTCACGCGCATTTGTTTCAAGTGTGATCGAGCAGCCGTCCGAGCAGAAGCTGCAGGTGGTTTCCGTCTTTTTGAGTTGCCAGGGTTTAAAGGTGTATTTCGAAAACTTGCTGACAATGGCGCCGACCGGACAGACGGCCAGACAGTCGCCGCAGAATTCGCAATAGAGGGTTTCTCCGCCGTGTGCGCCGACGTGCTTCTGTTTGTCTTTTTTATAAAAACAGAGGGCGTCGACCAGTTGCACTTCCTTACAGATGTTGATGCACTGGCCGCAGAGGATGCAGCGTTCCATGTTGAAGTCGAGCACCAGGCTGCGCGTATCTTCCGGGATTTGTTTCCGTTTACCTTCTTTGATGTCATAAACTTCGAGGTCGTAGGCCATGTCCTGCAATTCGCACTGGCCGTCTTTGTCACAGACGGGACAATCCAGGGGATGGGTTTTGAGGTGTTTTTCAACGGCACCTTTTCTGGCCTCGACTATTTTATCCGTCCCGGTTGAGACGACCATGCCTTCGGTCACCTTGGCCGTGCAAGCACGGACATTATGTTTTTTGCCCTCGACTTCAACCAAGCAGAGGCCGCAGGAGCCAAAAGGGGAAAAGCTGTAATGGTAACACATGGCCGGGAGTTGTGTGCCGGTCCATTTTACCGCGTTGAAGAGGGAGGAGCCCTCTTCGGCGGTTACGACTTGACCGTCGATGGTCAACTCGACCATCTTTTTGACCGCATCGGGTGCAGCACTTTGTTTGCCGACGCTACTCATCGTTTATCGATCACACTCACCCATGACGATGTCATAGGTGCCGAAAATCGTAATAATATCGGCGATCATATAACCTTTCGCCATATGATCAAAGGCGCCCATGTGCACAAAAGAAGGGGCGCGGATTTTCATACGGTAAGGTTTTCCGCCGCCTTGACTGACAATGTAAAAACCCAATTCGCCTTTGTGGGCTTCGGTTCCGCAATAGATATCGCCTTCGGGGGCGTTAAAACCGCCGGAATACAGTTTAAATTGATAGATCATGCTTTCCATATCGGTGAAAACCCGTTCTTTGTCCGGCGCGACAAACTTCGGTAAATAGGCTTTATAAGGGCCTTTCGGCAGTTGGTCCAGGCATTGGCGGATGATTTTGCTGCTCTCTTTCATCTCTTCCATGCGGATCCAGTAACGGTCGTAGGTATCGCCTTTTGTGCCCAGGGGCACGGTCCACTCGACATGGCCGTATGCGCCGTAAGGACTGACTTTTCTGAGATCGTAGTCCACACCGGAGCCGCGCAAGGTCGGCCCCGTGAGGCCGTATGCGATGGCGTCCTCACCCGAAATCACCGCGATGTCTTTTGTGCGGGCCAGCCAGATCCGGTTTCGAATGAGCAAGGCATCGTATTCGGCGATTTTTTCGGGAAAGCTGTCGATGAATCGGTATAAATCGTCGATAATTTTGTCGGTGAAATCCCGTTCGACGCCGCCCACACGGTACCAAGAGGTTGTCAAACGTGCGCCGCATAAATCGACAAAGAGATCCAAAAGCACTTCACGATCCCGAAAGGTAAAAAAGAAGACTGTCATCGCGCCGATATCCAGGGCCTGCGTGCCGAGCCAGAAGAGGTGGCCGATGATGCGCTGGACCTCCGCGACGATGGTACGCAGGTATTCGGCGCGCCAGGGCACGGTGATGTCGAGCAGCTTTTCCACGGCGCGCACATAGGCGAAGTTGTTGTACATGGCGCAAATGTAATCCAGCCGGTCGGTGTGCGGGATGAATTGATTGTAGGTGATTTGCTCCGCGATTTTTTCGACGCCGCGATGCAGAAAGCCCAGTACCGGTTCGGACTTGATGACTTTTTCTCCTTCAAGCGTCACGATGACTTTCAGCACCCCGTGTGTCGAGGGATGCTGCGGGCCGAGATTCAGCAGGACCTCTTCCGTTTTTAGCAGCGGAAGCGATGCTTCTTCGGTCGGTGGGTTTTCTACAGCCATAAGGTCTCTACCTTGCCGTTAATGTGGAAAATCAAAGGTATCTCGCCACCCTCGCCCCTGAATCGGAAAATTCTTCCGCAAGGGGTAGCCTTCATCGTATTCATCCGGCAGCAGAATACGTTTCATCTCGGGGTGATTGTTGAAACGAATGCCCATCATATCGTAAACCTCACGCTCCAAGTAATTGGCCCCTGCCCAAAGCGGGGTTACGGAATCAATGACACAATCATCTTCGGGCACGCGGGTTTTGAGGCGGATCTGGTGTTTTTTGCGAATGGAATAAAATTCATACACGACTTCAAAACGTTCCGCTTCGTTAGGAAAATCCACGGAACTGATATGTATGGGATAATCAAAATCAAGTGCGGGGTCTTCTTTCAAAAAACGGCAGATCGAGAAGAGGCCCTCCCGTTTTAAATGGATCGAAAGATCGTCTCTAAAAAGCGTGGCGCCAATATAAAAATCGGCAAACTCCGCTTGGATTTTTTGGGCAAGCGGGTGATCTGCGCCGTTTTTCATGCCGCGAGGCACTTTAAAGGGTTTGGCTTTTCTCATGCTTTGATAAAGACCTTCTTTTTCATGATTTGAGCTTGCAGGGTCAACAAACCTTCCAATAGCGCCTCCGGGGTCGGGGGGCAACCCGGCACATAAACATCAACGGGTAAAAAACGGTCAACCCCTTGCACGACCGGATAGGCATCATAAATATTGCCCGATGTCGCGCAGGAGCCCATCGCGATGACGTAGCGCGGTTCGGGCATTTGGTCGTAGACTTTTCGAATGACGGGCGCCATGCGGCGGCACACGGTGCCTGCAATAATAATTAGGTCGGATTGCCGGGGCGATCCGCGAAAAATTCCCGCGCCGAAACGGTCCATGTCGTAACGTGAGGCGACGGCGGCCATCATTTCAATCGCGCAGCAGGCCAGACCGAAAACCATGGGCCAAAGCGAGCCTTTTCGGGCCCAGTTGACGGCATGATCCAGTTTCAGCGTAACAAAATTGGCTTCGAATTTGCCGGTCAGTCCCATTCAAGCCCTCCTTTTTTCCAGGCATACACATAGGCAATAATAAAGAGCGCGATAAAGATAAGCATTTCAATCAAACCGAAAAGACCGATTTTATTAAAAACAACGGCCCAGGGGTAGAGAAAAGCCACTTCCACATCAAAGATGACGAAGAGCATGGCGATGATGTAGTAGCGGGCGGGAAAAGGGGTTCTGGCATCGGAAATCGGTTCACTGCCGCATTCGTAGGGGGAGAGCTTTTCGGGGTCGTTGATGCGAACTTGGACAAAGTAGCTGAGGACGAGCGTGCCGATGCCAAAAACAAGGGAAACAAGGATAAAGATAAAGACCGGGATGTAATTGATTGGCGGCGCCGCATTAAGCATGTAAAGCACTCCATATCAATGATAAAAGGTATTGCAGAAAAATACGCGTCATAGTAGCGTGTTGAGCCAAGAATCTTCAATGAAGGAAAAGGCCTATTCTTTGGGGTTTTTATAGGTCTTTTGTACTAATAACACACCATATATGGGAGATGAGATGCGTTCAAGGTCTCTCCGGAATGGAGAGACCTTGAACGGCGGATTATAAATTGAGGTGTTTTTTCAACATGGGGTTTTCGGAAATTTTGGCATTGCTTCCCCCCAGATCCTTTGCCTTTTGAAATGAGCTTGTCGCTTTTGCGTGGTCACCGAGGCCGTCAAATGCAACCGCCATATTAAAATGCGCCTCCGCAAAGTTGGGATTGGCCGAGAGCGCTTCTTTAAAAAAGTCGAGCGCAATGTCATAGTGTCCTTGAACCAGGTGATCCACGCCTTCATTGTTTTTTGAAGCGGCCGTGCCCGTCACGCTTCCCGGAGACATGAGCGCCGGAATCTGCGAACGTGAATTGCTTGTGCCGCTCCCGGAGCAGGCGGAGAAGGTCATCAGTAATAGAGGGATAAGCAAGTGCCTGAAAGATGGTCTGTAAGGTCTCATAACAGATCCTCCCTTAGATTGTGATGATGGTCTACCCATCATACACATAACAATAGCCGGTTTTACGCAATGGGGCAATGCCCCGAAGTGGGTATTTAAAAGCGGTTTTTGTGTGAGGACCGTTGAGGAAACGAGGCAGGAATGATTGGCAGATGTTCACAGCCTATTCCATCATTTTTTTGATTCCGACCCGGCCCGCTTCAACTCTGCCGCAGAGGCACGAAGATATACCGGGTTGGCCATGTCCGGCGGTGTCACTTCCCCATTTAAAAACCGCTCAAACGCCAACTCCGCCACGTGTGCGGCGGAAGAATACTGAAAAGCACGGGCTGGGATACAGGCCTGTTTCCCCATTTTTTTCTGAAGGAGTGCGCGATATTTTATTGTTCCGTCACCTGTGAATAACACGGGTCTTTTCATCTCTTCACTTATTTGGATAATGCTATTGAGTGCAAGGTCTGGCGGGATGGCTTGGTCTTTTTGAAGCCGGTCCAACTTTCCTTTTTCCGCATCAAACAAAGCGGTGTAGACTTCGCCTTTTCGTGCGTCAACAAAGGGGGCGATCAAGGGATGGGCATAGGGGAATGCGGCGGCCATTCCTTCTAAGGTGGGCACCAAAACCAACGGCAGGTTTGCCCCCACGGCGAGTCCTTTTGCGGTGGCCAAACCTACGCGCAGTCCCGTAAAGGAGCCGGGGCCGATGGAGACGGCAAGGGCATCTAAGTCGCCTAATGTCGTCCGGCTTTGTTCTAAAAGATGGTCGATTGAAACCATGATGCGCTCTGCATGTCGCGAGGGGACGTTTAAGCGGTATTCCCCAATGAGATATGTTTCATCCATCAAGGCAATGCCGCCCTCAATTGCACTGGTTTCAATGGCCAAGATTTTCATTGACTCTGTCCTGTCGCAGGTGGGGGGAAAGAAACTTCTTTGAACTGTAGGCTGATGACCTCATTGCCGGAGACGCCTTTTACGGAAAAAGGAAATTCCCGCCCGTCAACGAGTTGATAATTGTCCAGTTCAATGAAACTGCGCCTTAAACCCGTATAATCAAAGAGTTCGACACGTTTGACACGAAAGGCGCTGCGTTCGATGAAGATCTTGTCCACCAAAATGGCACGGCCCTCGAAGATTAAAAAGAGATAAAGGATAAAAAAATCGTCCGATTTTTCGAGCACGGGGATTTTGGGAAAGGCGGTATCCGGTATGCCGCCGCGTTGTACCCACTTTAAAAGGTCGATGGAGCCAAAGGGGATTTGTCGGCCTGCGATTTGATCAAAAAATTCCAGATCGGCTTCAAAGGCTTTTGGATCGGAAGGTGTTTTTAATGAAAAAGACGTGGCACCAACATCCAGTGTGAAGAGATCTCCGCCAAAAAGATTGAATCCTCTCAGGTGAATGAATTCCGGAGAGGACCGCCAGGCGGCTTGAATGTTATGGCGACCGCGTTCGCCCAAATCGGCCTCGATTTTCACGAGGGCTTTGATGTTGCTGCTCAGTTTTGCGCGCTGTTGATAGAGGGAAAGCAGCTCTTCCAGTGAGGCATCTTGTTTCGGGAGCGTGGTGGCGGGTTTGATTTGTTTTCCGGAACAGGCGGAGAGCGTGAAGAGACACAAAAGCCCCAGTAAAACGGTCTTTGATATTGGCAGGGATGATGTGTTCATGGATAATCAATTTCTCCCGTTTCCCGAACACAGGGTGTTTTTCCGTCATTAAACTCTTTGTGGATTTCCTTGAGGTTTTCTTTTAAATTTTCCAGGGTATCGCCTTGCATAACATCGTCCGGAAATTCAATCAAGTAACCCAGCCAAAGGTCTCGATCTTGCCAATAGACAAATTTTAGTTTTTCCAATCGGGTTCCTTATTGTGCGTAAAAACGGAGGTTTGTGATATTGAAATCTCTGCCGATCAATCTGTCTTTGGGAAGCTCTGATTCAAGCCGGACCGGATCTGCACTTCCTTTACATTGAAATGAGACTTGTTTTTGAAATGCGGAACATGAATGGCTGTGTTCGGAGGCCCTTTGTGGAGCTGGGGGGGATTGAACCCCCTACCTCCTGATTGCGAACCAGGCGCTCTCCCAATTGAGCTACAGCCCCATCTCGATTTTTTACGGATTGAAGGAGGGAAAAGATAAAACATTTACAATCCCTTGTCAATTTCTAAAGGAAGCGCTGATGAAGTGATGAATTGTTTTTTCGAGGCAAAAATGCCCGGCTTTTGCCTTGCAAATTTTGTAAATAGCGGGCTATTCCCTGAACTTTGCGCCTTGAATCTGACATTTTAGCCCTCGCAAAACTCGACACAGGCTTAATCGGGGCTTCCTGAAATACATTTTTCCGCAAGCAGGACATCTTCTGTGCTGCCGATGATGAGAGGGACCCGGTGATGAATTTTTTTGGGTACGATATCGAGCAGCCGGGTTCTTCCTGTGCTGGCACGGCCCCCGGCTTGTTCTACAATGAAGGCAAGCGGGGCGGCTTCATAGAGCAGTCTCAGTTTGCCTTCGGGATTTTTTTGATCTGCCGGGTAGAGGAAAATCCCGCCTTTTAAAAGGTTGCGATGAAAGTCGGCAACCAAGGAGCCGACATAACGCGCGGTTTTGTTTTGTCGTCTGGCCAAGTCCACATAGGCTGCGATATTTTCTTGCCAAATCATTTGATAGGCTTCATTAATGCTGTAGGTTTTTCCCTGTTTTGGGGTTTGTATTGCTTCGTGCGAAAGCAGGAATTCCCCGATGCCGGGGTCAAGCGTAAAGCCATGCACGCCGTGACCTGTGGTGTAAACCAGCATCGTGCTTGAGCCGTAGATGAGGTAGCCTGCGCCCACGAGTTTTCGTCCGGGCTGGAGGAAGTCGTTCATCGTGGCCTTGTTGCCTTCGCTTTCCCGGCGATAAATGGAAAAGATCGACCCGATGCTGATGTTAACGTCAATATTGGAAGAGCCGTCAAGTGGGTCCATTAAGAAGACATATTTTCCTTTGGGCGCGTCTTTCGGGATATGGTAGATGTCGTCCATTTCTTCGGAGGCGATGCCTGCCAAATGTCCGGTATGGCAGAGCGTTTGGATGAAGATGGCATTGGCGAAGTCGTCGAGTTTTTGCACATCTTCCCCGTGGATATTTTTTTTGCCTTTATACCCCAGGATGTCGATGAGTCCGGCTTTGTTGACTTCACGGGAGATGACTTTTCCCGCCGTGGTGATGCCTGCAAGTAAACTGGTGAATTCTCCGGAAGCTCCCGGGTATTTGCGCTGTTCTTCGATTAAAAACTGAGTGAGGGTGGTTCCCAATGCCATGTGTCAGACTCTTTGTGCGAAGGCGCCGGTTGTCGTTTTCTTTTATACCTGAAATTGCGTTGCGTTGCAGCAATTTTATGACTGAAAGATTTCCCGGCTCCCTTCAAGATCCATTGCGGTCACCCGGACTTCAGAATCAACGCCGTGTGCGCCAAAGGCGTTTTGCATGGCCCGGGCGATTTTCTCGCCCGGGTGTTTATCATCCGAGACGGCAAAAATCGTGGACCCCGCACCTGAGATGGAACATCCCAGTGCGCCGGTGCTGAGTGCGGCCTTTTTGACATCGGCAAATCCTTTAATCAGGGGGGCCCGCGCAGGTTCGACGATATGATCTTGAATGGATTGGCCAAAGCGTTTCAAATCATTTTGTGCCACGGCCCATGAAATCATACTGGTCTGTGACATGTTGGCGATAAAATCAGCCAGGGGCACGGATTGCGGAAGGGCATTGCGTGCATCTTTGGTTAAGACGCGAAAATCAGGGGTGGCGATAACAATGACGGCGTCTTTGATTGCCCCGAGCCGGACGACTTCCCGGGTAAAAGGGTTGTTCCAAGTGACGCCGCCCATCAGTGACGGTCCGACATTATCGAGGAAAAAACCGCCGCTGACTTTTTCTTCTGCCACGGCGGCGAGGGAAACGAGGTCGGATTTTGTCAGTCGTCCGCCGTATAAGAGATTGGCGGCATAGGCTCCCGCCACGGCACTGGCAGCGCTGCTGCCCAAACCGGTGCCGGGAATGTCTTTATGCAGGGTGATGAGCATGCCGGTTTTGATATTGAGGTGATTTAAAACCGCCCGGGCGGCGATGCCTGCCGTATTTTCATTTGGGCCGAGAGGCAATTGCCCCTTATCTCCGGTAATTTTTTTGATGACGATATCGGCTTCGGAGTGTTGTTCTGCGGTCAGTGTGTCGCCCATGCCCGAAAGCGCCATGCCGAGCACGTCGAATCCGGGGCCGAGGTTGCCGACCGAGGCCGGTGCAAAAACGGTGACTTTTTTTCTCATGAATCTCCTGTGCGTGGGGGGTGATATTGGTTGATCATATTGATCATCTGGCGAAAGCGGCCGAAGCTTTTCTGGTTGAAATTAAAGACGATACGGTGGAGGCCATCGAGGTCCTCCGTGCAGTCTTCTTGGCAGAGGGTTTCGCTTCTTTTGATTTTGCCGCGCACGATGATGTCGGAAAAATGGTCGTTGAGTTGTTCGAGAAATGTGTCTTCAACCGGTTGGTGGAGCCGGATCACGGTTTTATCTTTCATAAAACAGCATGAATTGTAGTTGTGATAGAAGTTTGTGATTTCACGGACGGCCGTGTCGATGTGATCCGTGACTTTAAAAAGAGACAGGTCTTCGGGAGAAATGAGTCCCTTTTCAACGAGTTCTTCTTTGACGTAATTGCGCCACGATTTCCAGTAGCTGCCCCCAGGCACGTCAATGAAAACAACGGGCATGGGTTCGGTCTTTCCCGTTTGCAGCAAGGTGAGGGATTCAAAGCCTTCATCGTGCGTGCCGAATCCGCCGGGAAAAAGGGCGATGGCATCGGCCTCTTTCACAAAAAAAAGCTTCCGTGTGAAAAAATATTTAAAGGTCATCAGCTTGGGATCATTTTCAATAAATTTGTTGGCGCTTTGCTCGAAAGGCAGCAAAATGTTGATGCCGAAACTGTTTTGGCGACCTGCGCCTTCTTGTGCGGCCTGCATGATGCCCGCGCCCGCACCTGTAATCACCATGAAGCCTTTTGTGACCATCTGTCGGGCAAATGCTGCGGAATGTTTGTAAGTGTCTTGATCCGGTGTTGTGCGGGCCGAACCGAAGATGCTGATTTTGCGAATGTCTTTGTAGGGGGTAAAAAATTTAAAGCCGTAGCGCATTTCTTTCAGTGCGGTGTTAATGATTTGGATGTCGTTTTCCGTGACATGATTTTCCGAAAGACGCAGGGCGGTGATAATCAGTTCACGCACAATATCGGGATGTCGGGCTTCTTGTGTCGCTTCGGCAATGAGTGCGGCGATTTTTTTGTTGAGCGGTTTCTGATCCATATCGTCCAAAATAAGAAATACAGGGAATCCGGGTCAAATGCGATTGATCGATTTTATCGTGAGGCGTTTGTTATTTTTGGGCGACAGCGGGTTTCGGGGTGTCGAGTTGCAGGCCGCCAAAAACAAATTTGGGCCGAAAAACCAGTACCAGGCTGGGCAGGATGGCCAGGGCACCAAGGCAACTGGTGAGCATGGCGAGCGGCACCAGGATACCTTCCATGTGCAGGTAGTATCCGGTAAAAGCCAACATGCCATAGCCGGATGAGACGGCGATTGCGACAAAGATAATGGCTTTTCCTGATGTGAGCAGGGTGATACGCACGGCTTCCGCCACATTACGGCGTTTCCTGATTTCTTCACGCAGACGGAAGATGAGATAAATTTCGTAATCCGCTCCGATACCCACGGCCATCGCCGAAATTGCCGCGGTGCCGATGCCCAAGTGAATGCCCGCGAAACCCATGACACCGAAATTAATCAGGACGGAAAGCCCGAGCGGGATGATGACAAAAAGTCCGCCCAGCAGAGAACGCCTGAAAAACGAGGTCATTAAAAAGGTGATGGCTGTGATTTGCAACATATTCATGGCCTTGCCGCGCACCATTTCCTGGTTTAAGGCGACGACGACGGGTGTGCTGCCGGCAACTCCGACTTCGACGCCCAGCGGGCTAAAATCGGTGGTTTTTGCTTCTTCCACAATGTTAATGAGGGTTTCGGCCAGTTGGGTGTCATCCGTGCGCATGAAGACCCAAATGATGGCCTCATCCTGCTGCGGTCGCATGAGACGGGCAAAGTCGGCGGGATTGCCGGAAATGGAATACAGAAACAAAAACTGACCGATTTCGTCGCGTGAAGACGGCACCCGCAGAAAAGCGGGGTCACCGCCTTTGATGGTTTGATTCATTTGTTTGACATAATCCACATAGGATTCTGTTTTTCCCACTTTGGGCACACTTTCCAGGCGACGCTGCAGGCGGTCAATGGCCGAGGCAACTGCCGGTTCTTTGAGTGCTCCTTTTTTCGTTTCTTGAAGCAAGACGTAAAAAGTGGACGTACCGCCAAATTTTTCATTCAGCATCTTGTCATCTTGCCGAAGCTTGGTGGATTCGAAGAACTGGGAGCGGTTGCTGTTGCTTACCTTCATTAAGGATGCGCCAAAGAGTGATACGATGAAAAAAATGACGCCGCCGATAAGAATTTTTTTACGTCCCTCTCCATTGATCGCACTGGCCAGTGCGATCAAAAACCGGTCGATGCTGTCTTCTTTTTCGGGTTTTTTGAGTTTCTTTTGAGAGGGTTTAAGCACGGAACGCAGTGCCGGAATAAAGGTCAACTCCAAAAAGAGCGCACTTAAAATGCCGAAGGCGGTGAAAAGGCCAAAGGCCTGGAATGTTTTAAGCTGAAACGTGAGCAGCGAGGCAAAACTGGCTGAGGCAATCAAGCCCGCCGTGATCATCGCCAATCCGACCTGTGTTGTGGACTCAATGACCGCGGCTTTGTTATCACCCAAGCGTTCGTATTCTTCGTAATACCGTTTTAAAATCTGGACGGAGTGTCCCGCAGCGATGGCGAGGATTAAAATCGGTGTCATCGCGTTCCAGGGATCAATCGGCGTGCCGGTGGTGCCCATGATGCCCATGCCCCAAACCACGGACAAAAGCGAGGTGACAAGTGGAATGATGAGGCCTTGCCAGGTGCGGAAGGCGACGTAGTGCAGGATGCCGATGATGAGTACGGCGATCGGGAACAGGACGACGAGCATTTGCCAGGCATCGGATTCAAAATAGGTGAGGACGACGGGCATGCCGCCGAGGTAAAAGGCGTGATCGTCGTCCGTATATTTTTTGAGGATGTCCTGAATCTGGCAGTGAATGTAGGAATCACGCAGGGCTTCACCGGCCTTGCTGACTTGCCAGGGCTGGCAGTTTGAATCCGATTTCTGCCATTTCATCCATTCGGGTTCTGCTTCTCCGGATGCTTCGGCGCTTTTCTCTTTTTCTCCACCCTGCCATTTTTTCCAATCGGGTTCTTCTGCTGCTTCTCCGGATGTTTGCGCCGGTGTCGGGGCCGATTCCGAAATGCCTTCTTGCCTCTGATTCCGTGCGGAGGGGTCCCGGGACGATGAGCCGGAGGGAGATGCCCCGGGTTCCCAATGACCTTCTTCTTCCGGTGCGAAAAAATCTTCAAAAGCGCCTTCCGGTAAGTCCGTGTCGTCGAAGGTGTCTTTGGGCACATTTTGTGCGAAGTCGAGTACGATGGCGGCGGCGGAGCCGTCGCGGGAAACCAGACCGTCCAAGAAAAGTTCATTTGAGAAAACACGTTTTCTCAAAGCCGCCAGGCCTTCGGTATCTGTGGGGACTTCGGGCATGAGTTGTGTGATGTCGATTTCCCCTTCGGTGCCGATGATATACTTGATTTTTCGGTCTGAGATACTGATGACATTTTCTTCTTTGACGCCTGAAATCAGTTTGACTTCGTCGGTGATGGCTTTGATTTTTGTCAGGGTCTTTGTGTTGAAGATATCGCCCTTTTTATTGTGGACGCCGATAACGACGACCCGGCTGCCACCGAAGGTTTCTTCGATCCGGTTGTTGCGCTGAACGATGGGATCATCCTGAGGCAGAATGGCTTTGGGGTCGAATTTCAGTTCAATATTAAAGATTTGCGTGAAAAAAAAGAGCGTAATTAAAAGGACGGAGAAGATGACCAGATAAGGGAAGCGGACTATTTTTTCGACGAAGGTTTTCATAAAGTGTAGTAACCAGTCTACCGAATTTATTTCAAAAATCAAGGCATTAAAATACAATCAGGGCATTATTGCAGCAAACTTTTTCGCGCTGTGTGTGAATAGTGCTGCCTCGGAAAAGCCGGATATTTGAGGTTTTTTCGCGTGATTAAATTCTCTTTGAGGCGCCGCCGTGCGTTCAGGAAGACAGAAGATTCATTTTAAAATGGGAATTTCAGGTTTCGAATCTTGCGCGCTGGTTTGAAAGCACGGTCTACGCCTCGTTGGGGATCAAATGAACATCCTGCTGCGGATAGGGAATGCTGATGCCCTCTTCGTCGAATGTGAGTTTGATTTTTTCGGTTAAATCGCTGCGGACATTCCAGTAGTCCTCCGTTTTTACCCAGGGCCGCACATTGAAATTAACACTGCTGTCGGCAAGTTCTGCAACGGCAATCGTCGGTACCGGATCTTTCAGAATGCGCGCATCGGCTTCAATCAGACGCGTGAGGATCGCTTTGGCTTTACCGATGTTGTCGCCGTACCCGATGCCGATGACCAGATCAATGCGTCGGGTGGCGTTGCAATTGACGTTTGTGATGATGTTGCCGGTTATGACGCTATTGGGAACAATCACAACTTGATTGTCCGGTGTGGTGAGGGTGGTATTAAAAATCGCGATGCTTGTGACCTTGCCGGTCATGCCGCCTGCCGTCACGACATCACCTTCACGAAAGGGGCGAAAAAAGGCAAGCATGACACCGGATGCAAAATTCGAAAGCGACTCTTTCAGCGCCAAACCAACGGCCAAAGCTGCTGCGCCTAGTATCGTTAAGAATGACGTGATTTTGATGCCGAGTTGTCCTGCTGCGGCAACAACGACCAGGACCAATAGCGTGTAGTAAGCCATATTTTTCAGGAAATTGATCAGTGTCGGTTCAACGCGGTTTTTTTCGAGCACTTTGCCGAGGATATTTGAAAGTTTTCGTGATATCCACTTTCCAATCATATAAACAGCGATGGCTGCCAGTATCTTGATGGAGTAGGTGCTAAGCAATAAAATAACCGTTTCGATGATCTGTTCAATGTTCATTTTTTATCCCCTTAATTTCGGTTTTTTATACAAAAATGCCTTGATTGAGGCTATCTGCCACTGTATAAATAACGCGGATTTTGACTTTATTTCGATCCTTGCATTGATTAGAGTTTCCCTGGAATGGTGCGATCTCGCCTGTTTGTTGGTTTAAACAAGACATCCGTAAATCATTTTACTGGAAAAGTCAGATGAAATGTATCAATACGAAAGTGGAGGAAACATGAATAGATTCAAGATGACATCCCTGCTGATTGTGCCCCTGTTACTGGGGGTTGCTGTCGTTGAGGCAGCGGAAAAAAAATGGAGCGATGAGGGCGAGCTTTCTTCCGTCAATACCGGCGGAAATACCAATGTTTCGACCTTTTCCGTTAAAAATTTATTCAAGTATAAATTTAGTGAAGCATTTGAGGGGAGTTGGAAAGCATCGGCGCTCAATAGCAAAAGTGAAGGGCTGAAGACTGCGGAGAATTATGCTTCGGAGCTGCGCGGCGATTATCTTTTTTCCGAACGTGCTTATGCGGGGCTTGCCGTGGGTTGGTTTAAGGACAAGTTTGCCGGGATTGATTCCCGGTATTATGCAGGGCCGGTTGGCGGGTACAAAATATTTGTCGGGCCGAAACATTTTTTAAATACCGAAGCCAGTTTGGATTATGTAGATGAAGAATACACCAACAATACCTCATCGGATTTTCTTAGAGGGCGTGCTTTTGCTTCCTATGAGTTTCATTTCACAGAAGTGAACAAATTTTCGCAGTCGGTCGAATATCTTTATGATTTTGATAACGCCGATAACTACAATATTAATACGGTTTCAGCGATGGTGACGGTCTTGAGTCAAAATTTTTCCCTTAAAACAAGTTACGAAATTAAGTACGACAATGAGCCGATTGGGGCGAGGCTAAACAAAAAGACCGATACAATGCTTGCGGTATCGCTCTTGGTTAATTTTTAGTCTTTGCCCAAGGCGCCGGAGTGTTTGTATCCGCCGGAATGCGCTATGAATCCGGCAATAAAATAGGCAGATTGCCCTCTATACAAAACAAGCCGTTATGGCGAAAAACGCTCTTTTTATTCCCTCATTTTAGAAGGTTCAAGTCCCGGGTTATCTCTTTTTTCAGTCTGTGCTTTCATTGACACATTCCGAGACCCTATGCTAAGCTTTTTTCATCATTTTGGAGGAAAAAGATGACTGATGGATTGACACATTTTAATCAAGAGGGACGGGCCAGAATGGTCGATGTTTCCGGGAAAAAAGATACGCATCGGGAAGCGACCGCGACGGGGACCGTTTATATGAAGCCGGAAACCTTAAAACGCATTGAAGAGGGTGAAATCGCAAAAGGGGATGTGCTGGCGGTGGCTCAAGTCGCCGGTGTGATGGGAGCGAAAAGAACCCCGGATTTGATCCCGATGTGCCATCCGCTCCTGATTACAAGTGTTGATATTCGCTTTAAAATCATTCCTGCCGGGGAAGATCAAATCGCTGCGATTGAAATCTCCGGCACGGCCAAAACCTCCGGACAGACCGGGGTTGAAATGGAAGCGGTAACTGCGGTGAGCG
>JALUVJ010000015.1 GCA_027020665.1 Nitrospira sp.
GACGGAAGTTGAAAAATTCGTTACATTTTGGGGTATTCATCCTTCTGTTTTGGAATGTGAATGTCTCTTTCTGATCTCTCTTTGAAAATTAACGTGAAAATCTTTTTTTTATTCCTTCTGTTTTTCATGATCCAACTGAGTTTCTTTTTTCCCGGCCAGCTTGTAGCCGGATCGGAAACGGCGGCGCTGCAGAAACAAACGGCGCCGCATTATTCTCTACTCCCTTATTTGAATCCGAAAAAGCTTTTTTTGCGCTCGGAGCGGGCGCTTGTGATCGATGTCGAAGATGGCGAAATCTTGTTTGATCGAAAAAAAGACGTGCAACAACCCATTGCCTCTATTACAAAACTCATGACGGCAATGGTGATCCTTGACGCAGGTTTGTCCGAGACGGAGGTGATCCACATCAAAAAAGCAGATCGGGATCGTTTGCGCGGCTCCCGCTCCCGTTTGAGTTACGGTACGCAGATGACACGGGGGGATCTTCTCAAAATTACTTTGGCGGGCTCGGATAATCGTGCGGCAGCAGCCCTGGGCCGGACTTTCCCCGGAGGGCACAAGGCGATTGTTCGCGCCATGAATAAAAAGGCCCGTACTTTGGGCTTAAAAGACACGGTGTTCAAGGATGTTTCGGGTTTGCGCAGCGGGAATGTCTCCACGGCGTCCGATTTGGCCCTGCTTTTGGAAGCGGTTGAAGGTTATCCCAAAATTCGTGAAATGTCGACGATCAAACGTGACCATGTGACCGATTTGCGCAAGGGCTGGAAGGTTGAGTTTATGAATACCAATCGCCTGGTGCAGAATAAAAAATGGGATATTTCACTGAGCAAAACAGGCTATATTGCGGACTCCGGACATTGTTTGGTCATGCGGGTTGTTTTGGCCGATCGCACGCTAAGCATTGTATTACTCAATTCTTGGGGAAAATTAAGTAAATACGGGGATGCGAACCGTATCCGTAAATGGCTGACCCGGGCCGATCAAAAGGCCCGGAAGGCGGCTGAAGCCGCAAAAAAACCTGCGAAAGAGACTTTTTCTCTTTCGGTGCACCCGTCTGAAACAAAGCCTCAATCTTAAGAAAGCGCTGATTAAGTCATAAATTGTTTTTTCGAGGCTAAAACTTCCGGCTTCTGTGTTGCAAATTTTTGAAATAGCGGGCTATTCCCTGGAATTTGCGACTTGAATCTGAATATGGTATCTCTCGAAAAATTCAACCCCGACTTAATCAGCGCTTTCTTAAAAAAACCACCAGCCGTCGATTGCATCATCAAGTTCTCTTTTGCAGCCTTTTAGTTGTGTGTTATAAACTGCGGACATGTTCTTCACTTTTTTAGCCACTTTTTTCAGCCAGCCCTTCTTTTTCCAGGTGCCCCGTCCGTAGCCGCCGCGGCCTTCATGGTAGGCCAGATACTGATTATAGGCATCCCATTTTGAAATACCCAGTTTGCGCTGGGTAACATGGGTGTACCAGCCGACAAAATCGATGGCGTCATCAAAATCATCCCGATCCGCGCCGCCGTTTCCCGAATGTTTGATGTAGTCGGCCCATGCGGGTTTTTGGGCCTGGGCATATCCGTAGGCGGAGGAGCGGCGCGGCAGGGGAATGAACAGAAACCAGGGCCGGGGCGGTTGGGCATCGTCCACAAAACGGGATTCCTGGTGGATGATGGCCATCATGACCCAGATCGGAGTGCCCCAGTTTTTGTTGGCCTCTCGTGCGGCTTCGTACCAATCGGGTTCTCCGCGAAAAATACTACAGATATTATTGATCTGTGTGGGACGGTAGGTCGCGCAGCTTGTCAGGAAAAAGAGCATGCAAATAAAAATAAGGGTGATTTGAGGTGTTGCACGTTTCATGGGATTTTATTATTTTTTTGTGTGTCCCTGTGCGGTTTTTAGCACGAAAAAATCAGTGAATTCAATGCCAATATAAGGGGCAGTGTTTTAGTCGTCGGATTTCTCTTGAATAGTGCCCCACTTATTCTTATCATGAGCAGCTTCAAGAGACAAATGCAGACCCCAAAAAAAGAGGAGACATCATGGTAACGGTTGGTATGAATTATGCGGTTTTGGAAGGCAAGGAAGCACCCTTTGAGAAAAAATTTGCTTTGGTGCTGGATGTGATGGCTGAGACGCCGGGGCACATAAAGACAAATCTTTACAAGGATGTTTTTCAGAGTCGCTCTTATTTGATTGTTTCCGAATGGGCGACGCGTGAAACCTTTGATACCTTCATCCAGTCGGATGCTTTTGCCCAAGTGACGAATTGGGGAAAAGAAACCATTTTGGCGGGACGGCCGAGTCATGAAGTTTATGGTGATGAGTCCTCCGCTTCCGTGACCGGTGGTTGTCCCGTTGATCATTAATTGCGATTTCTTACTCCCGGCGATTGCAAGGGGGGCGGTTTTTCTCAGTCGGTGAGCAAGGTTTTGTAGGTGCCTCTTATTAAAAAGGCTTCCAATAGATCTGCCGGGAGTGGTTGGCTGAGGTAGAAACCTTGTACGCCATCGCATTCATGTTGTTGCAAAAAGCCGAGTTCGCTTTTTGTTTCAACCCCTTCCGCAATGACTTCAAGATTCAGGTTGTGTCCCATGGCAATGATGGCGGCTGTAATGGCGGCATCATCTTTGTTTTTCGGCAGGTTTTTGATAAAAGACTGATCGATTTTCAGTGCATGTACCGGGAATTGCCGCAAGTAACCCAGCGATGAATAGCCGATGCCAAAGTCGTCAATGGCGAGCCGGATGCCGATTTGATTCAGCTCGTTCATCGTTTGAATGCCTTTATCTACCTGATCCATCGCGATACTTTCCGTAATTTCGAGTTCAAGAAACTCGGGCTCCAGTTTCGTTTCTCTGAGCACGTTCAGCACATTCTCCAATAAATTTTCCTGCTGAAACTGGCGGGCTGAAAAGTTTACACCCATTCGTAAAGGGGGAAGCCCTTTGTCGCGCCATTTTTTAGCTTGCTCACAGGCGATGCGAAGCCCCCATTCGCCGATGGGGATGATGAGGTTTGTTTCTTCGGCCATCGGGATAAAGGCATCAGGCAGAATCAGCCCCTTTTCAGGGTGCCGCCAGCGAATCAGCGATTCCAGACAAGTGATTGCACCCGTTTTCAGATCCAGTTTGGGTTGATAATAGAGTTCAAACTCGTCCTGTTCGAGTGCGCGCCGGATGGCCATTTTGAGTTCAATGCGTTCGAGGGAATGGATGCCGATTTCTTCCGAATAAAATTGATAACCGTTACGTCCCCGCTTTTTTACCCGCCTCATGGCCTGATCCGCATGGGTAAACAGAGTCTTGCTATCCGTGCCGTCGGAGGGATAGAGGCTGATGCCGATGCTGCCGCTGATGGCAATCGGCTGGTGGCGGTCCAAGCTAATCGGCTTGGATAAAAGGTGAAGAATTTTTTGCGCGATGGTGGCGGTGTGTTCAATTTCACTGCTCTCGGTCAAGAGAATCGCGAAAGTATCTCCCGAAAGACGTGAAATGGTATCGGAGTCGCGCACCGTGCTTTTTAAACGGTCGGCGACCGTAATGAGGAGTTCGTCGCCGATCGGCCGTCCGAAGGCTTCGTTGATTTGTTTGAATTGATCCAGGTCGATCGAAAGAATCGCCAGTTTTTGCTGTTTGCGTTCCGCCTGCTTGATGCTTTGTGCCAACCGTTCTTCTAAAAGTCTGCGGTTGGGCAGATCGGTGAGGATGTCGTGGTGGGCCAGGTAAACGAGGCGCTCTTCGGAAAGCTTTCTTTCGGTGATATCCGAAAAAATTGCGACATAGTGGCCGATTTTTCCGGTTTCGTCCCGGATGCCGCTGATGCTAAGCCATTCGGGGTAGATTGTGCCGTTTTTGCGTCGGTTCCAAATCTCTCCTTGCCATTCGCCATCCGCGCTCAAGTGGTGCCACATTTTTTTATAAAAATGTTCACCCTGTCGTCCGGAATAGAGAAAAGTCGGGTTTTTCCCGATGACTTCTTTTTCGGCATACCCCGTGATTTTGGAAAAGGCTTCATTGACGACTTTGATTTTTCCCGCGAGATCAATGATCATGATGCCTTTGAGGCGATGTTTCATAATGCTTGCGTAAAGCTGAGCGCTTGTTTCTTTTTGTTCGGATGTTTTCATAGAACCTAACATTTTACCTGAAAACGGATGTGATTTTAAGTAATAGGCCTGTTCACAACTCAGTTTTGAAGAAGAAGCCTTCAGAAACCTCATTGCCCCCACAAACCCGCTTTTTGGCTCTTTGCTTCTGCCTCCAGCTTTTCAAAAACTGCGGCATCCAGGTGTTTGGGGCGCCAGCGGCCGAGGCCGTTTTTGACGAGTTGTTGGTTGAGGCTAAGCCCGTCCTCTAAAAAGACTTCACCGACGCTGCGGCCGAATTTATCCACTTCTTTAATAGTGACGATGACGGTGCGGGCGATGGTGTGATCTTCGGTGAACCATTTGGCTTCTTTGCCAAAAGGCTCGCCGGGTTTCGGGGTGTCTATATCGGCGAGACGTACCATTTCGATGCCGCCGGTCCAGAGTATTTTCAGGGTATCGCCGCTGATGACGGCAATGGCTTCTCCGACGATGACAAGATCGGCGGAGGCACTTCGCGGCAGGAAGAGTAGGAACAATGAAAAGAACAGGGTGATGAGACACGGTTTTATTTTTTTCATGAAGGTTTATTCTCCCTCGGCTGGGCTTGTGTTGTGGATGTGTGCTTAATATACATGAGTTGTTCTGATTAATTCCAATCTTTCCAACCTTTCAGGTAGTAAGTGAGTACCAGCGGTTTGTCTAAGGTGCTGGGTGCGGCGTGCGGATGGCGCAGGTCTTTGGAAAAGGTGAAGAGACCGGGAAGTAAATCGGCTTCGAGGTAGCGTGTTGCGACATCGATTTGAATGTCCTTGAGGTCGATCTTCTTTTTTGAAGCCAGGATAAATCCCCAATCGCCGAATGAAGGAATGTAGAGATGATAGGGCGTGGCTTGAAGCCCGGCTGCGCCGATGGTATTGTGGATTGACCAAAAGGCGCGGGTGGAAAAATAGGGACTGGTGGCCTGAGTCAGAAAAAGACCGTTTTCAGTAAGTCGGGCTTGCATGAAACGGTAAAATGTTTTGCTGTAAAGCCGGGCCAGCGAGATGTTGTTGGGGTCGGGCAAGTCGGCGATGATGACATCAAATTGCCGTTCTGTTTCTTGTAAAAAGACGAACGCGTCTTCATTGACGATGGTGACACGTTTGTCCTGCAAGCTGTCGCGGTTAATGCGGCGCAAATGATTATTTTCCGTGGAAATGCGGATAATTTCGGGATCGAGATCCACGACGGTGATGCTCAGGATTTCGGGGTATTTGAGCATTTCCCGCACTGCCAGTCCGTCACCGCCGCCCAAAAGCAGGATGTGTTCGCGTTTTTCCGCCAGTCCGAAAGGGATGTGGATGAGGGCTTCGTGGTAGCGGTATTCGTCGATGGAGGAAAATTGCAGATTGCCGTTCAAAAAAAGACGGATGTCATCTTTGTTTTTGGTGAGCACGATTTTTTGGTGCCGGCTTTGGCTGGAGAAAACAATGCGATCTTCATAGAGCGTATTGCTCCATTGTTTGAGAATGAACGGGGCGGAAACAAAGAGAGTCAAAAGGGAAAGAAAGACGGTGACGGAAGCGAAACCGTAGAGCCGTCTGCGTCCGACATTCAAGAGGTCTCGAAAGCACCAGAGGTTTAAAAAGCCGATGCCCATGTTGATTAATCCAAAAAAGAGGGCGCTTTTAAAGGTGCCGAGAAAGGGCAGCAGAATAAAAGGGAAGAGCAAGGTAGCGATGAGTGCGCCGAAATAGTCGATAGAGAGCACGTTGGAGATGTTGATTTTGAGTGTATAATATTGCTCCATAATGCGTGTGAGCAGGGGGATTTCAAGGCCGATCAGGGTGCCGATGGAGAGAATCATGAGTACCATGTAGAGCGTATAGGTGTCGGTATAGGCATAACAAAAATAGAGAATGGGCACGCTCATGCCGCCCAGAAAACCTAAAAAAATTTCGATGGCGATAAATTTGGAAAGCAGGTTGCTTTTGATGAGCCGCGAAAGGTAGGAGCCGATGCCCATCGCGGCCATGTAGAGTCCGATGGTGATGGAGAATTGCTTGACGCTGTCGCCTAAAAAATAGGCGGAGGCGGTGCTGATGAGTAACTCGTAAACGATGGAGCAGAGTCCCGCGATAAAAATCGAGACGATCAGGACCGACATCTCTTTGCGTGATCTGGTACGGCTGATCTGAAGGGTGTTCACGGGTGTTTTATTTTCCGCGGCCCGGGCCGCGGCCCAAGCGGCTGGGGCCGCCTGTGCTGCCGCTTCTTACGCTGGGGCCGCCGCTGTAATACCGTGGCCCGCCAAAATACCAAAATGAGGGGCCGTATGCGAAACCGCCGTAATAACTCGGATAACCCCATCCCCGGAAACTGAGCGAAAAGAGAAAGAAGTAGACCAGCACCAGGACGATGATGGCGCCTAATAAGACACCGCCTGTTTGATTCCGTATCACTTTTCTTTTTATCAAGATCTTATCCCCATCGGTTTGAATGCCCTTCCATATTTTTTAATCCCCGGCTGATGCTGCCTTTGGCCATTTCATTCATGATGACGCCGATGATAAGTGCGATAATGCCCGCGGTAAAGAAAGGGATGGCGCTGCCCCCCTTTTTTTTCACGGTCACCTGGATTTGGCTTGGACTTGCGTTGGGGTTTTCCGAATCCAGTTCGAGAAAATAGCTGCCTTTTTGAAGGGTGATTTTGATGTCGTAGGATGTTTTCTGCTCGGCCCAGGATCCGCCGTCATCGTAACCGCTTTCGCTCCAAAATTCTTCCCCGAAACTGAAGAGTGCGTTTTTCGTTTCATCCAGCACGACTCCGGTGACCTGATTGCCGGGGCCGTTGCGCGGGACGTTTTGTGCGACCTTGATTTGCAGCACGGTGCGATCCGAGTCGATGCGAATCGGCCCCACGATGCCGCCCGCCGGGGGCAGGTTTTCGGAGAGCAAGGCACCGGTTGTCACGTTAAAAAACAGGGCCGTCACAAAGCTTAAAACGGCAAAGCCGATCAGGGCCAGTGCGGCCCGGCTTTGGTCTTTTTTATCCATTACACCTCACGATATACGCTTGAAGCATCTCGGGTTATCTCATCACAAAGAGCAGAATCACTGAAAAAGAAATGGCCCCGATCATTTCCAGCAGGCCTGCGCCCAGGTTGCGATCATGGTGAATTTCGTGATCGAGCGAGGTGCGCGGCATGATAATTTTGTCAAAAAAGAAACGTACAACGGGCAATAAGATAAAAACTAGCGCGGCATCCATCGCAAAAATGGAGAGATTTTCTCCCCAGCCGACAAAATTGCCTGAAGCGCCCTTCATGAGAATGATGCCGACGGCGATGAGTGTGCCGCCGAAAGCGACTCCGGCCGCGATATTGTCTTCTTCGATTTCCTGATGCAAATCAAAAGGCGTGAGCCAGTTGTAAACTTTGGTGAAGGCGATAAGTCCGATTTGTCCCAGAAGAAAAAAAACAACAATGCTCCACACCCCGCCGCCTTCTCCGTGAATGGCGCCTGCGACGATCAGCCCCGAGGCCATGTAAGAGCCGAATTGCACCGCACCTGTGCCCACATTGCGGTCTTCAATAATTTCTTTCACATTTGAAAAGCCGCGCAGAATGAAACGGTCATTGATTTCATGCGAGAGATTTAAAAGCAGAATCCCCAAGAGGGCGTAACCTCCGACGGAAACCAGATCCTGCAAGATGTCTTTGGAGGGCCCAAGGAGCGCGCCGATGTAGACCACGGTGATGGACGCAAAATAACCGGCCATGCTGGTGGCCAGGGCGACGTTGTCTTTTTCGCTGAGCTCTTCATCCACTTGATACGGCGTAAAAAGGTCTTTTGCTGTTTTGGCAAGCAACAGGATAAACATAAACAGCAAAATAAGGCTGCCGCCGTGCGCGATCTCGTAAGTTAAATTTTCCATGCGGCCTCCTTTTATTCCGGGGAACCTTTAAGACTGAAAACCGTCACCTGGTGTGAGGCGATAGCTTCACTGTAAGAAACATCGTAACCGCCATCCTCCCATTTTTCAATCCCGATGAATTTATCGCCCGCTTCATTCTCAAAATCCCAGTAATAAAAGGTCTCTCCATTGGATTGATCACCGTATTTGTAGAATTCGGCTTCGTCGGAGTCTTCATAGTGATAGGTTTCTCCTTCGTATGAAAACTGACCTTTTTCTTCATCGTCCATACGTTGCAAATCATGTTTTGTGAGTCCGATGGCACTCAGTCGCATTTTTTTGAGACTGATGGTGAGTTCCAGTTCATCATCTTCTTCGAGGTCGATCCAAACCTTGCCCTGCGTGGATTCTCCTTCAAGCTCGTACCATCGCGATCCGCCCTGGCGATACAGATGTTTGCCGAGGATGTTCACGTCAAATTCGTCCAGATTCGGCCCGATCCCGCTGATGTGAATCATGCCGCCTGCTTCAACATTTTCGATGCGCAGTTCGTCTTTTGAATAGGGGAGCGCGGTGTTATGGGGTTCCCCTGCCAGGTCTGAATCCTGGGGCCTCTTTTTTTTCATCATGTAGAACATGACGGCACAACAGATGAGCAATAAAATAATGATTGTGGTCATTTTTGCACCCTTTTAAGTATGATGTTGAATGCCCATTCTGGCCTTCAGTTCTAATAAACGGTCTCGGCCTTCACTGCTTGAGCCGCCTGCCAAGGCTGCATTGATTTCGTCGTCCACATTTTTATCAACGGAGGCGATTTCACCGTAGGATTCCGCGAGGGCTTCGTCTTCTTCGACTTTGGCCTTCATTTTCTCCAGCATGGCGATTGTACCCGAGGAATCCACTTTTGCCATCTGTTCGTTGATTTTACGGGTGGCTGCCGCAGTTTTTGCGCGGGCGCGCAGGGTGATCAGATCGTTTTCGTGTGTTGCAACCGTGGATTTGAGTTTCTCGACATTGCGCTGGAGTTGAGCCGCCATTTTGTCTTGCCGCTCCCAGTCCTGCATCAAGCGAACGGCTTTTTGGCTGACTTCTTCTTTTCGGCTTAAGGATTCGGTCGCCAGGCGTTCGGCCTGTGCCGGTTCGATTTCACCGCTTTCCATTTTTTTCAAAAGCAGCATGGCTTTTCGCTCGTAGTCGGCGGCGCGTTTTTTGTCTTCTTCGGCTTCGCGTTTCAGGCGAATGGCGACCCCTTTGACTTCCGCGAGTGAACGCATGGTTTCCTGAAGGTCTTTTTTGAGATCGCGAATGCCCTGCTCTGTCATTTTGATGGGGTTTTCAAATTTGTCGATTACACTGTGGGCTTCCGATTGTCCGACCTTGAATAAACGTTGAAAGATCCCTGCCATGTTCTCTCTCCTCCTCCTATGATGTTTAAATTGACGTGATGCTTTCCATTCAGCCGATCGGGTCAAGCTTTGCTGAAGGCAATCAGCTCTTCCGCATTTTCCGCCAGGGCGAGGCTTAAGGCTTGGATGGAGCCTTCCAATTCATTTAAGTCCAGGTTTTCCAATTGAAGCGTATCCCGAAAGAGTACGTTTTCTCCGCTTTCATCCAATACAAAGGCCCCATGCACGAGGGTACGATTTATTTGAAGCAGTCGTTTGTAAAATGTCTCCGACTGTGTGGAGACGGGCATAATTTTCTGCTCAATAATGAGGATGGGATCTTCGCAATCGACGATGAGGTTGTTGATGCCCTGAGCTTCGTCATTGACGACCACCAGGGCTTCTGCATCATCTTCACTTGAAATCGCAAATCCCAACTCCAACAGGTAGTTTTTAATTTTTTCAAAATGTGCTGACATGCTACGCTCCTTATTATGATTATGCGCGGGCATATCTTGCGGATATGCCGGTTGATTAAACCTCTTTTGGTTAAAGCACGGGCCGTATTTCCGAAATAATAACCAGCAAGTCGTCCGTTTGCAGGGCATAATCCACGGACGGATTAGAGAGAAAGCGATTTTCGTCTTTGGATTCCACGGCTACGACAATGGCATTGTGTTCTCGTTTCATCATATCAAGTGACTCAATAAAAGCACGGCCGATGAGGTGATCCGGCGGCGCGATTTTATAAAGATTGCTGCCGGTGCGGTTGCTGATCAAGTCCGAAATAAAATGTGTGATGCCGTGATCCAGGGCCGCCTGGGCCAGCAGATGGCTGCTTAGTGCTCCGATGACGACGATTTCATTGGCCCCGGCGCTCTTACAGTGTTCCAGATGTTGCGGCCCCCTCATTTCAGCGCAAATGTAAATGTCTGCATCCAGGGTACGGACGGACAGGGTGTTGAAGACGACTTTGGCATCGGAAGAATGAGAGTCAAGGCCATCGTCCGAAATGATCATCACCACGGCGGCTTCGGAGAGATTGGCTTTATTTAGGGTTTCCGTATTTACCTCGCCTGAAATAAAATACACCTGGGTGTCTTCAAGCGGTTTTTCAGGCAGATCGGCAATGAGCACGATCGGGCGTGATTCGGTTTTTTTGTCCGCGCGCATTTCTGCGACGATTTCTTGTACCTTGTCGTTCCACCCGCAGATGATGAAATGTCCCGCGATCTTCACCGCCTTGAGTCCTTTTGCTTCTTTCAGTTTTCCCTCCACAAAAATACTGGCAACGGTGGCCGTAAACATTCCGAGCAACCCAATGCCAAAAACCATGACCACCACGCCGGTGACACGCCCGCCCAGCGTAGCCGGTGTTACATCGCCGTACCCCACGGTCGTTATGGTTACGAAACTCCACCACAGGGCATCCAGCAAGCTGGGGGTTTGCTCAAAATAATAAAGCCCGACCGCGCCAAAGGACAAAATGAACAAGGTGAGTAAGGCCAGTTTTGCGATCTTATTATCAAACATCCGGAAGATCAAGGGGCTCTGATGTGAAACAAGCCTGAATATCAAAAAGCGTTTTATAAAAACATCGCATGCGCTTTACAATGGAAAAGGCGATAGGGTATATCCTAGCCAACAAAAACGACCCCAAATCCGTACTGCGCTGATCACGCACTTGGGGATGTTATCATATCAAAGATGATTAAGGGAGGATAGAGGAGAAAGCATGAAGAAAGGGATTACACTGATGATTGCAATGATACTGATGGCGGGCACAAGCGGGTTTGCCGCCGGATTCGGTTTTATTAACAACCCGGACCGGTATCCCAGCGTCGGACTTTCTCTGGGCATGACGGACATTGATGGGCCGAATTTGCGCGTATTTGCTTCTAATTCACCGGCTCCGACCACTGACGCCGTGAATGTGACGCAAAAAACTCAAGACCTGACGATCGATCTCCGGCTTCCTGTTTCGCACGAATTGACCCTGCACGGCGCTTTTTCAATTGTTTCTCAGGAATTGACCAGTAATGACGGTGTCGCTGTTTTCTCCAATAATGGCGATTTAGACGGGTTTGGTTTTCGCATCGGTGCGCGGTACTATTTTAACCGTTAGCGCCACTTCATACTTGATGCGGCCCGCAGGTAGAAGGTTTTTATTTCAGCGTGACCCAAAGTTCGGTTTGTTTTTGAGCCCAGGCGAAGACCACCGGTTGATTTAAATCCAGCACCAAGCGCAGTTTATTCGGATGTTTCCCGATCCGGATCCGTTTCACAAAAAACGCATCTCCCGGAATCGGATCTCCCTTCATTTTTGTCTTCACGCCGGGAAAATCAATGACAAGTCGGTTTTTATCTTTACCCACAAAAAAGATCTTTGGAGAAAGCCGCCCATCCGAACTGACTACAAGTTGGAGTGATTTTCCCTCCACAAAACGCACGTTTGTGACGAATTTTGCGGGCGAAGTGGCGACCGGTTTTTTTGCTTCAACGAGCGGCGGCGGGCTTGTTTCTGCTTTTTTTGCCGTTTCTATTGAGGTTGGGGGGGCTTTGGGTTTTGCCTGAATCTTGGGTGGGGGCAGGGGTGAGACTGATTCGGCCTCGAGTGGCGGAACAAGCGGTGGGGGCGATGGCGCGTCGAGCGAGAGGGGTTCTTCTCTGATCGTGCCGGTTTCTGTTGTTGCGGCGACATCCACGGGCGGATTTTTTTCTTCATCTCCAAAAAAGATAAAGCTTTTTTTATGCATCGCTTCGGCTTGAGGCGGTTTTCCCGGCCCGGTCATTTTTTCCAGGCGTGTGACCTCGACAACAATGTTCAGACCGTCCGGTCGTACTTCCGTTTTTGCCAAACCGTTCAGTTCAAATTCAATACGTGAAACATCCAGCTCTCCGCTTGATGCCAGCATGATCGAGCGCACAGGGCCTTCTGAAATTTTAATCTCGTCCTGGTATTGTCCAAAGGTCACATCGGCCATTTCAATCACAAGGCGATCCGGATCAGAGAGACGGAAGGAGGTGTATAAAATAGGCTCCTCAGATTCCAGTTCGATAATGGTTTTATCAACCCCATCGGCGATGCGGATGTCCTGTATTTTAATCGGGTCGGGCGCGCTAAGTGCCCGTCGTGTTGTCTTCACGGTACAAGCCCCCGTCAAGCCCGAGATCAACACGATGAGCATGAGTCGTGTTAAGCCTGTTATTTTGGTGCCACCGTCTCTCATTTTCTCCCTCCTCATCGGCTCATCGACACCGAGACGAATATCCAAGGGGTCTCAGTGTCCAGCGTGCATTAAGCAAATTGATATATTGATACAGTGGATGTCTTTAAATTTATACCAATACGGCTCAGAAAGCAATTTTGATTGTGAGGAGACAAGTCGAGATATTGAAAAATGCGTGGCGGGATAAATAAAAAACCGAGACTTAATCAGAGCTTATTCCGTTGTGTGTAATCATGACGCCGATGTCGTCGCCTTGGATTTTGTCTTTTCCGTTTCCGCTTGCATCGTCAAAGGGGGTTTCCCACATTTGATTGGGGCCTGCAGAGAGGATATAGACACGGTGTTTCATCTTATTTTTATATCGGGGATTGTCTGGAAAATACCGTGCGTTAATGACGTAAGATTGCCCCCAGGGATCTTGCATCTCCGGGCTGTCCAGATAGGGCCCGCGCCATCGCAATGTGCCGCGGGTGTCGTAATCTTCACCTGCCTGATTGTGGTTTATTTTGCCGCTGTCATCATCCGGATTATTAAAAAAAAGAAAATCGGCCAAGGGTTTGGCATAAGCAGGCTTTCCCCAGTTTTCCGCACCCGATCCTGCCTCCGGCCCGGGGTTTTGGGGGACGTGTCCGGGCGCGGAAAAAAGCCGGTCGATGCCCGGTCCGGCTGCCGGGCCGTTTTGGTCTGTTGAAGGCCATTGTCCCACGTCGTCGTATAATTTGAGCACAGCCAAGGCAATGACTGCGGCCTCCTGTTTTGCCTGGGCGCGTTTGACTTCTCGAAAATTTTGACGGAGCACAGGCACCTGTGTGGCGAGCAAAGTTCCTACGATAATCAAAATAATCCCTATTTTTTTCATAGTTTTCGATCTTTTTTCAGGGCGTTTTGTCATCGCCGATGTCCTCCACACATCGCTTTTTCAAGATAAAAAGCCATCGCTTTCTTATCGGTCGCTTGCCTGAAAAACTGAAGTCTTTTTTTATATTAAAGCCGTTATTTGAAAAATTGCCCGGATTGCGGCTTGTTTTTCAGCGTGTTATTCTTGTTTTATGGTGCGAAAATATTTTGAGTTTATCGTGAAATATGCCTATGCGGTGATGCTCCTGATCGCGCTGGTCACCTTGTTTTTCGTCACACAAATCGGGCAAGTAAAAACCGAAGTCGATCCGAAGCAGATCTTGCCGCAAAAACATCCCTACATTGAAACCAATGCAAAAATAGAAAGTCTTTTTGGCGGCGGACGGGTGATCGTGATGGGGATCGTTGCAAAAGAGGGCAATATCTTCAGGCCTGCTCTTTTGACAAAAATCGAGCGATTGACCCGGGAAATTAAAAATATACCGGGAATTTATTCAGACAATGTGTTGAGCATCGCCTCCCGCAAAGTCAAAAATTTACGCTTTAATGCGCAAGGCTTTGATGTGGAGCGCCTTATGCCTTCGGTACCTGGCACGCAGGCCGAAGCGGATGAAATCAAAAAAAGGGTCTTTGCCAATCCCTTGTATGTGGGCGCTCTAATTTCATTTGATGCGAGTGCCGCGGCCATTATTATTGACGTGCAGGATCAAGAAGCGGTGGAGCAAAGCGTCGTGATTAGCGGGGAGTCTCTCAATGAACCTTTGGGGGACTTGGCCCTTTATAATGCCTTGAAGCGACTTGCAAAACAGGAAGAAGATGCACAAACCTCGATTCATTTGGGTGGATTGCCCGTCTCCCTCGCTTTTTTGGAGCAGGATGCCATTTTGATGAACCGCCTGGTTTTCCCCATCGCCTTCTTAGTCATTATGCTGATTCACTACCACGCATTTCGAACCTTGCAAGGAATGTTGATTCCGGCTCTGACGGCGCTTTTAAGCGGGCTCTGGGCCCTGGGTTTAATCGGGCTGATGGGGGTAAATTTAGATCTCTGGACGAAGGGACTCACGCCGATTTTGATTGTTGCCACGGCTGCGGGGCATTCCGTCCAGATCCTGCGCAGGTTTTACGAAGCCCTGGATTATGCGATCGGCATGGATGTGCCGGAGCCTGCGCAAAAAATCGCCGTTGTCGAAGCCACATCGAAAATGGCGCCCGTTGTACTCTCAGCGGGTTTTGTGGCCGCCGCAAGTTTTGCCTCCCTGCTCACCTTTGAATTGCCCACGTTTCGATCCTTTGGACTTATGACGGCTTTTGGGATCCTAAGTGCGCTTGTGCTTGAGATGACCCTCATTCCCGCATTGCGTTCCCTCATTCCCCCGCCCAGCGGCAAGGAGATGGAAACAGTGCTTTTCCGCGGTGCTTCCGAGCGTTTTTTAAACAGGGTCGCGGGGTGGGCCCTGGGGCCTCAGCGGAAACAAGTGCTCATTGGCGGTTTCTGTGCCCTGCTGCTCCCTGTTTTATTTATCACGCAGATTCCGCTGGCAAACAGTCTGCGCGGTCTTTTTTTCGAGCGCACGGCGCTGCGTCAGGATGACACGGTTTTAAATGAAAAATTCGGCGGCACTTCGACCTTAAATCTGCTTATCCGTACGGATGCGCCGGGCGGATTAAAAGATCCGGCGGTAATGCGTGCGGTGGACGGGCTTCAATCCAAACTCAAAGAAAATCCTCAGGTCGGACGCACCGAGTCCTACGTTGATTATGTGAAAGGCATGCGGCGTTCTTTTTACGGGGGAGATCCTGCCGAGGCGCAAGTGCCCGCAAGCCGTGAAGAAGCAGCGCAGTTTCTCTTTTTATATTCGATTTCCGGCAGCCCGGAAGACTTTAAACGTGTGGCCGATCTTTCTTTTCAAAATGCCGTGATGATGACCTTTCTTAAATCCGATGCGACCGCGCTCGCCGAAGAATTGATTGCGGAGATCAAAGCTTATGAAGCAGCGCACTTCCCCAAGGGCGTTTCCGTCGGCATCGCGGGCAGTGTACCCGTTACACTCGCATTGAATGAAGTGATTATTCGCGGAAAATTACTCAACATCGCACAAATGATTTTGATCAGTTTTTTTATGGCGTCTCTGGTTTTTCGTTCGCTGATTGCCGGTTTGTTTGTGTTGATCCCGCTTGTAATCGCCGTGCTTTGGAATTTTGGTTTTTTGGGCCTGACAGGCATCCCGCTGGGCGTATCCACCGCAGCCGCTTCCGCGATGGCCGTCGGTATGGGTGCCGATTACGCCATTTATATCTTGTCCCGTTTTCGGGATGAGCTTTCGGTAAATCGCCGTCTTGAACGGGTGCTCTCACGCACGCTCACGACAGCGGGCCGGGCGATTTTTTTGGTTGCCGGGGCTTTTGCGCTGGGAACTGTGCTGGTGGCGTTTCCGGGGTATTATTTACATTTTGAAGGCATTTTGATGCCGCTCGCCATGATGACCAGCGCCTTGTCCGCCATTATTTTATTGCCGTCTCTCGTGATGGCCCTCCGTCCGAAATTTATGTTTCGTGTCCGTCCCAGTGAATGGATCGAGTTGCACACCCGTGGAGAAGACCGCAAATTCAATGTCGAAGGCGATACGCTTCGACATCCACCGTCTTCGGTCAATGAAGATATTTGAGGAAGCGCTGAGTTTCAACCTGAATATGCCAAAAAAGGGTTGTAGGTATTTCCTACAACCCTTTTTTAAGCACAGCGTTAAAGCTTGGTGTCCCCAAGGGGATTTGAACCCCTGTTACCGCCGTGAAAGGGCGGTGTCCTAGGCCAAGCTAGACGATGGGGACGAAACAAGTCGGGAGAGTCTACAAATCTCGCCCTGCGATGTCAAGAAAATTTAGCGCGGCGCTTTTTTATTTTAGCCAAAGCGCCCGTTGAAGCGCATTGAACTACTGCGTGGTAAAGGTTCTGACTTCGCTTTTCGTGCTGGTGTTCCATTTGAAATCGACTGTCTCACCGAGGCCGGTTGCGCTGTGGTCCGGCGAAAGCAAAGCCGGGGCACTGGGGGCGGCATTAAAATCACCTACGGCCGGGGGATCAACAATCACCCCGTTGGCAATGCCGTCCGAATCAAAGGCACCGCCGGTGGCCGTATCGGATGAGACCACAGAGCGTTGACGCATGACCGGCACGCTGATGCCACTGTGTCGCCATCGCTAATTACACCCGTTGCGCTAGGGGCAGGGCATGCCCTGCCCCTACGATGAGAATCGGTAGATTTTGCTGAATTTTTCTTCGAGGTAGTCGGTGAAATAATCGGGATTCGGGGCTTCGCCGCAGACCCGCCGCACCATCTGCTCAGAGGAATATTGCCGCCCCAGGCGGTGAATCTTTTCATTCAGCCAGGTTTTGAGGGGCAGCAAATCACCCGCCGAAATCTTGTCGGTTAAATCCGGCATATCTTGTTTGGCTTGATTAAAAAACTGTGCGGCGTAGAGATTGCCGAGCGTGTAAGTCGGGAAATACCCAAAGGCGCCGCCCGACCAGTGCACGTCTTGCAGGACGCCGTCGGCATCGGTCTCGGGGCGAATGCCGAGATAGCTTTCCATTTTTTCGTTCCACACAGCGGGCAGTTCTTCCACGGGCAAGCCCTCTTCAAAAATCAAACGTTCGATTTCAAAACGCAGCATGATGTGCAGGTTGTAAGTCACTTCGTCGGATTCCACACGAATGAGCGAAGGGCGAACGCCGTTGACGGCCGTGTAAAAGGTCTCAAAATCCACGCCTTTCAAATTTTCGGGAAAGATCGCAACAAGCTTGGGGAAAAAGTGTGTCCAAAAGGCGCGTGAGCGGCCGACGCTGTTTTCCCACAAACGCGACTGGCTTTCGTGAATGCCCAGTGAAATGGAATCGCCCAAGGGTGTGCCGTAATATTCTGCCGGCAGCCCCTGATCGTAAAGCCCGTGACCGCCTTCGTGAATGGAGCTAAAAAGGGATGAGAGCAGATCATGTGCATCGACCCGCGTGGTGATGCGCACGTCGCTCGGATGAAAAGAGGTCGTGAAGGGATGGGCGGAGCGATCTTGCCGGCCGCAGTTAAAGTCGTAGCCCATGGTCTTTAAAACGTCCAATCCGAAATCCCATTGTTTTTGTGGGTCGTAATATTTTTTAAAGAGTGCCTCATCGGCCTTTATTTTCGATTGCGCGATTTTTTGAACCAGCGGGACCAACTTCGCTTTAAGGGCTTCAAACAAAGGGGCGATTTTGGCCACCGTCATGCCCGGCTCGAAGCGGTCCATCAAAGCATCGTAGGGCGATTCTTCATAACCGAGATATTCAGCTTCTTGTTTTTTGAGCGCGACGATGTGTTTTAAGCGGGGGGCAAAAAGGGAAAAGTTGTTTGTTTTTCGGGCTTCAATCCAGACTTGGTGGGCGAGGGAGCTTTCCAAACCCAAAGTCCGCACAAAATCCGAAGGCAGGCAGCTTGCGTGATGATAGTCGCGCCACGCTTCGCGCAAGAGGGCGGATGCCGCGTCCTCCCAATCGGAGGAGTCTGTTTTGAGTGACCCTGTTTCCAAATCGACCCATTCGAAAAGCGCTTTTTTCAAAGCCTTGCCGATCTGCCGTTCGTGTTGCAGTCCCATCAAAAAAGAAAGCTGTGCCGCGCGCGCTTCCCCCGCACCCTTGGGCATGTAGGTCTCTTGATCCCAGGAGAGCAGCGAAATCGCGCTTGAAATGTGTTGGGTCTCTTGCAAAATCGTGATGAGTTTTTGAAGGGTGCTGAGGTTTTTCATTGCGTTACTCCCAATTTAGCGGCACGTCCTAAAAAGTTAAAACAAGCGGGTTTCCAACCGGGGATGTAAAGTTGCTCCAATGTCTTGATTTG
>JALUVJ010000016.1 GCA_027020665.1 Nitrospira sp.
GGCCAGCAGTGCGGCCTCCAGCGCGTTTTGAAGCAAAAAAGCCAAGTCAAATTTTTCGTCTTTGAGTTCACGGCTCAGACGCCAGAGTCCGGAGAAACCGGTATGCCGTCCGGGATCTTCGTAAATTACGACACGGTCGATGTCGGGATGTTGTTCAAAAAGGGCTGCGATGACGGGTTTGGCCAAGAGCACGATTTCCGCCGTTTCGTGAAAATGGCGCAGGGCCGCCAGCGTCGGTATCGCCATGACGGCATCGCCGATCCAATTGGGCGCACGCACCAGGATTTTTTGTGTCCGGCGCAAATTCAATGCTTGTCCTTCGGTACTTCAGGCTGTGTCTTCCAGCGGCGATGCAGCCACAGCCAATGATCGGGATATTGTCGCACGTAGGACTCGATTTTTTTTGTAAACAAAGTGGTGATGTCGGTCATGTCTTGTTTCAAGTTTCCTGTCTTGGGCAATGGCATCGGTTTTTCGATAATGAGTTGCTGTCCGCCTTTTTTTCGCACGATGAACATGGGGATGACGGGGGCACCCGTACGAAGCGCAATGGTCGCCAGAGCTTTATTGGTTGCCGCCGGTCGTCCAAAATAATCCACGAAGATGGCTTTATTTCGCCCCACATCCTGATCCAGCAAAAAACCGATGGACTTGCCTTTTCTAAGCAGGGTGATAATCTCGCCCGTCTCCGTGCGTTTGTTTAAAACCACATTGCCAAAACGCTCCCGCATGGCCTGAAGCCTGCGGTCAAGCAGGGGATTATTCACGGGACGCACAATCACGTACATCGGCACGCCTTCCACCCCCAAAGCGAGCGGAATCCATTCCCAGCTTCCAAAGTGCGCACCCAGGAGAATGACGCCTTTGTTTTCTTCCAGTGCGGCCCTGTAGTGTTCAAGGCCGACAATGTCGGTTCTTTCCCTGATTTGAGCCCGTGTCATTTTATCGAGCAGAATGGCCTCAATCCCGGAGCGGCCAATATTTTCATAGACGCCCAACAGAATCTTTTCCCGTTCCGCCAAGCTTTTATCCTCTTGAAATGAAATGCGCAGATTTTCAAGGCCGATCAAGCGGTGCTTTTTATCAAAACGGTGCAGCAATCGACCCAAAGCCGCGCCGAGCTTCAGGGCGCGATCAAAGGACAGAAAATTTACAACACGGTATAAGAGCAGGAATAAGAAGACTTCAATTTTATTTTTCATATTTCATTGTTCAAACAATTTTTTAAGTTTTTCTTCTGAGGCCTGTTTAAAAACCGGGCCGATGCGGAGCGCATAAATCTTTGCGGTTTCCGTCATCAAGGATTTGATTTTAACGGCATCTTTTTCCGTTGTCACGATCCATATGCCCTTTTTGTTGGCCGCGCTGTTTTGGATTGCCGCCCAGTCGCTTTGTTTGTAATCGTGATGATCTTCAAAAATATGGGCGGGTTCCAATTTCGCGCCCAGGCTTTCAAGTTGACTGAAAAAGGCGGCGGGATTGCCGATGCCGCAAAAAGGCAATACACATTGTCCTTTTAAGACAGAAGGGTCGGATGACTTGCCCGTATTCAGATCGATCAATGCCGTTGTTTTAAAACGACTTTGAAGGATAGAGGGCTGATAGGGAGAGACGTGTTGAATTATTTTTTTCATCGGCAGGTCTTTTTCTGCGCGTGTAAAAATAACGAGATCCGAACGTTTGATTGCAGAAAGCGGTTCCCTGAGTGGGCCGCGCGGCAGCAAGTGTCCATTGCCAAAGGGCTGTGTTGCATCAATGATTAAAATATTTTGATCACGATGTATTTTTAAATGTTGAAAGGCATCGTCCAGTAAAATGACTTCGACAGCAAAGCGGCGAATCAATTCTTTGCAGCCTTCAAAACGATCTGCACAAACCATGACGGGCACGCCCGAAAGGCGTTGGGCCATGAGATAAGGTTCGTCCCCCGCGGCATCGGGTGTGGCACACGTTTCCACGCCGTCGGAAACCAGCACAAGGGCGGCCTTGTTTTTTCTTCGGTAGCCGCGGCTGACAATGCCCACTTTGCACCCTTTTTTTTGCCACTGCTCCGCAAAATAAAGGGTCATCGGTGTTTTTCCGGTACCGCCCGCGGTAATGTTGCCGATGCTCACGATACGGCAAGAAACCCGTTTTTGAGTCAGCCAGCCCTTTTGATAGAGCCAAGCCCGCAAGCAAACCCCCTTGCCGTACAGCCGGGAAAGCAGGGTCAGGGGAAAATACAGGAAATTGGAAATGCCGGAGTTATCGGCCCAAACCCGGGCGAGCAGGGAATTTGAGTATTTTGGGGCCATTTATGACTGGCCTATGAGGGCTGAGAGGTGATCAAAATGACGCGCCACGGCGCCGCGATGTTTCAGAACAAGGGCATAGGCCGCTGCGGCCCGTTTTTTATAATCTTCCGGATTTTGAGAGAGCGCCAGCACAGCCTCCCCCAAAGCCTTACCGTTTGCAACGGAGATGCCGCCACCGGATTCGAGCAAGTGATTTGCAATGTCTCGAAAATTTTCCATGTGCGGTCCGAAAAAAATGGGTTTTTCGTAAGCGGCAGGCTCCAAAGGGTTGTGACCTCCAAAGTCGGCAAGGCTGCCGCCGACAAAAATATAGTCTGCCAGGGCATAGAGTCGATTCAATTCTCCCAGGGTATCCAAAAGGATGACCGGGCTGTGTTCGGGGGAGTTACCCGCAATCGGGCCGGAAATACGGCTTTTTCGGATTGAAGCATATCCGCGCGCCAGGAGCAGTTTTTCAAGCGTTTCCAGACGGTCAAGATGTCGCGGGGCAAGCAGAAGCCTCAGCGCAGGCAGAGACAAATGCAGGATTCGGTAGGCATCCAATACGGCCGCTTCTTCTCCGGGGCGGGTGCTGCCTGCAATCATTAAAGGGATTTCTTCCGGCAAGCCCAGTGTCTCCCGCGTTGGCCGATTCGCGGTGGCCCCTGCGCCGGAAGCGGCTTGATCGTACTTCATATTGCCGCATGTGACCACCTTTTTTGTTTTGGCACCCAGGGCGATAATCCGTTGTGCATCGTTTTCCGATTGCATCAAAAAAAGGCTTACATTTGAAAGTATCCGGGATAAAAACGGCTTTAATTTTTGATAACGCGGAAAGCTTTTGTTTGAAATGCGGCCGTTCGCCATGACTGCGGGAATTTTACGCACCGCCAGTGCCTTGAGGCAATTGGGCCAGATTTCCGTCTCCATGAAAATAAAAAGCGCGGGCGATATTTTTTTCACTGCGGCAGGGGCGATCCATAAAAAATCAAAAGGGAAATAAATGAATAGATCCGCAGAATCGGCGAGATGCGCTTGCGCAGCCGCCTGTCCGGTCGGTGTGATAGTGGAAACGACAAGGCCCGCTTTCGGATAACGTGCGCGCAAGCCTTGCACAAAAAGCCGGGACATCATGACTTCCCCCACGGAGGCCGCATGGATCCAGATGACTTTTTTATCACGAAGGCCCGAAAAAAAATCAGCAGGATAGCAGCCGAAACGTTGAGAGAAATTTTTGCGATAGGCGGGTTTTCTTAGCCATGTCCCAATAAGAAAGAGTGCAAAAAAAGGAAGGAGCAACAAACAGAGCAGGTTGTAAATGCCGTAAAGGAGTTGTTTCTTCATGACCGCATCAAAAACCCTTTATTCGGCAGAAATGATCGGGCGCTCGGCAAGGCCTTCGATGTCTTTAAATTGCATTTGATAGACTTTTTTGTAGAGCCCGTCTTTTTTGATGAGATCGGCATGTCGGCCGCGTTCCGCGATCCGGCCCTTATCAATGACACAAATACAGGTGGCGCGTTGAATGGTGGAGAGACGGTGCGCGATGACAAAAGTCGTCCGGTTTTTCATGAGTCGTGCCAGGGCCTTGCGGATGACAAACTCGGATTGGGTATCCAGCGCGGAGGTGGCTTCATCCAAAATGAGGATGGGAGGATTTTTCAAAAGTGCTCGGGCAATGGCCAAACGCTGGCGCTCTCCGCCCGAAAAATTTGCCCCCCCTTTTTCAATGCGCGTGTTGTAACCTTCCGGTAGTTTTTTGATAAAACCGTCGGCATAAGCTGCTTCCGCCGCCGCCTCTATTTCGGCATCGCTCGCCCCCTCCGTGCCGTAGGCAATGTTCCAGCGAATGCTTTCATCAAATAAAACAATCTCTTGGCTTACAATGCCGATTTGCGCGCGAAGCGAGGTCAGCGTAACCGCTTGTATCGGGATGCCGTCCATTAATATTTTTCCGGTCGTGACCTCATAAAACCGGGGCAATAGATTAATCAGCGTTGTTTTTCCCGCACCGCTGCTGCCGACCACGGCGATGATATCGCCCGGTTTTGCTTCCAGATGAATATCCGAAAGTGCCGGTAATTTTGTATCGGCATAAGAAAAACCGACATGATCAAAAACAACCGAGCCCTTCAACTTGGGCATCACCTGTTTCCCCGAATCCGTTTCCTGCTCGTTTTTAAGGTCCATAACGCAAAAAACCCGCTCTGCTGCGGCCATAGCCTGTTGCAGATTATTGTTGGCCTGACTGAGGCTTTTGACGGGTTTGTACATCATGGAGGCTGCGGTCATGAATGAGAAAAAAGTGCCGGGTGTCATGGCATCTGAAATGACACGGGAGCCGCCGTACCAAATGACTGCGCCGATCGCGAAGCTCAAAATGGTTTCAATCAAGGGCGAAGTCATTTCTCCCACGGCGATGGAACGCACGACGGTTTTGTAATAGTCCGTATTTTTTTTTGCAAAACGCTCGCCCTCAAAGACTTCCCGGCCAAATGCCTTGACGATGCGGATGCCTGAGAGGGTTTCTTGGAGAATGTTGGTCAAATCCCCCGCGCGCTCTTGCCCCTTTTGTGCGATTTTTCTCAGGCGTCTGCCAATCTTCACGATGGGATAGGTTAATAGGGGCATCCCCAAAAAGACAACAAATGCGAGGCGCCAGTCCTGATAAAAGACCACGCCTACGAGCGCAATTAAAGTCAGGGTCTGCTGAAACAAATCTTTAATGACGGTGGAAACGGCATTCTGCATTACTTGCACATCATGCACGATGCGCGAGATAAGTTGTCCTGTCGGCTGTGCCGTGTGATAGGCAATGGGTAAGAGGAGCATGTGGCGGTAGAGGGCTTTTCTAAGATCCGCGATGATCCAACTCCCCGCATAACGCATCATATAGGACTGACCGTAGGTGGAAATGCCCTTGAGAAAGGAAACCGCAATGATGGCAAGCGGTACAAGTATCAGCATCTCCTGATCTTTTTTCACAAAAATATCGTCAATGACAGGTTTGATGAGCCAAGCATAAGAAGCCGTCATGGCTGAAACAACGGCCGCGCAAAAAACGGAGCCGATCAGCCAGTAACGATAGGGTTTGACGTAGGCCAGAAGCCTGAGATAGCGTTTCACGATAAGGGTCCTGAAATCGCAGCGGCGGGTTTTTGTCTTTGCATCTGCTCGTCCAATACGCGAAAGATAATTTTTGCGGCCCGATCCGAGGCGCCGGCGCTGCCGAGACGGCTTGCGACTTGACTTAAATTTTGTTTCATTTTTTCGGAGGCCGCCTTATCTTTCAATAGGTGCTGCACTTCATTTGCAATGCGTGCGGCTGACGCATCGTCCTGAATCAATTCAGGAATAAAGGGGTCATCGGCGACGATGTTTGCAAGACTGATGGCTTTGACATGGATCAAATACTTTGCCAGCGTGTAGCTGAGCCAGGAGATTTTGTAAACCACGATCATGGGGATGCCCGCCAAAGCCCCTTGCAAGGTGGCCGTGCCGGAAGCAACGACGGCGATATCCGCATCAAAAAAAACATCATAGACCGTGCCTTTGACTAAAGTGATCGGCAAGGAGGAGTCGGCGATCAATTCAGGAATGAGTGCTTCGGGAAGAGATGACGCCACCGGAATTAAAACGCGAAGTTCGGGAAAGGCCTCTTGCAATTGCTCCATTGCTGAGAGCATTACCGGTAAAAGGGACAGAACTTCGCGTTTTCGACTGCCCGGAAGCAGGGCGATTGCGGGGGGGGCTTGTTTCGGCAGGGCTTTTTTTTCTTCCTGTCGGTTTTTTTTGATATGCACCAATTCATCCAAAAGCGGGTGTCCGACAAAGGCGCACGGCACACGGGCTTTGTCGTAAATCGCTTTTTCAAAGGGCAGAATGACAATCATTTGATCGACGTACTTCGCGATTGTTTTTACCCGGCTTGCCCGCCAGGCCCAGACTTGCGGACTGACATAATAGACCACGGGGATGTCAAGCTTTTTTGCGGCTTTGGCCACACGCAGATTGAAGCCGGAAAAGTCAATGAGGACGAGCAGATTGATGCCTTCTTTGAGTAATTTTACAGCGCTTTGATAGGCTTGCCAAAGCACGCGGAGCTGAAAGAGCACTTCAATCAGCCCCACGATACCGAGTTTTTCGATGTCGAAGTGCACATCGACGCCTGCTTTGCGCATGGCCTGTCCGCCAAAGCCGATCAGTTCAACCGGACGATTTTGCGCCAAGAGGGCTTCCGCCAAACCGCCGCCGTGCAAATCGCCCGAAGCCTCTCCGGCAATAATCATGATGCGGGAGGGTTTTGCACTCGGCTTCTTCGGTGTTTCCTTGTCCATTTTTAGGAAGCTTTGAATAGGTCCGGGTTGAATTTTTCAAGAGACAAAATTTTAAGATTCAAGTTCAAGGCGCGAATTGCAGGGGATCGTCCGCTATCTTCAAAATTTGCAACCCAGAAGCCGGAGATCTTTGCCTTGAAAAAACAATTCATGACTTATTCGGAACTTTCATTAATGAGATCGACAATTTGAAGGGCCACATCCAAGGCCCGCCGTCCATCCTCACCGGAGACCTTAGGCAGATCGCCGGTTTGAATCGATGTAATAAAAGATGCGAGCTCCCCTTTGAGCGGTTCTTCTTTATCGGTGGTCAGGTGCTCCGAAGTAATTTTCGGACTTCCGTCCTCCTGAAAGATGCGGCGGCAGACCATCATTTTCTGATGGGCATAGTCGAGTGAAAAATAGGCATCCGGCTGAAAGATTCGAATTTTTCGCAGTTTTTCAAGTGAGATGCGACTGGCGGTAATGTTTGCCACACAGCCGTTTGTAAAAGCCAGGCGGACATTGGCAATGTCAATCATCTGCGTGAGTACGGACGTGCCGGAGGCGCGAATTTCACTGACCTCTGCCGGAACGAGAGACAGGATGATATCGATGTCGTGAATCATTAAATCCAGGATGACATGCACGTCGGTGCCGCGCCCTGCAAAGGGGGAGACCCGGTGGCATTCAATAAAACGGGGATTGGTCAGGTGTTTTTTCAGCATCAACACTCCGCTGTTGAATTGCTCAATGTGCCCTACCTGGAGCACGGCTCCGGTTTCTTTTGAGGTGGCGATTAAATCATCCGCTTCTTTAAGCGTGCCGGTGATGGGTTTTTCAAGCAGCAGATGAATGCCGTGTTGTAGCAGGGTTTTGGAGACGGCATGATGTGCCGAAGTGGGCACAACCACGCTGGCAGCGTCAATTTTCCCGTATAAAGCGTCAAGATCAGTATAGGCTGAACAATTAAACGTTGAAGCAATTTCTTCCGCACGCTTTCTATCCGTGTCGACAACGCCGACAAGCGTGACATTGTTCATTTCAGAATAAACGCGGGCATGATGTTGCCCCAAGGAACCCACACCCACGACGGCAACTTTTATTTTTTTATCACTCATTTCTTTTCCATTTTGTTTGTTTCAGGTTTGTCTTTCCAGCCGACGACGGCAATGCCTGCGTCACGGGCTTCTTTCAAAAACCGTTCTTTTTCAAGCACTAAAGATTTTCCCGCTTCCACAACAAGCACCGAGGCTTGGACCGACTTCATCGTTTCCAGGGTTTGCGGGCCGATGGCGGGCAGATCGAAACGGAAATCCTGCTGCGGTTTGCAGATTTTAATCACCACGGCATTTTTTTTGCCCAGTGCCCCCCCGCGTTGAATCGCAGCGTCCGTGCCTTCAATGGCTTCCACGGCCAGAATCACGCCTTTTCGCACCACGATACATTGCCCGATATCGAGTGCCCCGACCTGTTTGGCCAGACGAAAGCCCCATTCAATATCCGCCCGCTCTTCTTTTTTGAGGCGGCGGGTCCACTCGCCTTCTTGCGCCAAAAGCGGAGCGAGATACAAAGTGGAGGCCTGTACGGTAATTTGTTCCCGTTCCAGTTCGTCTGCAAAAGCCCTGAGCAGTACATCATCTTTTTTTTCCTTGATGCGACTTAAAATCCCCAAAGCCCTGAAGTCGGGCCGAATTTCAAAAATACGGGTTTTTCGGATGCCGCCCGCCATTACGGTTTCCGTGACCTCCTTTTTTTTGAAAAAAGAGATCAGTTTGCTGAGTTGCCCGACACGAATCCAAAGGATTTCATCCACTTGTTCCGAAAGTGCGGGATCGGTTTCCCCCTCGTGTGCGACGGCAACGACGGATAAATCCAGAGCCTTTGCGCGTTTGGCGAAGATAAAGGGGAACCGGCCGCTGCCTGCGATTAAGCCGACTTTGCCTTGACTCACCGGCAGATGCCCCGCTCGGAATTTTCGACAAAGGCGAGGAAGACTTCGGCTTCGGGCAAATCGGGCCATTTCTCCCGACTTTGTTGAATGGCGTCTTTTAAGGTCAAGCCGGAACGGAAAAGCAGCTTGTAGAGGGATTTCAAGATTTGGATCTGCTCCGGGGAAAAACCGTGACGTTTGAGTCCGATGCTGTTGATGCCGTAAAGTTTGGCGTGATTGCCCGCCACGCGCACATAAGGCGGTACATCCTGCGCAACGGCGGAACAGCCGCCGACCATCGAATAGGAACCGATCCGGACAAACTGATGCACGCCGGAAAGGCCGCCGATAATGGCATCGTCTCCCACGGTAATCGAGCCTGCAAGCGTGGCGGCATTGGACATAATCACCCGGTCGCCCAAAATACAGTCGTGGGCCACATGCACATAGGCCATCAAAACATTGTGATTCCCGATTCGGGTCGTGCCGCCGCCCGAATCGGTGCCGCGATGCAGGGTGACATATTCACGAATCATGTTGTGGTCGCCGACGAGCAAACGCGTTTCTTCGCCTTTGAATTTAAGATCCTGCGGCTCCAAACCAATGGATGCAAAGGGGTAGATGGTATTCTCTTCTCCTATTGTCGTCCAACCGTCCATCACGATATGAGAACGCAGGGTCGTGTTTTTGCCGATGCGGACATGTTCGCCGATGGTGCAATAGGGGCCGACGGACACACTTGAGTCGAGTTCCGCTTTTTTATGAATTATTGCGGTCGGATGAATTTTCACGAGTTGTCCTTTGCCGGATCTTCTTTATCCAACATGGCCTTCAATTCGGCTTCGGCAACCAGTTGATCTTCAACATAGGCCATGCCTTTGAGTTTCCAATACGGCGGGCGCTGACGCAGGACTGCGATTTCGATACGCAGTTGATCGCCGGGTAAGACGGGCTTTCGGAATTTGGCTTTGTCGATCCCCAGAAAATAGACGAGTTGCCCCTCTTTTCCTTTGGCCGATTTATAAGCCAGAACCCCGCCCACCTGCGCCATCGATTCGATAATCAAGACGCCGGGCATAATGGGATGACCGGGGAAATGCCCCTGAAAAAAGGGTTCGTTGATGGTGACGTTTTTCAAGGCGACCATCTTTTTCCCCGCTTCAAAAGAAAGCACGCGGTCCACCAGTAAAAAAGGGTAGCGGTGTGGCAAAATCGCCACAATTTCCTGGATGTCCATCATGATGATCTGTCCTTTTTATTTTTCCGGCTCAGTTCTTTTTCCAGTTGTGTGATTTTTTGGCTCAGTTGATTGACCGTATTTCGCAGATCCGGAAGGCGTTGAAAACCGGCCTGAGATTTCAGCCAGGCTTTATGGGGGATCGGCGGAAAACCGGAGACCTTGCTGCCTGCGGGAATATCTTTTGTCACCCCTGATTTCCCCCCGACGACGGACTGATCTCCAATGGAGAGATGTCCCGCAACACCGACCTGACCGGCCAAGGTTACATTATTTCCAATTTGGCTGCTGCCTGAAATGCCCACCTGAGAGACGAGAATGCTGTTCTCTCCAATTTTGACATTATGTCCCACCTGCACCAGGTTATCGAGTTTCGTGCCGCGCCCGATAAGGGTTTGCCCCATTGCGGCCCGGTCAATGGCAACATTGGCCCCGATTTCGACATCATCTTCGATAATGACCCCGCCGATTTGAGGGATTTTATGGTATTTGCCCGCATGAAAGGCAAAACCAAAACCGTCGCTGCCTACAACGGTGCCGCTGTGGATAATTACACGCTGCCCGATCCGGACGCCTTCCCGGATCGTGACATTGGGATAAAGGATCGACTCTGCGCCGATGCGGCTGCCTTCTCCGATAAAAACGCCCGCACCGATTTGGGTATCGTCACCGATAACGACGCCGTCTTCGAGGACCGCCGAGGGGCCGATTCTGACTCTCTCTCCGATAGAAACATTTTCGCCTCGTGTGGCCGTGGCGTGAATTCCGGGTGGTTTCAGCTTGGGCGGATGAAAGAGCGACAATAATTCGGCAAAGGAAAAATACGGGTCTTCAACGATCAAAAAGGTTACGGCAAGGCCTTCGATTACCTGAGAGGTCATTAAAACGGCCGCCTTTGTTTCAGCCGCTTTTTTTTCGTACCTGGGGTGAGAAACAAAGGTGATGTCCCCCGGCCCGGCCTCATCAATCGCAGCAAGCCCTTCAATCAAAAGCGTTTCATCTCCGATGATTTGGGCGTTCAAGCGTATTGCGATTTTTTTAAGCGGAATCCCCATATCCCAATCTTTGAATCTGTTTGCCGAAGGCCTTTATTTTTTGGTCATTTCATTCAGTTGTGCGATAACCTTGTCTGTGATATCCGAGGCCTCATCGGAATAAAGCACGGTACCGCCTTCCCTGTTTTTATCCAGCACAAAGTCAAAACCTTCTTTTTTGGCGACTTCTTGGATTGCAGCCTCCAATGTTTTAAAAAACGCACGGTTGGTTTCAATCTTTTTGTCCTGCACTTCCTGATTCATCTCACGTGCTTTTTTCTGGTATTCGGCGAATTTCTGCTGCATTTCTTCTTGTTTCATTTTCACGGCATCAGGAGAAAGCAGCGCCGCCTGAACTTTAAAATCTTCTTCAAGGCTTCGAAGTTCTTTTTCTTCAATGTCAATAATTTTTTGCCGACTTTGCACATATTCCTGCACCTTGCCTTGCACCCGTTTGCCTTCTTCGGATGTTTCAAAAACATGTTGTGCATCCACAAATCCGACCTTCATCGCGCTGGCAAATCCCGTGCTGATCAGCGGGACAAACAACATCATAAACACATAAAAACCGACTCTTTTCATTTTTTCTCCCTTAAATTGTAAATGTTCCAAGTTAAATAAACGGATCCGGCGGCCCTTTTCCCCAGGCTGCAGATCCTTGTGATGCTCCCTACATGGGGTTCGCCGCATGATAAGAAAACGCCAATGAAGTCATGAATTGTTTTTTCAAGGTCCTTATGTCCCGTTTCTGCGTTGCAAATTTTGAAGATCGCGGACGATCCCCCGCGATTTGCGCCTTGCATTGAAACATACGTTCTCTTGAACAATCCAACCCGGACGTCATTAGAGTTTCCTAAAACAGCGAACCGATTGAAAATTCAATAATTTTCCTCTTTTCCCCGGGCCTGGGATCGAGATTGTAGCCCTGCTCCAAACGAAGCGGGCCTACCGGGGAGATCCATCGTATACCGATACCGGCGGATTCCCGCATTTCGGAACGCCGGATTTGCTCTCCTTCGGAAAATGCCGCGCCATAATCATAAAAAAGCAGCAGCTTGACCTTTGCTTCTTTGACGAGTGGGATCAGATACTCGACATTGAAAAAGAGTTGTTTATTCCCGCCCACGATTTCCCCCCGGATATTCGGATCTCCGGTGTCGCTCAAGGGGCCGGCTTCCCCAAAATTAAAGCCTCGGACCGTATTGATGCCTCCGACGTAAAAACGCTCTCCCACGGGCAGATCCTTCTTGCCGAGGCCTTCTGCAAAACCAAAACGGCCACGGACTGAAAATACATGATCCCACCATAAGGGAAAAAAACGGCTCGACTCGGCAATGACCTTGTAATAAGCGTTGTTTCCGCCTAGAAAGGTATCGGCGTATTGAAGCGAAACGGAGCTGCGGCCCCCTTCTTTGGGATCAAAGAAAAAATCCCGTGTATCCCGCGAGAGTGAAAAACCCACTGCGCCGGTCAGGGTTTCCCCAAGTGCCTCTTGATCCCGAACCCGCTGAGGGACACGGCGGTCGATGATGACGGTTTCACCATCGTCATCCAACTGTGTACTCAAATTCGTAATCTCCAAACTTTCCAGCGTGTAGCTGACGCTGCCCCGGACATATTCGCCAAAGGCCTTGCCCAGGGTGAGGTCGCCCCCGGTGCGTTTTTCGTCGTAAACACCAAAAAACCGCGTTTGACTAAATAGGTTGGTTGTGCCGGAAAGGTTTTTATCAAAAAGGTAGGGCTCCCGGAAGGTCAGGGTGTAAGTATCACGCCGTCTGCCCGTTTGAATCTTGAATTTGAGAAGCTGTCCTTTTCCGAGAAAGTTGCCCATCGTGACGTCAAAGGTGGCGATAAATTTATCTTGAGAACTGTATCCCCCGCCCACGCTGAAGGTCCCGGTCGGTTTTTCCTTGACCTCAACATCAAGGTCCACCCAGCCCGGCGCGACTCGCTGGGGGACGAGGTTGACGCTTTCAAAATAGTTTAAATTGTTAAGACGCTGAAAACTGCGTCTTAAGGCCTTGGTATCGACCAATTCCTGCTCATTCACACGAATTTCGCGGCGGATGACTTTATCTCGCGTTTTGTTATTGCCTGAAATGAGGATTTCCCGCACTTTAACGGGTTCGCCTTCGATGACGTGAAAGGTGACGTCAACGGTGCGGCTGCCGGGGTTGGGACGCAAATCCGGGACGACATTGGTGTAGATATAACCTTTTTGCCCGTAGTGGTCCGTAATGGCTGCAATATCCGCCCGCATTTGACTGCGATCAAAAATCGCATCTGTCTTGCTCTGAGTCATCTCGGACAGGGCTTCGGTATCAAAAACCGCCGCGCCCTGGTAATCAATCACGCCGATCTTAAACTGCTCGCCTTCGGTTACGGTCAAGGCAATGTCAAACCACTCTTTGTCTTCACTCAATACGACTTCCGGTTCACTCACTTCAATATTCAGATAACCGTTGTTTAAGTAGAAATCTTTGATGCGTTCGGTGTCAAAAGACAGTTGTTCTTTTTTATAACGTCCTGATTCCGTGATCCACGAAGTCAGCCAAAAATAGGTATCGGTTTCCATTTGTTTTCTGATTTCTTTTGTTTTGAAAACGCGGTTGCCTGTGATTTCAATGTTTCGAATATAGACTTGATCCCCCTCTTCAATTAAGAAGGTCAGGACCGCCTGATTGTCAGGCAAACGCTGGATGACCGGAATAACGCTGGCGTTGTAATAAGCTTCGGCTTCGTAGGCATCCTCAATCTGCTTCACATAACGCTTGATATTTTGTGTTTCCAGAAAGGTGTTTGTTTTGATTTGAAGGGCGTCATTTAAACGGTCTTTTTCGAGGTTGTCGTTTCCTTCAAAAATCACATCGGTCAGAAAGGGTTTTTCGCGCACCACAAAATAAAGTGCGATGCCCCCTTCAAAACCTTCCGAATCCACATCCACCTGCTCGAAAAAACCCATGCGATAAAGGTTTTTTAGGTCAGCCTGAACCCTGTCGGGAGAAAATACGTCTCCTTCGTTTAAAGTCAGGTTGGAGAGAATGGTCATTCGGTCGATTCGGGCATTGCCTTTCACTTCGATTAACTTAATTTTAATTTCTTTTTCCTGTGCCTGTGCCATCGAAGAAAGAGCAAAAAAAATCAAGACTAAAAGAAAAAACGACTTACACTGTTTTAACAAAACGCCGACTACGCCTCAAGATCCAAAATCCGCTTATGCTATCACAAGCACCCAAGGCTGTAAACAGAGAGGAAAAAGCGCCGATGCGCCTGTTTTACCGCATGTTCTGCGATTTTTTGCCGATCGAAAGCGTGTACTTCGGCCTTGTTTTTCAGATGACTCGGCGGTGAAGGCTCCCCTGTCTACGGGGTACTTTTTCCCCGGTTTTCTTGAAGCAGAAAAGAGATCACGGCTGCCGCGACGGTCTCCGGTTTTTCGATTTGCGGCAGGTGACCGCAGGCGTCGATTTCCAGGATTTCGGCTGCGCTCAGGCCTTGAGAGAGGTGCTGACAATGGGCTTTTGTCAACCATCTGTCTTCTTTGCCCCACAAGATGAGCACGGACTGACGGATTTTTGAAAGACCTGCGTCAATTTCAAGAATTTTTTCCGGCGAAATCGCACGCAAAAACCGGAACAGGTTTTGTCGCTGACGAAGGCTTGAAAAGGGTTTCGCGACCCGACTGATCCGTGTCGGCGTGAGTAGGGCCTGATTGTGCAGTGAGCGTAAAAAGATGCCTTTGATGCAGCGTTTCATTACCGGAGCAGCCAGCACGTAAGGAAGGATTTTTCCCACAATAGGTCGCCGGGCATTCTCCACGGCTTGCGGGATTTTCGGAAGCCCGTAAGGATTTAAAAGCACCAATTTGTGTACACGCTTCGGGTATGCTTGTGCGAGTGCCAAAGCGAGGCTGCCGCCCATCGAATTGCCGACAAGAGAGATCTGCGCGATGTTTTGTTCATGCAAAAAAGCGGTCACACTGTCGATCATACCGGATAAACTTTCACGCCAATCCGGCGGCAGAGGGCTTGAGCCGAATCCGGGCAAATCGACTGCGTAAACCCTGAAATGCCCGGAGAGTGTCGGCACGACCGCTTCCCAGGTTTCCAAACTATCGAAAAGGCCGTGCAGCAAAAGCAGCGGCGGCCCGGCACCTGATGCAATGTGGTGAAGTCGCACGGGGGGAGACATCTCAATGAAGTAACAGAGCTTCGTTTAAGATGTCAATCATGAAACGAATGAGCGTCCCAAAGACTTGTCTTTTGTGTCTGATCTCTTTATACAATCTTGGAGGGAGCGATTAAGCAGTATAAAAACATCATAGGAGATTTCATGATGGAAGAAATTGTTGTTTTTGTCAGCACGGCAAACAGAGCGGAGGCGGAAAAAATCGCCAATCAATTGCTTTCGGCAAAGCTGGTCGCCTGCGCAAATATTTTGCCGCAAATCACGTCCCTCTTTTCCTGGGAAGGAAAGATTTGCAGGGAAGAAGAAACCTTGATAATCTTAAAAACCCGTAAGGCCTTGTTTGAGTCGGCGGCTGAAGCAATCAAAGCCCATCACAGTTATCGCGTGCCGGAAATCATCGCCTTGCCCCTTGTCGCCGGCTCAAAAGAATATTTGAACTGGCTGCGAGACAATACAAAACCTGCATGAGCCCAAACGATCCCACAGATCAGGATGTGCCTGACCTGCTCGAAGTTTATCGTCACCTCTTTGATCACTTCGGCCCGCAACATTGGTGGCCTGCGGAAAGCCCTTTTGAAGTCATAGTCGGCGCGGTACTGACACAAAACACCGCATGGGTCAATGTTGAAAAGGCCATTGCTCAACTGCGTGCCGCCGATCTGCTGAGACTGGACGCTTTAAATGCGGTTTCGGAAAGCAAGCTTGCGCAATGCATACGTGCCAGCGGTTTTTTTAACCTGAAAGCGCGGCGCCTGAAAGCCGTGACAGCCTTTATTTTTAGCGAATACGAGGGATCATTGGAGCGCATGTTTGCGGCGCCCGGCCCAAAGCTTCGGGAAAAACTGCTTACGGTGAAAGGCTTGGGGCCGGAAACGGTGGATTCCATCCTGCTCTACGCGGGGCAGAAACCGTTTTTTGTCATTGATGCCTATACACGCCGCATTTTTTCGCGGCATCAATGGCTTGATGCCCGAAAAAGCTATGAAAGCCTGCAGGCATATTTCATGTCACAGCAGCCGCGGCACACACAAACCTTCAACGAATATCACGCCTTAATCGTAAAAACCGCAAAGGTCTATTGTAAAAAACGGGCGGATTGCGATAAATGTCCGCTCCGTATATATCCTGCTTTTCCGTGATTTGTTTTGAAGAAATATCCGGGAATTGACATTCCTGAATAACTTGAGTACTTTCTTTTTCGTTTTGCGTTAAATCATCATCTTGTTCAGGAATGATCCGCGATTGAGGTCTGCATTTCAATTACGCACACAAGGGGAAATCATGAAAAAAGGAATTGCACGCATTATCTTGACCGTGCTTTTTTTTGCGTTAGGGCACAACCGGGCCGAAGCGGCACCGATGTTTCTTGAAAAAGACGGCATCAAGGTGGGTTACGACAAAGGTTTTGTGCTGAACGTCAACGATCAATTTGAAATGAAATTCGGCGCATGGATTCAGTTTCAACACGAGTTTCGAAATTTTGATGATCCGACGAAACAAGATCGGTCTACCTTTAAAGTTGCAAAAGGCCGTTTGCGTTGGACGGGATTCATGTACAGCCCCATGTTCGCTTATGTCATTCAGTTGGAAGTGGCTGATCCGAACGCAGACGGATCAAAAGATACCTCACTGAAAGACTTTGCGATTGACATCAAACATTACAAACACGCCAAAATCCGAATCGGGCAATTCAAAGTCCCCTTCAACCGTCAGCAGATGGCTTTTTTTGGCGATTTGCAGTTTGTGGATACCTCGCTGGCTTCAAGCAAGTTCAACGCAAACCAAGCAAACGCCAGAGATGTCGGCGTTATGATGAGCGGCGCTCACGACGAGGGCAGGCTTCAGTATTTTGTCGGGGTATTCAACGGAAACGGCATCAACCAGCAAGATGATAATGATACGAGTAAGTACCTCACCGTGGGACGTATTGTTTTCAATCCATTGGGCAAGATGTCCATTTCCGAATCCGATGTTGCGAATACGGAAAAACCGCTGTTTTCAGTCGGTGCGGCTTATGCGTACGATGCGGGCAATAACGATGGTGTCTTAAATCGTGGTGCGGCCAAAACACTGGGCCTTGAATTTGTCTTTAAACATCAGGGCAAATCCGTTCAGGGTGAATATTATTTCCGCGATGACGACCGGAATGCCGATGCGGATGGGGCCTACCTTCAGGGCGGCCTGTTCGTTATCCCGAAAAAGCTCGAAATTGCTGCGCGCTATTCCTACTACAGCCCGGACACGGCTGCGAGTACGGACGAAGAAGAAATTATGGCCGGTGTGAACTTTTTCTTTGCGGGCCACCGCCGGAAATTACAAATTGATCTTTCAAATCTTTCCATGGATGCGGGCAACTTTGATGACCGGCGCATCCGAACACAGTATCAAATTGCGTTTTAAGGAGGCCTGCTCGAGCCCGGAAGTATGATTCCTCGCCGCCGAAGCAGGCTTTCGTATTTCGGCGGCATCATACATTCGTATCTGAAAAATACCCCAACCCTGCTTCAAAACGCTGCGACTTTGCTTATATTTAAGACGCAGATCCGGCTTGCAGAGCCCATCTGGGCGGTGTTATATTAACCGTATGGTCTTTACGGAGCCTTTGCACATTGAGAATGACTGATCGTGATTCCTTCGATTTATCGAGGGCGGACCGCATCAAACAGGCAGAGACCATTCGGGACGCCCTGATTCAGGGTGGCCTTTACCGCCCCGAGCAAATTCTCTCAACAGATCAACCGGACGTGGATCAGGGCAATAATTTTTGGCGCATTGCTACACACCCTTTTCCCCTCAGCCTTGCGGACGTCCGTTTCCTTGAAGGCCTCGGCACGCATCTGCTTGCTTTTTATGAGGCCGGAAATCAACTTTATTTCGAAAGTCTAAACGGTGAGGCCCCGGCCTGGGTCGCAGCTTATTTGAATCAAGGCAAACCGGAAACCGTGCGTGAATATGCGCGCATGAAACGTTTTAAGCGGGATTTACCCCTTGTCATCCGACCCGATTTGATACCGACGGACACGGGTATGATTGCAACAGAACTTGACGCCGTCCCCGGCGGTATCGGCCAAACCGCCGCCATGAGTGCGGCATACGCGTCCAATCCCTTGTTTGCTTCAAAACTGATCGGCACGGCCTCCGGCATGCTGGCGGGTTTTGAAGGGATGCTCCGCGCTTCTTCTGCCGAACCCGACCCGCTGCTGGCCATCGTTGTTTCGGAGGAATCCAAAAACTATTGCCCCGAAATGACATGGCTTGCCAAGGCCCTCAGTGAAAGAGGCTTACGCAGTCTTGTTGTTGAACCTAAA
>JALUVJ010000017.1 GCA_027020665.1 Nitrospira sp.
GGTTTGTCCGTGAAAAACGCCGCAACCCGCCCAAGTATTGGGGGGGGCCGCGTTACAAAACAGGCGAGTCGCTCTTGCCCGTGGTTGAAGTCAATTGGTACGAAGCGCGGGATTATTGCCGCTGGCTTGGGAAACGGCTTCCGACGGAAGCCGAATGGGAAAAGGCGGCCCGCGGGCCGAATGGCAATATTTATGTTTGGGGAAATATCTTTGACGGCACGAAGGCGAATGTCAGTGCGGGAAACCATGGAAGCATTATGATGATCGGGCGATTCAGCCACGATAAAAGTGACTACGATGTTTATGATATGAACGGCAACGTCATGGAATGGACAGCCGATTGGTATAAGGCTTTTCCCGGCGGAGATTACCAAAGCGACGATTTTGGAGAGAAATTCAAGGTTGCGAAAGGAGATGCCTATGGTGAATCCGGGCATTACGCCCTTTCTATTTTTTCCCGGTTACCCTATCGTCAGAATGTTGAACCTTTGGCACGACTGCCGTTTTTAGGTTTTCGCTGCGTCAAAGATCTTTGACGCAGCGGCCTTCTTTAAGCGGGCCGATCGATCTGATGTTTGCTTAGGATGTCGTGAAAGGTTTGTCTTGAGATTCCCAGTGCAGAGGCCGCATGGGTGATATTGCCCGCGTAGCGGCTGAGTGCGGTTTTGATCAGATCGCGTTCTACTCGGTCTTTGGCATCTTTGAGTCTGGGAAGCGGAGGCAGTTCAGGGGCGTTTTCCAGCTCCAAATCTTCGACCGTCAGGGAAGGCCCGTCCGCCATGACGACGGCCCGCTTGATCTTGTTTTCGAGTTCTCGAATATTCCCGGGCCAGCCATAGGCTTCTATCGCTTTGCCGGCCTCTCGCGTGAGGCCTTTGAGGCGTTTTCCGGTTTCTTCAGAAAATCGTTTAAGGAAGGCACGGGTTAGCAAGAGCAGGTCTCCCTCGCGTTCGCGCAAAGGCGGGCTGGAAATCGAGACGACGCTTAAGCGGTAATACAGGTCTTGCCGAAAGACCCCTTCGGCGATAAGCTGTTTTAAATCCCGGTTCGTCGCTGCAAGGACCCTGACGTCCATTTCAAGTGTTTTGCGCCCGCCCACACGTTCCAGGGTCTTTTCCTGTAAAAAACGGAGGAGCTTGACCTGAAGACCTAAGGCGAGTTCTCCAATTTCATCCAGGAAGAGGGTGCCGCCTTCCGCAAATTCGATCCGTCCTTTTCTTTGCGCGTGCGCGCCGGTAAAGGCACCTTTTTCATGACCGAAAAGCTCACTTTCCATGAGATTTTCGGGGATGGCACCGCAATTGATCGCGACAAAAGCTTGGGTCGCACGCTCGCTTTTTTGATGAATGGCGCGTGCGATGAGTTCCTTGCCTGTGCCGCTTTCCCCGGTGATCAGGACGGGGAAATTGTTATTTGCAATTTTGTGGATCGTTTTGTGGAGTTGTTCCATGGCGGCACTGGCACCGATCATCCCGCTATCGGCGACGGGTCGTTTTTTGAGGCGGCGGTTTTCTTCTTCCAAATTAAAAAGGTGAGCGGCGCGGCGAAGCGTGACTTGTATTTCGTCGATTTCAATGGGTTTTGTAAAAAAATCATAGGCGCCTTGCTCGATGGCCTCCAAGGCGTTTTTTTGATCCGCATTGCCGCTTACCACTAAAACCTTTGCTTTTGGATTCATCTCCAGCATTTCGGACAATGCGAGCAGGCCTTCCCTGGCATCGCGCGGATAGGGCGGCAAGCCGAGGTCAAGTGTGACCAGGACAGGCAGCTCACGTCTAAAGAGATCCATGCCTTTTCGTCGATCGTTTGCCAGAAAGACGTCGTAGCTGTCTTTGAGTGCCCACTTCATCTGGTTTAAGATGGTGTCGTCGTCATCAATGATGAGCAATTTTGTTTTCGACATACGTTTTGTGTGTATTTACTGCGGGTTTGTTTCGTTCGTTTTCCTGCTTCTAAAAAAAGATACCATACTTTCCGGTCACCGAAAAGCAGAATCCGCAACCGGGTTTTTGGAGAGATGCTGTGTTTTATCGTGATTTTGGTCCTCCCGTAATCGTTGTGATGCGCTGTTATCCCGCTTCGGGCAGGTGAGACCGAACCACTTGGGCCAGGGCTTCAATGAAGTGCGGCGCGGTATTTAGGGATGCGGTTCTTTTCAGCGTGATGCCTTGTGAGGCGGCCAGCCCTTTGAAGAGGATATCAACATCGTAAAGAATTTCAATATGGTCCGAGACGAAGCCGATGGGGGCGACGAGCAGATGACTGCAACCGGCTTCCCCCAGGTTGCCGAGGGTTTCTTCCACGCCGGGGCCAAGCCATTTCCCGCGCCGGAGTCCTTGGCTTTGGTAGGCAAAAAACCAGGGGAGGAGGGGTATGCTTTGTTCGAGTTTTTCCATAATCCCGGAAACGGTCGCACGGACTTCGTCGGGGTAGGGGTCGCCTTCTTTTAACACGCTTTCGGGCAGAGAATGCGCCGTAAAAAGCAGGCAAAGTGTGTGGCGGCTGGCATCATTGTATTCTGCCAAGGCCGTTTCGATTTTTTCACTGAATGCCGAAATCAATTCCGCTTGCACATGCCAGCTTTTCACCGGATGAACCGGGATGTTGATATCTGAGGCGGTGAGGGCGTCCTCCAGGGTTTGAAGATAGGCCCCGACGCTGAGTTTCGAATATTGCGGTGCAAGGCTGAGTGCGACGAGGCGTTCAGGGCGATCTGCGGCGATCTGCCGCACGGTTTTATGAATGAAGGGATGCCAGTGCCGCATTCCGATATAAACCTTAAAGTGTTCTCCGGATTGATTCAGACGCTTTTCGAGTGCGGTGGCCTGTTGTTGCGTGATTTCAAGCAGGGGGGATTTGCCTCCGGCACGGTGGTAACGTTCTGTAATATCGTTCACGACTTCTTCTGAGGGCATGCGGCCCATAATATGTTGCAGGTAGGCGGGGATTTCATCCAGGGATTCCGGCGCGCCGTGTGCCATGAGCAGGACTGCGGTTTTATTTTGCAATACGCTTACCTTTTTCTAAAAATGCACGCAAGGTTTAGTCAGAGGCCCCTTAGATCGAGAGGGGCGGTTGTGGTGTGAATTTCTGTTGTTTCCGGGCTTCCCGGCGTTCCAATGCCAATTGCTCCACTTCTTCGATCAGGGCCGATTCCAGTGCCTCGGAGGCGATTTTTCGGATGATCTTGCCTTTTCGAAACAAGAGGCTGCCGCTGTGTCCGCCCGCGATGCCGATGTCTGCTTCCTTGCCCTCCCCGATGCCGTTTACGACGCAACCGAGAATGGACACGTCAATGGCTTCGGTGATGTGGGACAGGCGTTGTTCGATATCGGCGGAAAGCCTGATTACGTCAAATTCGAGCCGGCCGCAGGTGGGGCAGGCGATGACGTTGACACCGCGTTTTCTCAAATGCAGTGATTTAAGAATTTCGTAGCCCACGCGGATTTCTTCGACGGGGTCGGCTGCAAGCGAAACGCGGATGGTATCGCCGATGCCCTCCGCAAGCAGAATGCCCAGGCCGACGGCCGATTTTAGGGCTCCGGTGGCTGCCGTGCCCGCTTCGGTAATGCCCAAATGTACGGGGTAGTCGTAGCGCGCCGAAAAAAGGCGATAGGCGGAAACCGCAAGGCCCACGTGAGAGGCTTTGAGGGAGACCTTGGTTTCATAAAAACCGAGGGATTCCAAAATATCGATGTGCCGTGCGGCCGAGGCGACCATAGCTTCCGCCGTGGGGTAGCCGTATTGCTGCAAAAGTGACTTTTCCAGGGAGCCGGCGTTGACCCCGATCCGGATGGGCACGCCTTGGTCCTTTGCTTGTTTCACGACGCGTTCGACACGATTACGCGCACCGATATTGCCCGGATTGAGTCGCAAGCCGTCCACTTTTGCATCAAGGGCCAAGAGTGCGAGCTGATAATTAAAATGGATGTCCGCAATGAGGGGGATGTCGATCTGATTCCGAATTTTGGGTAAGGCTTCTGCGGAGGCATGGTCGGGCACGGTGACCCGGACGATTTCACAGCCTGCGGCTTCAAGTCGATGAATTTCAGCCACCGTTGCTGCAACGTCACGGGTATCGGTTGTGGTCATCGATTGCACCGCAATGGGGGCATCGCCGCCGATTTTTACGGGGCCGACTGCGATTTGCCTTGTTTTTCGGCGTGTGATTTGGAAATCGTTTGACATTGCTGATCGGATGTATTGCGGTTTGTCTGCTGCGGTCTTCAACCGGGTTTCACAAAAAAACGCATAATGTCGTTGTAAAAGGCAAAGACCATTAAAGAGAGAATCAGAAAGAGACCCACCTGCTGCGCAATCTCGCGTTTTTTGATGCTGAGCGGGCGGCCGATGATGCCCTCAATCATAAAAAACACAAGATGCCCGCCGTCAAGGATCGGAATGGGAAAGAGATTGATAATGCCCAGGTTGATACTGAGTACGGCGATAAAAAGCACGATGTTTAAAAGCCCCTGTGAAGCTTGCTGCCCCGCGATTTGCGCAATCAGGATCGGGCCGCCGATGTTGTCCGAGGAAATTTTTCCCTGAATCATTTTCACGATGCCGACGACATTGAGCACGGTCATCTCGGCAGTTCGCTGTGCACCGAGATAGAATGCTTTTACAGGGTTGTAGCGGCGCGTGAATTGTTCCCCTTCCGGTAGGATGCCGATGAGCCACAATGTTTCCGGATCGCCAAAGATATTGGTGCTTTCTTTTTTAGTGGGCGTGATATTGAGATCGATTTGATCTCCGGCGCGTTCAACCGTGAAGTTGAGCATGCTGCCTCCCTTTTCCTGAAGGGTCGCGCGGATTTCTTCCCATTCCGTGATGGCTTGGCCTTCGATGGCGAGGACGCGGTCTGAGGGTTGCAGCCCTGCTTTTTTAGCCGCAGAATCTTCCTGAATCTCACCCACAACGGGGCTTAAGACGGGCAGGCCCACCATGAAGACGCCCCAAAAAATGACAAAGGCCATCAATAGATTAAAAGCCGGGCCCGCGATCACAATGGCAATTTTTTTTCGTACGGGTTGACTCAGGAAGGAGCGGGCGCGTTCTTCTTCCGGAATTTCTTCATTGGGATCGTCCCCCAACATGCGCACATAGCCGCCGAGCGGAATGATTGATAAGCAATATTCGGTGGGGCCGACTTTTTTGGATGCGATTTTAGGGCCGAAACCCAGAGAAAAGGTTTCGACTTGCACGCCGCACATTCTTGCGACAATGTAGTGGCCAAACTCATGGACGGCCACGAGGACCCCCAAAACTACAATGAAGGTTAATGCGGATGTGGCGCTAAACACCCGTAGCCTCCTTTATGCGGAACAAGCGGCAAAGTGTTTGATCCATCGTTTCCCTTCCGTCCGAGCCCATCGATCCGCCTCCATCACATCGTGTAAATCTTCGGTCGCTTTTGGCTTGTGTGTTTCAAGTGTTTTTTCAATGACTTTGTTTATTGTACCAAAGTTGATGTTTTTTTCTAAAAAAGCCTGCACGGCTTCTTCATTCGCAGCATTGAGCACCGGGGCAAGGGTGCCGCCTTTTTTCAAGACTTCATATGCGATGGCCAGCAGCGGAAAAGCCTTTGTATCGGGCTTTTCAAATGTTAGCGTCCCGACCTCTGCCAAGTCAAGTGAGGGCAAGGCAAGGGAGCTGCGCCGGGGATAATTCAGCACATAGGAAATGGGGGTGCGCATATCGGGCAGGCCCATTTGCGCCACCACAGAGCGGTCAACAAATTCAACCATGGAATGAACAATGGATTGCGGATGAATGACCACGTCAATCTTTTCGGGCGGAAGATCAAAAAGCCACTTGGCTTCAATGATTTCGAGTCCCTTGTTCATGAGTGTCGCGGAGTCGATTGAAATCTTGGGACCCATTTCCCAGTTGGGGTGTGCGAGTGCTTCTTCGGGGCGGATGTTTGTCTTTTCCGCAGTGGACCGTCGCAGCAAGGGCCCCCCGGAAGCGGTCAGAATGATGCGCCGGATGTCTTGATGTCTTTCCCCGTTTAAGGCTTGAAAGATGGCGGAATGCTCGCTGTCGACGGGTAAAATCGTCACGCCGTTTTTTTTTGCTTCCCGTTGAATGATTTCCCCGGCCATCACGAGCGGTTCTTTATTTGCGATCGCAACGGTTTTTTTTGCGCGGATTGCGGAAAGTGTGGGCAAGAGCCCGGCAGAGCCGACAATCGCGGAAATTACGAGGTCTGCTTCGGAAAGCCGGGCGACTTCGACAATGCCTGCTTCTCCCGACCGGATTTCCACTCCGGATTGCGGCAAACGTTTGGCCAGCGCCTTTGCGGCGGCGACATCTTGCAGTGCGACGATTTTGGGGCGGAAGGTGCCGATGAGGCCTTCGAGTTTCGCATCACGTGATTTTGCGGTTAAACCGATGATCCGAAATTGTTCGGGAAAGCGGCGAATGATATCCAGTGTATTTGTGCCGATGGAGCCTGTGGCGCCCAGAATGACGATATTTTTCATTTGGCAAAGACCATGTAGTAATAAAGCAAGGGTGCTGCAAAGGCGATGCTGTCCAGTTTATCGAAAAGCCCGCCATGTGCGGGGATGATACTGCTGGAATCCTTGACGCCCGCGGCGCGTTTCAGCATGGATTCGCATAAATCGCCCAGTTGACCAAAAATGCCGAGCAAAAGTGCGAGGGCGCCTACATCGCCCCAGGAGAGAAAACTCAGAAAGCTGAGCTTTGCAATGATGCCTGTTGCAAGGGTGGTCGCGAGGCCGCCTGCCGCGCCTTCAAGGGTTTTATTCGGACTGACGCGCGGCGCGAGCTTGTTTTTGCCAAAGGCCCGGCCGATGTAGTAGGCCCCCGCATCTGCGCCCCAGGTCATGAGTAAAACGAGGATGATGAGTCCCCGGCCTTCGGGCAGGTCTCGAATGAGAAAGAGGTGGCTTACAAATCCCGGCAGGTACACGATGCCCAGGAAGAGAATGGCCGATTCCGTGAGTGTTTTTTGAATGTCCTGAAAATTAACCAAGGTGTAGAGCAGGGTGAGCATGAGAAAGAGCAGCAGTGCGACCCCGGCCAAGGCGGGTTTAAAATAAAGCGTGCCGGCCAGAGCAAGACCCAAATAAAGTCCAAAGGAGATCGGTTTTTTTTCAGGCGGGTTATAAAAAAGCAGGTAAAATTCATATTGAACACGTAGGATGAGTATGCAGATAAAGAGAAAAAAGAAAAAAGAAGGCAGAAACCAGATGATGCCGAAGAGGACAGGCAGGAGAAGGGCTGCGGTGAGCAGGCGACTTGACTTAATCGTTTTCCTCCCCGGTCACGCCGCCAAAACGGCGTTCCCTGCCCTGATAGTCGTGCAGGGCCAAGAGAAAATCTTTTTTCCTGAAATCGGGCCACAGGGTTTTTGTGAAATAGAGTTCGGTGTAGGCGACTTGCCAGAGCAGGAAGTTGCTCACGCGGATTTCACCGCTGGTTCGGATCATCAGGTCGGGGTCGGGAATATCCTGGGTATAAAGATAGTTTGAAAAATGCGGCTCATCCAGATCTTTTAATGAGAGCTTTTCGGTTTGAAGGTCTTTGTATACCTTTTTGACGGCATCAATGATTTCGGTCCGGCCGCCGTAACTGAGCGCCAGAACCAGAGTCATTTTATTGTTTTCTTTCGTTTTTTCCTCAACGGCATGGATGAGTCGGGAGACGGAATCCTGTAATCGGTCAATTTGACCGACCGCGCGCAAACGGATGCCGTTTTTCATCATGGTGTCCAGTTCTTTGTTGAGATAGTGCTCAAGCAGGATCATGAGTTGTGTGATCTCCTTGGCGGGCCGGTTCCAGTTTTCATTGGAGAAGGCATACAAGGTCAAGGCTTTGATGCCGATTTCGCGTGCAAAAGTAATAATTTCCCGGACGGACCGGATGCCGCGCCGGTGTCCCGCAATACGCGGCAGATGTCTTTGCGCCGCCCAGCGACCGTTGCCGTCCATGATGATGGCCACATGTTGAGGCAGGTTGTTACGGTCGAGACGCTCCAGCAATGCCTTTTCCTCGGTTTCGGCCCTGTGTGTTTTTTGTATGAAGGGATTCATCATGCCTACTTTTTTAGGCGTTGTTCGAAGAGCTGGTGTTGTAAATGTTCCAAAATAAGACTGCTTTTCTCCGACTGGCGGATGCGCAGATCAAGGTCGGCCAAGTGTTTTCCTGTTAGGGTGTTTTGAAGCTGAAGATTGACTGAAAACTGCTGTGCGTGTTGTGCTGTTTTCAGTCCGATATAATAAGTGTTTCCGCTTTGAAGGGCTGTTTCAGGGCCGCTGCCCGCAGCCAGGATTTCTATTTGAAAGCGGCCTGTATCACGCAGGGCCAGAGAGAGTTCGTTCATAGTAAAGGCGTGATCTGTTTCGGAGCGCATGGCAATGCCCAAAGTGATTTTTGTTGAGGGTAACCGGACAAGGTCGCCTACTTCAATCTTTTTTGTGTTGTCGACCGGATTGGCGATCAAACGGGGCGCATTGAACGAGAGTACTTCGATGGCGCCGACCTCTCCTTCAAAACGACCCAAGGGCACGTCCGTGATGGGATGGTAAAAGGTGTCCCCTTTTCGGAACACGGTGAGCAATACTCCTTCCGAAAGTCCCGGTCCCGGACCGGGGCCGAGTTCGACCTGGAGTTGTCCGTTTTCCATTGAGGTAACGGTTCCTGATACTTTGGGGAAGTAAGTCAAAAGTGCTCTGGCGAGGTCGTCGATGCTGCCTTCGATTTCTTGTGTTGCGAACGAGGGCGCATTTGGAATGCATAACATGAAAACCAGCGTGAAGATTGCGAATTTTAATAGGCCTGTCATGCGTCTCATCTTGCTTTTGTAAATGTCAGATCGTCAAAGAAAAACAATGAAATGCCAGACTCCGGAAACATGAAAGAATATGCTTCTGCCCAAAAAATGTCAACCGATTCATAGCCCCCGAAATCAGCGATTGATTTTGAGGGAAACCGCCGATTCGCCTGAAAATACTGCGTTATCGGCAATTTTGCTGCTCACCGTACAGCTGAGTAGGCCTCAGTCGTTAAAATTGCCGCAGGCCGTGTCTTTCAGGTGACTTGGCGGTTTCAAATTCCGCGATCGCGGAATTTGGGCAGCCTTCTTTACGCTTCGGCGTGCCCGATCAATTTGATCTTTATCCGGGCATGCTGGTAAGATCGCGCCGGTTTAAGTTAAGTCGAAATCATTTCACGGCCTTTCCGGTTTTCATCGAATCGATTTCGGGAAATTAAAATAAATTCTCAAAATTCAAGGGAAAATGTCTCAAAACGCATACAAAAAATCTGGGGTGGATATTGAGGCCGGGAACCAAGTGGTCCGGGCGATTCAACCCTGGGTGAAATCGACGCGGCGCCCCGAAGTGCTGAGTGGCCTTGGCGGATTTTCCGGGCTTTTTGCTTTAGCCTCGAAAAAATACAAACATCCCGTGCTTGTCTCCGGCACCGATGGCGTGGGGACAAAACTGCGGGTTGCTTTTTTGGCCGGAAGGCACGACACCGTCGGCATTGACCTTGTTGCCATGTGTGTTAATGATATTATCGTTTCGGGTGCGGAGCCTCTTTTTTTTCTGGATTATTTCGCCACCGGAAAGCTTTTGCCTGAAGTGGCTGTCGAAGTGATTAAGGGCATCAGCGTGGGGTGTCATGAGGCGGGTTGTGCGCTTATCGGCGGTGAAACGGCAGAGATGCCTGCATCGTATCCGCCCGGGGAGTATGATTTAGCGGGTTTTTCCGTCGGCGTGGTTGAGAAAAAAAAGATCATTGACGGACGAAAAATCCGACCGAAAGATGTCTTAATCGGTCTGGCATCGTCCGGGCTTCATAGCAACGCCTTTTCGCTCCTGCGTCACATTCTGTTTGAAAAAGCTGCTTTGACCGTTGACGATACCTTGCCGGGGTTTTCAAAATCTTTGGGAGAAGAACTCCTGATCCCGACGCGGATTTATGTGAAGGCCATCAAACGCTTGCTGCGGCGCATTGATTTAAAAGGCGTGGCCCATATTACCGGGGGCGGTATTACAGACAATCTGCCGCGTATCTTGCCCCGGGGTGTGGCTGCGGAAATTAAATTGACACATTGGGATCCTCCGGCGATTTTTAAAATTTTACAAGAGAAAGGTGCGCTTGAGACAGAAGAAATGCTTGCAACCTTTAATATGGGCATCGGCATGATCGTGGTTGTTTCACCGAATGAGGTGAAACCGGCGTTGGGCATTCTCAAGCGCCTCCGTCAGAAAGCGTACGTGATCGGAGTAATAAAAGAGGGTGAGGGGCCGGTGGTCTATGCCTGAAAAACCTTTGGTGCTGGGTGTTCTGGCTTCCGGACGCGGCAGCAATTTGAAAGCAGTGATGGATGCCATTGCGTCCGGTGCGCTTGATGCCCGCATTGGCGTTGTGCTGAGCAATAAAGAAAATGCCGAGGCCTTGGTGCATGCGAAAAAGCGGGGCATCCCCGCCTTTTTTTCTGATCCGAAGGCCGTGTCCGGCCGGGAGGCCTACGACGCTCTTTTGTGTGAAATCTTAAAGCAGCATCAGGTTGAATTGCTTGTGCTTGCGGGCTACATGCGTTTATTGTCTCCGGCGTTGGTGGCGCCCTATCGTGATCGGATTATTAACATCCACCCCAGTCTGCTTCCTGCGTTTCCGGGACTGCATGCCCAACGTCAGGCCCTTGAATACGGTGTGAAAGTGAGTGGGTGCACGGTTCATTTTGTGGATGAAAAAATGGATCACGGTCCGGTGATTGCGCAAGCAAGCGTTCCGGTGACGGCGTCGGATACGGAATCGGTCCTGGCCGATCGGATTCTTCATGAGGAGCACCGTCTTTTACCAAAAGTGATACAATGGTATGCGGAAGGACGACTGAGGATTGAAGGGAGACGTGTATTGCTGAACAAGGAAGCTGAACTGGAGATTCTCTGATGCTCTGTCCCGTCTGCGGATGTCAACAACGCAAAACGGATGTGTGTGTGCAGTGTCATGCGCCCCTCTTTGCCAAGGTGGTAAAAACACAGGCTCCGAAACCCGAAGGATCGACCTTGGCGTCCAAAACACGCGTTTCTCAGTCCGATACGCCTCAGCCTGCTGAAGCGTCAGTCCCGAAATATTCAAAACCGAAAAAAACACTGCAAGCGCTTACCGGAAAAAAGCCTGAAGTCGGGGAAAAAAGCCTGGATGATATTTTGGTGACGACGACACAGCGCGTTGAAGGAAAGCGCATTGCCAAATATTACGGGTTGATTCATACCGATGTATTGATTGACGCGCGCGAGCCCGCGTCAGCGGCATCCCGGGTGGAGATGCATCGCAAGGGGGTTAAGTCCGCCGTGGTTGAGGCGATACAGGGTCTGCGGCGAGAAGCCGCTCTGCTGAAAGCCGACGCGGTTGTGGCCACGGTTTTTGATTATCAGCGCGTTGATTCCAGAACAATTTTGCTTTCGGTTGTGGGCACGGCCGTATCTTTAAAAGATCCCTGATGCGTTTCCTGAAATTTGTGCCTTGAATCTGAATATTTTATCTCCTGAAAAATTCAACCCGGATTTCATCAGAGTGGCCATGGATCTCGAAGCATTTTTTATGCGGTGGGCGCACGGTTTCGAATTTCTTCGATGAGTTGTGTGACGTTTTTGCGGATCAAATCACGGATCCGTGCGAAGTCTTTCGGACACATGTGTTTCGGATCGGGAATAAGCCATTCTATTCGGTGGCGCGTACGCAGTGATGGACATTGATCCTTGCATCCCATGGTGATGAGATAGTCGAATTCAATGGCGGGCAGGGCGTCGAGCCCGGCGGAACGATGCTTGCTCAGGTCGTAATTTAAGCTCAACATTGAAGCGACGGCCTTTTCATTGAGCTTGCCCGAGGGCTGTGAACCCGCACTATAGGATTTTATGACATCGCCACCGAGCATCTTTGCGAAGGCTTCTGCCATTTGGCTCCGGCAGGCATTTTCAACACAGACAAATACGGCGGTCTTCTTATTCATGGACAACATCCTTATGCTTTTAATGAGACGGCAGCCTGCGACCGCGGGCGCCGCGCCGATAAGAGCTGCGGGAATGTAAAACCCCAGAGGGTTTGTATTTGCCCGCCGCTGGGGTCATTGAAGACAAAGGCCGCCGTCCCGGCAAAAACAAGTACTGCGGTTCCTGTAAGTTCGGCGAGCCAATTCTTTTTTGTTTGATAGCGCATGTGCGTTCTTTCAGGTCTTCTGATCAAGGAGGTTTTGAAGCATGCGACTCAGGTCGGTTCAGCGTCTCTATTCTGTATTCGGTTCGATACACATTTCAGTGTATTTGCGGTGTTCGCCGTTTTTGCCTGGGCCGCCTCCTGAATAATGCCATTTTGGGAACTTTACTGAATGAGTACGACAATGTAAATACAACCCAAGAACGGCGGTAGGAATTGGAGATAGGGCAAATGTTCGGCATCTGATTATTCCTTGACGACGGTGATGCGCGGCATCGGCCGTTCGAATGCTCAGCGCTGTTGGCGCGAATGCTGCCGTAATCAGGGTGAATGCGAGAGGCGTGCACGATTGCTTCACTGTTGTGAACCTCCATTTTTCATATTGTTTTCCACCGTTCATGGTGTGGCTTGAAGTGTTCGCTGGTATCTTATGGCAGGACGGCGTATATCGAGAGGGTGTTGAGATGTGTTGAAGGTTTTGTGAAGGTCGGGTTAAACCGGTGTTTGTGATTCGTCTGATCTCGGCACTGTAAAAATGAAGGCCGTGCCCTGAGCTTCTTGGCTTTGAATTGAAATATCGCCGTGGTGGGCTTTGACGATGTGTTTGACAATCGAGAGACCGAGTCCCGTGCCGCCCAACTCCCGCGAACGGCCTTTATCAACCCGGTAAAAGCGTTCAAAAACCCGGGGAATTTCTTTTTCGGCAATGCCGATGCCGTTGTCCGAGACCCTAACTTGCACTTCGGCGGCTTGTACTGCCGCACTGATTTCAATGCGGCCGTTTTGCGGCGTGTATTTGATGGCGTTGTCGATGAGATTAAACAAAACCTGTGTGATTCGGGTTTCATCTGCCAGGACTTGGGGTATTTTTTCAGGCAGTTTGATTGTAAGGGTGATTGATTTTTGTTCGGCCTGGATTTCCATGCTGGCGACGACTTTGTGGATGATGGGCGGCAGGGGCGTGGCTTTGAGGTTCATGGTGAGTTTTCCGGATTCGATTTTGGACAAGCTCAGGAGGTCGTCGAGCAATCGGGCGAGGCGTTCGGATTCGTTGTAAATGATGTTGAGAAAATCCTTGGCATGGGCTTTATCTTCCAGGGCACCGGACAAGAGGGTTTCGGAGTAGCCTTTGATGCTGGCAATCGGAGTTTTCAATTCGTGGGAAACATTTGCGACAAAGTCCTGCCGGATTTTTTCAAGTCGTTGTACGTTGGTAACGTCGTGAAAGACGAGAATGGCGCCTTCTTGATGATTCTTTCGCAAGACCGGCGTTGCAACAACGGATAGTTTTTTTTCCTGAGGGCTTAGGATTGAAATTTCACGGGAGGCTATGTTGCGCTTGCTTTTTAGAACTTTATCAATGATTTCCTGAATTTCAATATTGCGGATGATTTCAATGACGTTTTTCCCTGTACCCTCTGCATGGATATGAAAAAAATTTCGAAGGGATTGGTTCATCAAGAGAATATTTCCCTTTGCGTTGATGACGAGCACACCCTCAGACATGCTTAGCAGCACCGCTTCAAAACGAGATCGATTGAGGTCTGCTTCTTTGAGCCGGTTTTGCAACTGAGCGGACATGGTGTTAAAGGCTTCCCCGAAATTTTTAATTTCGCCATCCAGTGCGAAGGTATTTATTTTCGAAAAATCCCCTTCTGAAATGCGCTGGGCAACTTTTGACATGGTTTTAATGGGTTTTGAAATAAAGGCGGCGGCAAAATAATTGATGAAAATGACCAAGATAAAAATACAAAAGAGTGAAAATGAGACGATGTCCTGAGCTTTGCCGCTGAGAAAAAAATATCCGAGGAAGAGCAGGAGGGCGGAAATAAAGGTGAAGATCAGGGTTATTTTATGATGGGTGTCGATTTTCAATGATTTTTCCTTAAGCGGTCTTCTTCTGCAAAGCGGTATCCCAGTCCGCGCACGGTTTCGATCCATTTTCCCATCGGACCTAATTTTTGGCGCAAATGGCGGATGTGGGTGTCCACGGTACGGGTGGTGACATCGGCTTCAATATCCCAGACATCATCCAGCAGGGTGTCGCGTGACTGGACTTTGCCTTTTCTTTGCAAGAGCGTGCGCAGGAGCTTGAATTCGATATGGGTCAATGGGATTTCTTTGCCCGAGACGGTGACGCGGTGACGCGGGATGTCGATTGTGAGTCGGTCGATTCCGAGGGTTTCTTCTTTTTCCGCCTCCGTGCTTTTTTTGCCGCGCTTTAAGATGGCTTTGGCTCTTAAGATTAATTCACGGATGCTGAAGGGTTTGGGCACAAAATCATCCACACCCAATTCAAAACCGACAATGCGGTCGATTTCTTCACTTTTTGCGGTGAGCATGATGATGGGGATGTGAGATTGTTTGCGGTCTTGTTTGAGCTTTCTGCAAAATTCAAAACCGTCCATTTCGGGCAGCATAATGTCGAGCAGAATCAAATCCACGGGATGCGGCTCAAGGTGTGTCAAGCCGTCTTCGGCGCTCGCTGCGACAATACACTGAAAGCCGGATTTTTCAAAATTGTATTGAATGAGTTTTGAGAGGTGTTGATCGTCTTCAACGACCAGTATTTTTGTTTTAGGCATGAGCGGAAATCTCCTGTCGCGTCTGTTTGGCTCATGATAGGATATTCGCCCTTGCTTTTCATGATATTTTTCAGGGGGACAGATGAGAGATTTAAGGGGTTTTTCCGTGTTTTTTGAACAGGCCGTCCCTTAGGGCAAAATAGGTGGGAGCCTGTCTGGAGAGGGGGATCTCCAGACAGGCGTTGATTTGGCGGGGTTGTTGTGTTGCGGGGGGTGTTATTTGGGTGTGAGGACGATTTCGATCCGGCGATTTTTTTGCCGGCCGTCCGGAGAGTCGTTTGATGCAACCGGTGCGTATTCGGCCATGCCGACGGCGAGCAGATTCTCAGGATTGACATTTTCTTGAGAAAGATACCGAACAACCTGCGTGGCTCTTGCCGTGGAAAGCTCCCAGTTGGAAGGAAATTTATCCGCAAGTCCCGGACCGATGGGCACATTGTCCGTATGTCCTTCGACGCGAATTTTGTTTTGAACGATGTCTTTCAAGCTTTGGCTCACTTTTTTGAGCACGGATTTTCCTTCTCCCGTGACCTGGTCGCTTCCAGAGGGAAAGAGAATTTTCGAAACGATTTGCACGGAAAGCCGATCATTCATTTGGGAGATTTTTATGTTGCCCGCGTCTATTTCCTTTTTCAGGCTGCCGATGAGGGCTTCCCGCGCTTTGAGGGATTCCTGTGCGTCGCGGATTTTCTGTTCCGCAATTTTTTCCGCATCGACGAGCATGGTTTTTAATGACGCTGTTTTTTGTGAGGCGCTATTGAGCCGCTGTGCAAGGGCTTTTTTCTCCTGTTCCAACTTTTTTTGTTCTTGCGCCAGGGCTTCCTGACGGCTTTCCAACAGCGCAATTTGATCTGCCTGCGCGTTGATCAGGTCGGCTTGTTCTTTCTCTCGAAGCCCGGCCTGACGGCTGATTGCCTCAAGCCTTTTTTTTATTTCCGCTTTTTCCTGTTGCAAACGGGCCTGCTCTTTGGTTTGTTTTTCAAGCTGGTTTGCCAGTGATTCGTTTTTACTTAATTCGGCCATGTAACGGTTTTTTCCGACACAGCCTTGGATAAAAATGGAAACAAGCAATAGAATGAATACGGTGGATTTCCATGTTGTTTTTTGAGTCGTCATTCGAGTCATCAAAAGTATCTCCTCTTACATGCTTACTGTTGAAAGATGCTTGAGAGCGGCGTTTATTTTAACTGCGCCGCTTGCCGGTTTTCTTGAAAAGACAGATCCTTGCCCAAAGGAGTGTTTTCCTGTTTCAAACGCGAGAGTTCGCGCTCAATGGCACACTGCAAGGCGGATTTCGCATGGCTTTTTGATGGGGTCAGGCCGGTCTTTTGCCACCAGGCTTTGCTTATCTTGATAATCTGTTTTAAGTGCATCTCAGCCTCCTTAAACCCTGAAGGGCTCAAAAACGCCGGCAGCGCATGCTGTATTTTACTGCGCTGCCGGTGCCTGTTTTATCCCTTGTCTTTTTTCTGGACGACTTTGACCCACTCTGCGTGGCCCTTGTCATTGACTTCCGCGCTAATTTGAACACCGACTTTGATCATGCCTTCTTTTTTTGTGGCACTGGGATCGACGTGAATGGATTTCATTGCGCCATCACTTGTTTTGACCGTCACCATGTCGCCTTTGATTTCAGTGACTTCCCCATTCACATTTCCTCCGATGCTGGCAACGGCTAAGCCGGTCCATACCAACAATGCAGCCATGACTGCCATGATTTTTGTCTTCATGCTCTTCCTCCCTTTGCGTTGTTAATGCGTGACTCAATATGTCCGGTATCCATGCCATGAGATCCGGTCCTTCGATCCGTCGAAGGGAGTCACGCCGGTTTTTGAATGATTTTCTCCCAAGTCATCTGGGTGAGATCTTCAAAAATATGCCATGCCTCCTCTAAACTCGAAAGCGTGAGTGTGACACTTTTAATGTTTCTTTGAATTTCAAGATCACTTGTGACCAGCTTGAGTTGGATTTCGACCGGTTTCGCATGGCGGGGTGTTTGAAAGGGGAGGTTTTCATATTGAAGCTCGGCTTGAAGCTCGACGCCTTCCGATTTTTTGAGTGGCTGATCTTCTATCACGCGATAGTCTCCTTATGATTCGGGTCTGCCGATATCTCTCGCTTTTGTTTAGCAAATCCAAGGCCAACTTGCCCCGGGCATAAAAAGACCTTTGTTTTGTTGGAGAAAAATGTATTGCAGCAGTCCGGGTGCCGTTTCATTTTGAAAGGGGGTGTCTGCATTTGACGTCACTAATTTGCATGAAGCAATCAATCTCCTTGTTAAATAGATGTTTTTATGTGTCGCCATTCGGAGACAGTAGGCATGTTGGCTGTTTTAAAAGCCTTTTTAAGGGTGATAAGCAATAGGATCCCGATTATTGTCATCATGCCTGCCGCATCGCCGGGGCCGGGCGGATTGCCGTCCAAAGGAAAGACGATGCCGCAGCCGCCGCCTCCGCCTGCTGCTGCGGCATCAGCCTCAAGCTCACCGTCACCGGGTTTTGCAGAGAGGGTGATGCCTTCTTGTAAGTTTCCCCGGGCGTCATAGGCTGCGGCGATGTAATAGTAGGTTTTCTCATTATCCAGTCCTTCATGTAGAAAAGTCCCTTTTTCGTTCGGTTCACCGGTGAAGTCGCCGAGATGCGATCCGTCATCAATATTATCGGGCATCCGGTCATCACGAAAGACGATGCGAACTCCCGCAAAGTCGGGATCATCGGGGTTAAGCCATTCGAGGAGGATTTGTCGGTCACCGGGGCGATTGGTGAAAGCACCGATATTTTCCGGGGGTGTGGTGTCTGTGGGGGAGGACTGCGGAGTGGTAAAGGTTTGGTTTAAAGAGACGGCCGAGTTTCCGGCGGCATCCGTGCTGTTTACGCGATAGTGATACTGCGTTCCGGGCAGCAGTTGCGTCAGCGTGAACTGGTGGCTGATTGAAAGACCTTGATTCGGGAGTGTGGCGCGCCCGTAAGCGTTCGTTTCTCCGTATTCCACTTGTCCGGTTGCCATTTCATCGGTGCCCCAGGTAATCGTTACTGTTGTTGGAGAAATCGTGTTTGCATTGATTTCGAGCAGGTTTGGCGGGGTCGTATCTGGTGCATCCGCCGTTGTGAAAGTAAAATTCCCGGATGTTGCGGTGTTGCCTGCGCTGTCTTCACTGATGACGCGGTAGTGATAATGCGTGGCGGGTGCGAGATTGGAGAGGGTGATCTGATGCCCGGTGACCCGTGTGCTGCTTAACGGTGAGAAGCTGCCGTAACTTGAGTCGGTGCCGTATTCGACAAGGGAGCTTGCGGCTTCGTCCGTCTGCCATGTGATAAGGGTTTCCGAAGGGCCGGTATTGCTTGCCGAGACGTTTGAAATGGCCGGGGGGACGATATCGGGTGCCGAGCTTGTTGTAAAGCTGAAGTTTTCCGAAGTTGCGGTATTTCCGGCGCTGTCCGTGCTGATGACGCGG
>JALUVJ010000018.1 GCA_027020665.1 Nitrospira sp.
TCGGAAACTCACAAAAACCAAAGGCGCTTTTCCGAACGAAGAGAGCCTTTTAAAACTGCTGTATTTGGGGATTCAAAACGCCCGTAAAAAGTGGACGATGCCGATTCAAAACTGGGCGCTCACGCTCTCTCAACTTGCGATCTTTTTTGAAGGCCGGCTGGATAAGGAATTAAAGATTTGTTAAGCTCAAAAAAACCTAAAACCCTGACACAGAATACTGAACACTCCCCAATCCACAGGACTTTCGTGAATTCATTCTCGACGACTTCGATGATTCCCGTATCCCGCTCTGGGGGATCAATGCCGAGATTTCAATCCGGGAGGCCGTTGTGCAGCTTCTTTGGATAATGGACCAGAGCTACGACGTGTTGCCGGAGCCTGACGCGGTTTATGCCTTTAGCTCTCCCTTGCTGGTTCCGACATCCCCACCTGGCGTGCCTGTAGACCTCCGTCCGGTCGAGAAGCCCAACCGGTTCTTTGCCGATTCCGACGTTGGGTTTCGACTTTCTGCCTTCTGGGAAGGATGGGATCTTACGCTAAATTATCTCTATCACTATGATGATCTGCCGGTACTGTTTCGGACGGTCTCGCTACGTCCTGAGGGACCCCTTGTCACTCTTGCCCCTCGTTATAAACGGACCCACCTGATTGGAGGGACCTTCAGCAATGCATTTGGGGACTTGACCATACGGGGGGAGGTCGGCTTCTCATTCAAACGTTTTTTTCTGACGAATGACCGGGACGATTTAGACGGTGTTGTCGAGACCGATCTGCTTGAATATGTCGTTGGTTTCGATTGGTACCGGATTGAAGAAACGCTGGTCAGTCTCCAAGTTTTTCAGAGCCGGGTGACCGATCAGGTTCCGGGGCTTGTCCGGGATCGGGTCGATACGACGCTCACGCTCCTGTTTCGACGTGAATTTTACAACGATACCCTCGTGGCGGAAATGATTGGGCTTCATAACCTCAACGCGAAGGATGGGTTGATTCGTCCAAAAGTCAGCTATGCATTGAACGACAATGTCACGGTATGGACAGGGGTTGATTTATTCTACGGAAGTCGGAAAGGCCTCTTCGGCCAGTTTGATCAAAATGATCGTGTCGTTTTCGGTGTCGAATGGGGAATCTGAATTTTTCCAACACAGACTGCCCAGATCGGCGATCGGAAAAGGTTGCAGGGGGAATGTTCGTCATTTGAACATTTAAAATGCTTCGACGGAGGGGTCAGGTATTTCTACAGGCTGACCGTCCCTCCTTAAGGGCGGTTTTCACCCCGAATGTCCCTCATTCAGACATCTTGTTTCTTACGACATTCCTGATACCCCAAGGCGTACAAAAGTCACCAAGACACTGCTGGACTACGGCACGCGTGTTCAGTACAGTGTTTTTGAATGTCACTTGGATGATTTACGTCTTTATGAAAAAATGTGCGCACGATTGGAAAACCTCATCAAAGCGGAAGAAGACAGCCTGCGCATCTATAGCATCTGCGAGGCGTGTGAAACGGCGTTGCGGGTGCGGGGTGCGGCCAAGCACCTTGGGGACCCGGATGTCTATATTTTGTAGGGTTTTTATGGATTTTTGAAGAATTTATAAAACCCCCAATTTAGCGGGTAGGTTTGTACTTTTGTGTATCTTATTGAAATGTCGTGAAAAAATGGCTATCATGCACGAGAAAAATGATCGAAAAGGGATGTGCGACCTGTGGATAACCGGGGGTTTGTATTTTGGTGCCTGTAAGCTATTGATATTAAAAAAGAAAAATCAGGTACAGGTCGGAAGGATTGCCTCGCTGATAGAGGATTGAAACTCGGAAAGCTTGGATGTTAATCAGCGTTCAAAAATGACTTCTTTGAAGAAAACAGCGTCGAAAATTGACCCCCTATGTTAAGCATCCGTGATCAAAAAGGTCATGGAGGATGCGGAGGATGCTTATCGTGACGACCATTGCAAAGATATGCCGCTATTTTTTTGCAGAGGGGAAGAGAATCAAACAAATATCAAGAGCGCTTCGGGTATCTCGGAATACCGTCAGAGCCGCGATGCGAAGCGGAACCGCAATTCACCGTTTTAAGCGAGAAGATCCGCCTTGTCCCAAGATCGGGGATTGTAAAGAAAGGCCGGACGCACTTCTTGAAAGAAGATAAGAGGCGACCCAAGCGTCGTCGATACGCCCTAACAGCTCAGCGAGATTGAATTTGAAAGAGGACACATAAAGTCTGTATCAGAGGCGACACTCGATGACTATTGGATGAAAGAAATGCTGCCTTGACTTTCACGGCTTCATTTGGAGAAAAGACTTCCTGCCTGATTTATTTGAATTGAAAATTGACTTGTCGGAAATCTGAGGGGATCGGCCACAAAATTCTTCCCTTTCAGCCTCATTTGACGAATATTGCCATCTAACTTATGATGGAGAAAATAAACGAGAGGAAGAAGCGCTGGAAAATGTCAAAGATGCGATTCAAACCTATCTTGCCAGCATCGAAGATCTTAAGGCAAAAAAACGCCTTCAGACCATCGAAGTTCCTGCGTGTATGACGAAGCTACACCAAGTCTCTCCTTATAAACAAGACTCATACACGAACCCGTTAGCCGACGTATTTATTCCTGCACCCAATTTGTTCCGGGAGTCGAAAAAAGACAATACCTCTCAAGTGAGGGCTCTGTTCCCTCTTTCAATAAATGTAGGCTGAAAATCACTTTTTTGAGCTTCTGGGTCGAAATAGGGGCGAAAAATAAAAAGGGGTCGAAACCTAAACGGCTGCAACCCCTTGATTGAATTGGTTGCGGGGAGAGGATTCGAACCCCTGACCTTCGGGTTATGAGCCCGACGAGCTACCGAACTGCTCCACCCCGCACTGGCAATGTAACAAACGGGTTGGCTGAAGTCAACCGGAAGCCGGGCTTCCAGGCCGAAGGTTTCGAACGGGAGTATCCCTGCCATTGAATTTTAAAAGAGCCTGCTTTAAGATGAGCGGCTGTGCATACGGGACGATTGATTTCATTTGAAGGCGGGGAAGGCAGCGGCAAAACTACCCAACTGGCGTTGCTTGCAGCCCATCTTCGCAAGAAAGGCCACTCCGTGCTTTGTACGCGTGAACCGGGGGGGAGTCCCTTAGGTGACCGAATCCGCCATTTGATTTTAGATCCTCCGATTGAAGGTTCGATAATGGATTCCAGAACAGAGTTTTTCCTTTATCTGGCCAGTCGGGCGCAACATGTGCAACGTGTGGTTGCCCCGGCCTTAAAAGCGGGAAAAATTGTGCTTTGCGACCGTTTTACGGATGCGACGATTGCCTATCAGGGCTACGGGCGCGGTTTGCCGAAAAAAAAGATTGAAGCGATGATGGCATTTGCCTCTTATGGGCTGGAACCGGACCTGACGTTTTTTTTGGATATCGCACCGGATGCGGGTTTATCTCGTTTGTCCGGGCGTAAAGAAGTAAATTGGATGGATCAAGAAACACTGGCATTTCATGAGGCGGTTTATGCGGGCTATCAGGCGCTTATTCAGGCGTACCCCAAGCGGATTGTAGTGATTGCGGCTTCGGAGCGCATCGAGCAGGTTGCGCTTCAAATCCGGGAAAAAATCGATGCCTTCCTTTAAAGATATTATTGGCCAAAGACGAAGTCTCCGGATTTTAAAGGTTTTTCTCAAAAAACGAACGATGCCGCACTCGCTGCTTTTTGAAGGGGATTCGGGCCTCGGAAAACGAAAAGCGGCAGAGGTTTTTGCAGGGGCTGTCCTTTGCCGCTGTGATCGCCCTGAGCGCACTGAGGCGTGCGGGCATTGTATTGCCTGCCAAAAAATGGCGGGAAAAAATCATCCGGATTTTGTTGTGCTTGAGCCGGATGGCAATGCCATCAAGATCGATCAAATTCGGAAAATGCAGGAAGGATTATTTTACAAACCGGTGGACGGACGCAAGAAAATTGTCATCATTGATCCTGCTGAGAAGATGAATCCTGCTGCGGCAAATGCCCTCCTTAAAATATTGGAAGAGCCGCCGCCTTATGCCATACTCATTTTGGTGAGTGGGAAGTCAGGCATGCTCTTGTCCACGCTCCGCTCGCGCTGTCAGAAAATCAGTTTTCACCCGCTCTCTTTTTCACACGTGGTGGAGGTTTTAATTACGGAGAAAGGGTACTCGGAAGCAGAGGCCCGCTTCGTCGCCGCGATGGCAAACGGTCAACTTCGACAGGCATTGGATCTGGACATCGAAGCTGCACGGGAGATGGAGTCAAGCCATCATA
>JALUVJ010000019.1 GCA_027020665.1 Nitrospira sp.
TCAGGTGTCATGGGGTTATCATCCGGAATATGAAAAGCCGATGCCTCCAGCCCCAAAGGAATGGCCGGTTTTTCATCTGCTGCCGCTTCGGTCTTGGAAAATGCGAGCGTCAGTGCGATGAGTACAAAGAAAAAGGATAAAACTCTCAGGCCCCGGTGGCTGTGATGCCCAAGGCGGTCGGGATGTCGTCTCATTTTTTAGCCCTCCTATCGTTTAACGAATTAAAACGCTTCACAATGGGAAAATCATACCTTGCTTTGATTTTCATTGTTGTAACGAAAGTGGCATGATTAGCGGATTATTCAGGTGAACTGACTTTTGTCAATAAAAGTTTGATCTTTTCAGCCGTGTCCATGCCTTGCTGAATGCAATCGGGGATGCCCACGCCGCGATAGGCCGCACCCGTTAAAAAGAGGCCGGGGTGTTTTTGACTTTCTTTTTCGATTTCAGAGACCCGATCGAGATGCCCGACATGATATTGCGGATTGGCCTTGTGCCAGCGAAAGGCCCGTGAGACCACGGGTTGCGCATTAATGCCCATAATGCGTTTCAGTTCTTTGCGGACGGTGTTGATGAGTTCGTCATCGTCCTGCTCAAGGATGCTTTCCCGGTGTGCACCGCCCGCAAACAGGCGAATCAAGACATGGTCTTTGGGAGCGCGTCCCGGAAACTTTGTCGAACTCCAGGTGGAGGCCATGAGCTCTGAGCCTTCTTTGCGGGGAATGACAAAACCAAAACCGTTTAAAGGGTGATTGATATCTTTTTTCCGGAATCCCAAAGAAACGGTCGCGGTCGAAACATAGGCGATTTTACCCAGCAATTTTGAAAGCCCCGGGTTCCAGGGGGCAATCCAATCGGTGGTTTTATACGTGGGTGTGGTGATAACAAGGGCGTCTGCCGTATACCGGTTGTCTCCGGTCCGGACTTCATAGCCGGTTTTGAGCGGCGAAATCGCGGTGACGGCAGCGCCTGTTTTAATTTCGCATTGATCCAATTTAGTTTTTAATTCGGCGATAATACTGGAAAGTCCGTCTTTCATCGTGACAAAAAGAGACCACTTCGGTGCAGACGCACCGTTTTGTACGGCGCTTTTTTTCCGCTTCAGCATGCCTTTGATGAGGCTGCCGTGTTTTTGTTCCAGCAAGGCGAATTGCGGAAATGCGGCTTTCATGCTGAGTTTTTCCGCGTCGCCCGCGAAGATACCAGCCAGAATGGGTTCTGCAAAAAGTTGTACGGCCTCTTCTCCCAAGCGTCTTCGGACAAAAGATGCGATGCTTTCGTCTGCCGTCTCTGTGCGTTTCGGGATCAACAAATCCATGCCCATGCGCATTTTTCCCGGAAGTGAAATCAGGGGGCTGAGCGCAAAAGGCATCAATTGCCCCGGGACCATCAAATTAAAACCTTGCGGCATGGGCAGCAATTTGCCGCGGGACAGGATGTAAACGGATTTGTTTACGGGATGGGTTTGCACGAGCCGGTCCATCAGGCCGAGGGCTTGAATGAGAGCCATGCCCCCTTTTTTCTGTGTGATAAAAGAATCCGGCCCGCCTTCGATCACGAAGTCATCGACCCGTTCCGAGGTGATTTTTCCGCCCAGACGCGAATCGGCTTCAAGCAGAAGCAGTTCAATGGGCCGTTGTTCTTTTTTTGCGGCTTCTTGCAGAAAGTAAGCGGTGGAAAGACCGGTGATGCCACCGCCGACGATGATGACTTTTTTGGGTGTTTGAGGCATGGACGGCATTTTATGTGCAGATAGCCCGCGCTTTCTATTCGTCCCCTTAAAGAAAGCTCTGAGCAAGTTCGGCTTGCGTTTTTCAGGGGATCAAATGCTTGATTTAAGACATAAATTACAGAAAATCACCTACTATAAGCAAGATTGGTAACTTAAGAACCGGGAAATTTCTGACCTGAAAAAGGTTCACGATGTGCTCAGAGCTTTCTTAGGAAACCTTATCTCCTTATTACATCCCCAAGTGCGCCTTTAGGATTTTAGATCCCGCGATGGATGGATTGTCTGGCGCAAGCTTAAATGCGCTTCCAAAAAATTTTACCGCTTCCCTGTGCTTCCCCAGTTTGTCGAGGGAGAGGGCAAGATTGTAGTGGGCCTCGGCCAGTTTTGGGTCTGCTTTCACTGCTTCCCTAAAATGTTCTTCTGCTTTCCCCCAATGGGCTTTATTGTAATGTTGTATTCCCTCTGCGTTATGACCTCCGTCCCCGGCACCGGTCGGGGCTGACAAAGCAGGGGCGGTCTGGGCGTTGACCGCATTCAGGCCTGCTGTCAGAAAAACGATAAACATTGTGGCAATTACTGAAAAACCGAATTGGAAAAATTTTCTTTTTCTCATGAACAATCTCCTTATATTTGGGTGAAGAGCCAATGTTCAGACAGTTTTCGCATGCCGCATTTTTCTTAAGATTAAAAAAACCCATTTAAGCACATTTTTTTAGAGAAGTCTAAGTGGGTGCAAGTATGCCGACGGATTTTCCCGCATTTTCAAATTGTTGCAATGCGAATTTGAGATCTTCCCTGGAGTGTGCCGCCGAAATTTGAACGCGGATGCGGTCTTGCCCTTCGGGCACGACGGGATAGGAAAAAGCAACGGCGTAAATCCCGGCTTTAAACAGCACACGTGACATTTCTTGTGTCTGAACAGGATCGCCGATTAGAATGGGGATGATGGGGTGAATCCCACGTTTGATGATGAAGCCAAGCGCCTGTAAGCCTTTGCGAAAAAAGGCGGTATTTTCCAGAAGCCGGTTACGAAGTTCAGGTGCTGATGCAATGAGGTCTATCGCTTTTTTTGCCGCTGCGGCAATGATGGGCGGAATGCTGTTTGAAAAAAGATAGGGCCGGGAGCGCTGCCGCAGTAAGTCAATCAAGGGTCTGCGGCCCGAGGTAAATCCGCCGGAAGCCCCGCCCAGGGCTTTTCCCAGTGTGCCGGTGATGAGATCCACACGGCCCGTGACGCCGCAATGTGCGATGCTGCCTCGGCCGCCTTTGCCCAGGATGCCCGTGGCGTGGGAGTCATCCACCATGACGAGGGCGTCGTATGTTTCCGCCAAATCACAGATTTCAGCGAGCGGCGCAATTTCACCGTCCATCGAAAAGACGCCGTCCGTCGCCACGATGCGCAAGCGGTGTTTTTGTGCATTTTTCAGCAGGCATTCCAGGTCGTCCATGTCCGTATGTCGATAGCGGTAGCGTTTGGCTTTGCAGAGTCGAATGCCGTCGATAATGGAGGCATGATTGAGCGTATCGGAGAAGATGGCGTCTTCTTCGGAAAACAAGGTTTCAAACAAACCGGTATTGGCATCAAAACAGGAGGAATAAAGAATGGTTTCTTCTGTTTCCAAAAAGCGACTGATGCAATTTTCGAGGGATTGGTGCAGATCTTGTGTGCCGCAGATAAAACGCACGGAGGCCATGCCGTAGCCCCGCGTTTTTAAGGCTTGCGCGGCGGCTTCGATAACGGCCGGATGATTGGCCAATCCTAAGTAATTGTTCGCGCAGAGGTTGAGAATTTCCCGGTCTTTGACAACAATGTGGGCATCTTGCGGAGAGGCGATGGGACGTTCTTCTTTTTTGAGGCCTTGTTCTTGGATGTGTTCCAATTGCCTCAAAAACACGGAAGTTATTTCTTCATGCATGTTATTCCTCCGGTTTTAAAACCAGGATGACTTTTCCAGCCTTTCGCGGCTGGGCTTCCATCAAGGCAAAACCTGTTTCAAAATCGTCAAAATCAAGGAAATGGGTCAAAACGGGTCGGGGGTTTAAGCTGCCGGATTCGAGCAGTTTTGCCATGGTCCGCCAGGTTTCAAACATCAAACGGCCGCTAATGCCGAAGAGCCGGATGCCTTTAAAAATGAGATGATCATTAAAATCAATCGTGAGGGGCGCAGACGGCAGCCCGAAGGCGGAAAAGCGCCCGCCTTTTCTCAAAGCGGACAGTCCGTCGTGAACGGCGTGCGCATTGCCGGACATTTCCAGGAGAATGTCCGCGCCGACGCCTGCGGTTTCATCCCGGATGATCTGTACGGCGTCTTCTTTTCCGGCATGGATGATGCGATCGGCTCCCATTTGTTTTGCAATTTCAAGGGTGAGGGGGTTTAGTCCCGTCAGGATGATTTTTTTTGCACCCGAAGCACGTGCAACGCCTGCGGCGAATAAACCCACCGGCCCGTCGCCTAAAATCGCGACGCTTTGATCCGCCACCGGCTCGACCAATGTGGCGTAAACGGCGTTGCCCAGCGGGTCTTGAATGCAGGCGATTTCCGGCGGCAAATCCGGCGCGTTTTTCCAAAGACTGCGCTCCGGGATGGCGAGGTATTCGGCGAAGCAGCCGTCGCGGTCAATGCCCAAAATTTCGAGATTATCACAGAGATGCGGTGCCCCTTTTTGACAAACGCCGCACTTCAAGCAGGGGATGTGGCTATCCGCGGTCACGTGGTCTCCCATTTGAAAACGGCCGACGTTTGTACCGCATTCGACCACATGGCCTGAAAATTCGTGGCCGATGATTTGCGGCAATTGTTTCACACGCCTGCCCGCCCAGGCGTCCCAGCGATCCAAATGCAGATCCGTGCCGCAAATCGAGACGACATCGACTTGAATCAGCACCTCATCCGCAGCGGGCTGCGGCAGGGGCTGTTCGATCATTTTCAGGCCGTTGCCTTTTTTAACTTTTGCGATGGCTTTCATTTTGACTCAGGCGAAAAAACCCACACCGGCACCGTTACCGAGACGGCCGAAAGAGGGGCCGTTTTTTCCGGAGATTCTTATCTGTAAGGATGACGCCTCTCCTTATGCCGCTTTTTGTAAGTTGAGGTGGCCCTTATATGCCTCATCAGGGGTCAATCGGTCAAGTCCCTGATGTCGGCGATCCTCGTTGTAATATTCAAAATAGCGGCCGATGCCTTCCCTTGCTTCTCGGGTATTTTTGTAGGCCTTCTAATAGATCTCTTCGTATTTCAAACTATGCCACAGCCGCTCCACAAAAACATGATCGACCACTTCAGCCTTGCCTCTGCCGTGTTTTGGTGTTAGCGTTGCGCCGAGATAAATCTAAAATTTTCAGGTTGTTCGTATAGCTCTATGCCGTTTTTGAAGCCGATAAAACGTCGCCCCGCTTTGCTTGCTCTGATCGGCCCTGGTCTGCTCGTTGCCGCAACGGGCGTGGGAGCCGGGGATTTGGCCACAGCCGGTTTTACGGGAAGCCAATTGGGGACGGCGGTACTTTGGGCCGTTCTTTTAGGTGGATTTCTGAAATTTGTTTTGACGGAAGGCCTGGCGCGCTGGCAACTTGCGACGGGTGAAACGCTGCTGGAAGGGGCGGCGCGGCGACTCGGCCCGATCGTCGGATGGCTGTTTTTCCCTTATCTTCTGCTGTGGTCTTTTTTTGTAGGTTCGGCGCTCATGAGCGCCTGCGGCGTCACTTTGCACGCGATTCTTCCCGTTTTTGAAGATGCGGTGAGGGGAAAGATCGTTTTCGGCATTGCGTCGAGTTTGCTGGGTCTGCTGTTGGTGCTCGCAGGCGGATTTAAACTTTTTGAAAAGGTGATGAGTTATTGCGTCGGCCTGATGTTTTTCATCGTCGTGCTGACGGCCTTTTTGCTCTGGCCGGGCACCGCTGAGGTGATGCGCGGTTTGTTTGTGCCCTCGATTCCGGATGCGGGCGGTGCGGGCATTACTTGGACGGTGGCTTTGATGGGGGGGGTTGGCGGTACGGTGACCGTGCTTTGTTACGGATATTGGATTCGTGAAAAGGCGCGCAGCGGCCCGGAGGATTTGAGCCTGTGCCGCCTTGATTTGGCGGTCGCTTATACGATGACCGTTCTTTTCGGTCTGGCGATGCTCATCATCGGCAGTACGGTGCGGGTTGAAGGCGGTGGGGCTGCGCTGCTGGTGAGGCTGGCCGAAGGGCTTGAAGTGCCGTTGGGGGCCGCAGGTCGTTGGATTTTTCTCATCGGCGCGCTGGCTGCGGTGTTCAGCAGCCTTTTGGGGGTATGGCAGGCGGTGCCTTATTTGTTTGCCGATGCATGGCGTTTGTTTGTGCAAGGTGATGCAGCGAAAGGGGGTGCTGTTGATACGCGTTCGGGTCCTTACCGATGGTTTTTACGGGCCATTGCAATCGTTCCGATGCTGGGGCTTCTGGTCGATTTTAAAGAAGTGCAAAAGCTTTATGCTGTTATCGGGGCGGCTTTTATGCCGCTCTTGGCGGCATTGTTGCTGGTTCTCAATGGCCGTCGCGCCTGGATTGGCCGTTTGAGCAATCGCCCATCCACGGTTGCCGTGCTCTTGGCTACCCTCATTTTTTTCGGCGGCATGGCCTGGGCCAAGTGGACGGGCTGAAGATTTGTTTTAGATTTTAAGCGATGTTTGCTTGCGGTTGCGAATAGAGATGGCCTTGTGCATATCTGCAGCCTTGAGCAATAAGATACTGAGATTGTTCTTTCTTTTCAACGCCTTCAGCGACGACTTCCAGTCCGAAATTTTGTGCCAATTGAATAATTGTTTTGATTAACTCTTCGCCTTTTTTATCGTTTTCGATGATCTCAACAAAGGAGCGGTCTATTTTCAAACCCTCAAAGGGGAATTGATGTAAGTAGCTCAATGATGAATAGCCTGTGCCAAAATCATCAATGTAGAGCTGGAAGCCGTTTTGTTTGATTTTCCCAAATATTTCAAGGGCTTCCCTGGCGTTTCGCAGGATGACACTTTCCGTGACCTCAAGGATGATGGCATGGGGGGGGAGGTTTAATGTGGAGACAAGATGTGTTAATTCTTCAACGAATCCATTTTGCCAAAACTGACGTGCCGAGATGTTAATGTGCATGGATGTGTTTTTGTACTGCGGGTTTGTTGTTCTGAGGGTTTTGATTTTTTGACATGCCGTTTCAAAAATCCAGCGGCCCAGCGGAATAATAAAGCCGTTTTCTTCGGCCAAGGGGATAAAATCCACAGGGGATATGATGCCTTTTTCAGGGTGTTGCCATCGAATGAGTGCTTCAAAGGAGACGATGTTCCGGCTTTCCATCTCTACAATGGGCTGGTAAAAAAGTGTGAATTCCGCATTTTTCAATGCGCTGCGCATGTCCATTTCCAAGTGGAGCAAGGCCACTGCGTTTGCGTGCATTTTTTTGTCAAAAATCATGTGTTTGGCTTTGCCTGAATTTTTGGCGGCATACATTGCGATATCCGCATCGCGTAGGACTTCTTCGCTTGTCTCGTAATCGTTACGACTAAGGGCGATACCGATACTGGCGGAGATCTTGAGTTCACGTTGATTCAGATAGAGCGGCTCTTCAATGCGTTTCAATAAACGTTCGGCCAATAAAATGACATCGGCGGGTTTATCGATATCGATCAGTAATACGGCAAATTCGTCCCCGCCCAGCCGCGCGACACTATCTGCGGTGCGGACGGTTTCTTTAATGCGCCGCGATATTTCGATCAAAAGTTGATCCCCAACGAGGTGCCCCAAAGAATCATTGATGAGCTTAAAACGATCTAAATCAAGATAGAATAAGGCAAAGTTAAAATGTGTCCGCCGTTTGTTGTATTGCAGGACTTTAACCACATGATCGACGAAGACCGATCGGTTATGCAGACCGGTCAAGGCGTCGTGCGTCGCATCTTTTAAGAGTTGTTGCTCTGCTTTGACCCGCGCGGTCACGTCTCTTGCTGAAACGTAGTACAGCGCATCGTGGTTATCCATCACGATACTGCAGGATAACCACGTTGTGCCGCCATCACTCCGTCTAAAGCGGCATTCTTCTAATAAGGGTTCATGATGCTTATTCGCAAAAGAGAGATTGTTGATAAGTCTCTGACGATCCAGAGGGCGAATGAAATTGAAAAAAGGCCGTGATCGGATCTGTCGGTCCGTATAGCCGAGTACATCCTGCCAAGCCCGATTGATTTGTTTGAAGCGCCCTTCTTTATCCATAACGGCCATTAACTCGAGCGATAAAGCAAAAAAGCGGTCTCGCTCATTGATGGCTTGTTTTAATTCCAATGTGGTGAAACCTTGGGAGACAAAGGGCATGAATCGCCGGACCTGCTTGATATGTGCCGGGTTGAAATGATGAGGAGCAGCGTGCGTGCAGACCAACATGCTTCCCTTGCCGCCGTCGTCGAGCTTAAAATGGAGGGCAGATGCAATGCCGGCCCGCGATGTTTCAGTTTGCCGATGCCATTCTTTGACGAGGTTCACATCAAACACTGCGGCGGGTTTTCCCGCGAGTACACGCTTGAATAACGCGTCCGGAGACCAACGCGTGCCGAGAATGCGCTTGTTTGTCGAAATGGACGCAAGCAGGGTTCCGTCTTCTTCCGATTTGAGAATAAAGATGTGCTCACACTGTACGAGTGTCTTCAAGATACTGACCAAGGCGGAAAATACACTTTCTCTGCTATTTGCTTCAATAATGGAGCGAATGCCCTGAAGCTGAGATTTGTAATCAACGCGTAATTCGTATTCCCGTTGACGTGAGCGTTCTAAATCGAGAAATGCCTCTAATAGTTGTTCCGGTTTTTTCATCGTTTATTGGCTAAAGAGTAAGACCGATATCATGAGATTGCCATGTCTGTTTTCTCCTCCGACAAAACAGCCTTGCTCCCCGAAAGTAAACGATCCCATAAATGGCGTACCCGGTAACGCTTCTTTCAGACCGTTCACGACTTCGTCAATTTTGTCTTTTACCGTCAACATACATCCCGCACAGTAGATAATAAGCGCACCGGCGACATCCTGATCGACCGCCTGGATTTCCCGTGCAGAAGATGCGACACGGGCCGCACGCGATACGAGGCTATCAACGGAGCCTTGCATGAGGACGATTTCGTCACCCGGGGCCATATCCGTGAACATGGTCAATGAACCGTCTTTTAAGACTGTGTCCGGGTGTGTGAGTTGGAAATAGGGGATTTCACCGATATGGCCGGCAACACGCCCCAGGGGATGCAATGATGTGGCTGCCAGAATATTCCCGCCCGCGGGCAATTCTTTTGAGATGAGCCCTAAGGTCCATTCGTTGTAAACTGCGGCGGCCGGACGATGGTCGATTTCACTCAAAACGCGGCCCGAAACTTTTGTGACTTTTCCTTTTTTTTCAGTGGGTTCATAGCCGCTGTGAAAGGCGAACATGATTTCTGTCGATGGAAATAGCGCAGCGACCACCACCGCATTTTCATAGACGGTGTCGCTTGTAAATTGTTTCCATTCGCCCGTCACCGTGTTATCCGCCGCGCTGCCGCCGGCGATGGGGACGCCTTCTCCAATGACTTCCGAGATGCCTTGCATCAAGCCTTCTTCACAGCCCGGCGCGGCGGTCAACCAGATCATGGCCGGGACTTCGCCAATACAATCGGCCTGTGCCAGTGCTTGCCTTAAGGCTTCTTTTGCCGCTTCTTGTGGATTGTCTCCGATAACGGAGGCGCCCACCCCGTAAGCACCCTCCGGGTCTAAGACACCAAAAAATGAAAGTCCCCGACCTTCAGAGCTGTGAAATCCGTCTTCTGTCATTGCGCCGAGGCAGGATGAGGCGCCCTGCACGGGCACATTCGGGCTGAATTCCCGAACGGCCTTTAAAATCAACGCCGGGTCGTAGTGGACGGAAAAACTGATAACAAGGTAGCTGGGTTCAGCACCCAATTGTTTGAGCAAACTCTGATAAGCGGTTTTGATGGCATCAAAACCGGGTAGGCTTGCCCAAGCGGTGGCCGTTTTCATCTTTTCCTCCTGTTAATTAGAATGTGTTTTTGGATAATAATGTGTCCTTGGATAATAAAAAAACCCCGATCTCATCCGGTCTTGAGAAAGCTGTTTCGCGTTGTTCAAAATGCCTTGAAAATTACGGATGGATTCGAATTCCGGTATCGCAAAAATCAGCTTCCTTATAATATGATATGAGTATAACAGAGCATGTATTTTCGAGATACCGGTATTTAACAAAGAAAGTATTGCGTCCGTGCCGCTTTCAGAGATCAAAGAATTTGTCCCGCCCTGGTGGTGTAAAAATGCGCATCAACAAACAGTATGGCGTAAGTTTTTTGGGGAGAGGCCCGCGCTGCCGCCGCTTGTGAGAGAACGCTGGCAGACGCCCGACAATGATTTTCTTGATCTTGATTTTCTCAACGCGGGACCTGAAAAATCAGATGCGGAGGAACGTCCGCTTGTGCTTTGCCTGCACGGTTTTGAAGGTTCATCCGGTGCAAAATATATCAGAGGCATGTTGCAAGCCGTGCGGCAGATGGGATGGGGCGGCATTGCCTTGAATTTCAGGTCGTGCAGCGGGGAGATCAATCGTCAGCCGCGTTTTTATCACTCCGGTGAAACGGATGACTTGCATGGGGTAATTTGCCGTTTACGTGCGCGACGAAGCGATGTGCCGCTTTTTGTGCTTGGGTTTTCTTTGGGCGGCAGTGTGCTTTTAAAGTGGTTGGGTGAACGGGGCGCTGAAGCAGCGGGTCTAATTCGTGCGGCGGTTGCGATTTCCGTGCCTTATGATTTGGGGGTGGCGGCACGCCGGATTGATGCGGGTTTTGGCCGTTTTTACGCTTGGAATTTTTTGAAGACCCTTAAACAAAAGATGCTTGAAAAGGCCGCAATTTACCCTGACTTGATCGATCCTGCGCGTATCTTAAATATCAAATCCTATATTCAGTTTGAGGATGAGGCCTTTGCGCCTTTGCACAATTTTAAAGATGCCGAGGAGTATTGGCGGCAGTGCAGCGCGAAATATTTCCTGGAAGGCATTGCCTGTCCGACTTTGATCCTGCATGCGGAAGACGATCCTTTTTTACCGGGGACGCACTTGCCCAAAAAAATGTTTGAGGCCTCAAAATGGCTCATCCCGGAAATTTCAAAAAACGGCGGCCATGTCGGTTTTGTACAGGGGCTTTGGCCCTGGCGAGCGCGTTACTGGATCGAAGCCCGGACGATGGCTTTTTTATCGGAAAAGCTAAACGGGACTTGATCTGAGATTCCTTGAAGATCGACCTGCCTTAGTGACCGGGTCAAGTGTATGAAGTGCCGCGTTCATAAAAGCGATAAGCGGATATCTGCTGCCTTGCATTCGCTTGAATTAACGATGTTAGGGCGTGTCGACATTCAACATGCAAGGTGTCTTTTCGGCTCTTTTTTGCCCTGACGGCGTGGGTTTTTCATTTCAATGTCTTGCATTGCGCAGAAAAACCGCCTTGTCAGAACCAAAAATTTCTCAAAAAAACGGCCTCCCAGTTGAATGTCGACACGACCTAGGATTCTTCTTTTGCCTTTTCATAATCCTTGAATTTTTTTGTAGAGTGTTTTACGGTCGATTTGAAGGACTTCGGCGGCCTTGGATTTATTGCCGTTCAGCCGCTGAAGCACTTGCCGGATATATTCTTTTTCCAAAACAGCAAGCGGAGACATTTTATCCAGTGCCTCATCTAAGATGAATTGGTCGCCGTGTTGTTTGGTCATGACGGGCGGAAAGTCTGCGACGGTGATGCGTGCGCCTTCGGCCAAGGTCACCACGCGTTCGATGGCATTTTCCAGTTCCCGCACGTTGCCCGGCCAGGCGTAATTGAGCAGGAGCTTCATGGCGGCTTCGGAAAAATCAGAGACGTTTTTGTGTTGTTCCGCTGCGTACTTTCTCAAAAAATGTCCCGCGAGCAGGGGGATGTCCTCGCGTCGATTTCTTAGAGGCGGCAGGTCAATTTGAAGCACGTTCAAGCGGTAGTACAAATCATCCCGGAATGCTTTGGTTTTTACGGATTCGAGCAAATCCCGGTTTGTGGCGGAAATAATGCGAATGTCGACGGGAAAAAGCCGGGTTGCGCCCACGGGCCTTACTTTTTTTTCTTGAATGACGCGCAGCAGCTTAGGTTGCAGGCTGAGCGGCATCTCGCCGATTTCGTCCAGAAAAAGTGTGCCCCCGTGCGCGATTTCAAAGAGGCCTTTTTTTTCAAATTTCGCATCGGTAAAGGCCCCGCGCACATGCCCGAAAAGCTCGCTTTCCAAGAGCATTTCCGGAATCGAGGCACAATCGACCGCAATAAAAGGGCGGTCCTTTCTGGGACTGTTGTAATGGATGGCTTTGGCGACTTGTTCTTTTCCCGTGCCGCTTTCCCCCGTGATGGCGATATTGACGGTGCTTTCCGTAACACGTTGAATGAGGCGAAAGATGTCTTGCATGACCTTGCTTTTTCCGATAATGTTTGAAAATTTGTAGGTTGCGGAAACGGCTTGCCGAAGCCGAACGACTTCTTGTTGCAAACTGATGCGCTCAAAGGCTTTTTGCGCGACAAGTAAGAGATGTTCACTTTTAAAAGGTTTGATAATGTAATCGACGGCACCGCGTTTTATGGCTTCAATCGCGGTTTCCACGGTGCCAAAGGCGGTGACGATGATCATGGCCTGCTGAGGGCGGATGGACTTTGCCCGTTGAAGTAAGTCCAAGCCGGAGAGGCCCTGCATTCTCAAATCGCTAATGAGCAGATCCACTTCTTTTTTTTCGAGTACGTTCAGCGCGGCTTCGCCGTTTTGAACCGATTCACATTGATAGCCTTCTTCGCTCAAAAGGTCGATCAGGAGTTCACACATTTCCTGATCATCATCTACAACGAGCACGCTGCCTTTCTGTTTTGTCATTGCTTTCCTTTTTTTCCCAAAATCAATTGCTGATTTTGGGCGTTTCGGCCAGGTTTCAGTATACCGTTTTTTGTTGTAAAAATTGACCCTTGCTTTCGGTCGGAGTTAGAATACCTCGCAATGGCTGCAAAAAAAACAGATCCTTATCAAAATACAGTTTTTCTTTCGCTCTTTGATCAGATCCCGATTCCGCTTTGCCGTTATGATGTCGGCGGCCGCATTGTTTCGTGCAATGCGGCTTTTGCTGCGCTTGTGGATTTAGAGATGTCTGAAATTGCGGACCGGGATTTTCTTGAGGCGATTACGCAAAAACCGGTGAGTGTGCGATTAAGAGAGGTTTTAAATGCCGTTTTTCAAGGGGAGGGCATGAGGGATATTCAATGGCGTCTGTCTTTGTTTTCCGGAGAAGTCCGGCATTTTTCTCTTTCGACTTTTCCGATGCGTGAAAAAAACGGCCAAATTTTATTCGGCATGGCGGTGCTGCGGGATGTGACGCAGAAAAAGGCGCTGGAGCAGGCCTTGGTTCAAACCGAAAAAATGGCGTCTCTGGGCACGCTTGCGACGGGACTCGCTCACGAGGTGGGTACGCCGATGAATGTGATTTTGGGGCGGGCCGAGAGCCTTTTGAAACATACAAAAGAGCCCAAAACCGCCAAGGGCCTGAAGATCATCATTGAGCAGATTGACCGAATGACGCACCTTATCGAACGCCTTTTGGCCTTTGCGCGTCGGAAGCCGATTGAGCGAAAACGGATTGATGTGAATCAATTACTGCGGAAGGGCATCGAAATGTTTGAGCATCGGGCGGCTGAAAAAGGCATTGTTTTTGTGACGGATTTAGATGCGGACTTGCCTGTGATCTGGGGCGATGGAGAACAAATCCTGCAAGTTTTTGTAAATCTCATGATGAATGCGCTGGATGCCATATTTCAGCCGGGGGAAATTCGTGTGCGGAGTTTCCTTGTCGGTCGGCCCGGAAAAGACCGTGTTTCCGTGAAGGTGCGATCTCAAAAAAATGCGATGGTCGAGATTGTGATTGAAGATTCGGGCGGGGGCATTGATGTTGCGCATCGTGATAAAATTTTTGACCCGTTTTTTACCACTAAACCCGTTGGAAAAGGCACCGGCCTGGGGCTTGCCGTTGTGCACGGCGTGGTGCGGGAACATGGCGGAGAGATTCGGGTCGAGAGTACGCCGGGCCGGGGAACGGCCTTTCATATTCAACTGCCGGCCGAAATGATCAAACGCTGGAAAACGTCCGGCCGGATTTAATCAGTCTTTCTTTCAAGTCTCATCGTGTACCGGCAATGACGCAATACCGATCCAATAGCCTTCGATGGTTTTGACAATCTGTATGAAATTTTTGAAGTCCACCGGTTTTTGGATGTAGGTATTTGCACCGAGCGCGTAGCTGGGAACGATGTCTTCGTTGCGATCAGAGACGGTGAGGATGATGACGGGGATGGATTTCAGGTGTTCGTCCTGTTTGATTTTTTTGAGGACCTCGAAGCCGTTCATTCTCGGCAGGTTCAGATCCAGTAAAATCAGTGCGGGGCGGGGCGAGGTGTCCGGGGGATGAAATTTCCCCCGGTGATTGAGATAATCCAGCGCGTCTTGCCCGTAACGCACGACGACGAGCTTGACCGCGGCGGCGCTTTTTGAAAAGGCGCGTTGGGCGATTTCAATGTCATGAAGGTTGTCCTCCACCAGTAAAATGTGTATGGGTTTGGGGTCGGTCATCTTCAAAAATTCCTAATCAATACCGATTGTTTTTGGGCAAGGTGAAATAAAAGGTGCTGCCGACCCCGGCCTCGGATTCCAGCCAAATTTCCCCTCCGGCCTTTTCGACGACTTTTTTGCAGATTGCCAAGCCGAGGCCTGAGCCTTCGTATTCTCCGCGATGATGAAGCCGTTCAAAGGGGCGAAGCACTTGTTCCTGATAGACGGGTTCAATCCCGATGCCGTTGTCTTTGACGGAAAAGCGGTAACAGCTTTCTTCTTCGTATGCCGTGACGTCAATACGGGGCGGGGTGCTGGTATTGAATTTGATCGCATTGGAGATCAGGTTTTTAAAGACCTCGGCGACCTGAAGGGCATCGCAGCGCACAATGGGCAGCGGCAAATGATTTGAAAAGACGACCTGTTTTTGCTGAATGGCAAAACCCAGATGATGTTTGACCTGTTCCAATAAGACATTGAGGTCAACTTGGTCAAGGTTCGGCCCTTTTTGTGTAATTGAAGCCAAGGTCAAAAGGTCTTGGATGAGTTCCTTCATCCGTGTGCCCGATTCTTTTAGAAATTTCAAATAGCGGGTCCCTTGCTGATCCAGCAGCTTTGCATAGTCTTCGAGCAAAAAACTGGAAAAGGCTTCGATGCCCCGCAAGGGTTCCTTGAGGTCGTGAGAGAGCATGCGTGTAAAATCGTCGATGGCCTGCGTATTGTGATTCAGCTTCGCCATCATTTCGAGGTTGTTGCTGTACATGTAATATTCTAAAGCCAAGACCATATCAATACGGAATATCTTTCGGAGCGCGTGGTCCCGGGATAAGCCGCGGTCGGACTCATGCCGGTATGCCTCTGAAATCAATGTGGAAATGTAGTTTTCATAAAAGGCATAGATTTCCATGTACCACTTGGGTTTGAGCCCGATGCGGTGATGCACGGCGCCTGTCTTGAGTCGTTGCTCAAAATAGTGCTTGTCAAACCGGCCTCTGAAAATTTCGCTAAGATAGGTCTTTTGCGAGGACATCAGGCGATCGATTGTACCTTGATTTTTGAGCAGAAGCCGGGTTTCTCTGAAAGAGAGCAGATGTTGATAAAAGGCGCCGACGATTTGCTCGCCATGCTGTTTGGCGAAATCCTGCATCTCTGAAAGCTTTTTGATGTCATTTTTGTCAAATCCGACAAAATCCATCCGGCGCTGGATTTCCTGCATGTCGATGCCGATTTCCGCCATAAAGTAATGATCCTGCGGCATGCTCTTTTTCTCCGGGTCTTTTTTCAAAACGATTCTTATGACTGGATCAGTGCTTTCCTCATATTTCAAGCAAAGCGTGTTCGAAGATAGACTTGAAGACACTTGTTTGACAGTTTTACAACACGTCATTATAATTCATTTCTTCTTTACAGTGAACCAGATTGTTCTGAGGGTCTAAGATGGAATATTCTGAGATCCCGATCCTACTGGTGGAAGACAGTCCGCAAGATGTTGCCATCATTCAGCGGTCGCTCAAAAAAGAAGGACTTCTAAACCCGCTTTACTTGGCAAGTACCGGGGATGAGGCGATTGAAGCGATACAGGCCCGTCTTGGCGAAATTGGGGTGCTGATCCTCGATATTCATTTGCCGAAGATGAGCGGCATGGAAGTTCTGAAACAAGTCAAAACCCTCGATCCTGAAATTGTCGTGATTATGTTGACCGGGAAGGCGTCTGTGGAGACCGCAGTGCAGTCCCTGCGCCGTGAAGGGGCGTTTGACTATCTTGAAAAATCAAAGGATGACCTGCCGCAATTGCTTGAGGCTGTAGGGCTGGCTTTGAAAAAAAGGGCGCTCTTTCTGAAAACGCATTGGATGCTTGAAGACGGAGAAGACGCTTGCCTGGTTGATATGACGGAAGTTGAAAAGCGTTATCACCTTTCAAAACGTGAACTGGATGTCGTGAAATGTCTTTGTCAGGGGGATACGAATCGTGAGATTGCAGGCAAGCTGTTTATCAGTGAACTCACGGTGAAAGTCCACTTAAAAAAGGTGTATGAAAAGATGGATGTCCATAATCGGACAAGCCTCTCCTCGAAAATTCTGACAAACGCCATTGCGCGTTCAGATCCTTAAAGCAGTCCGGCCTCAAAAAACTAACCCGCGATACTTGCCACGGTGTTGCACCCGCGAAAAACCTTCTTGATGTAAAAACTGGGGTGTTTCCGATTGGAGAGCACGACATTGTCTACAATATCGCCGCAATGGATGCATCGGGCGACATGAAGTCCGCCCTGACTTGTAAAGATTTGCTCATAGACCATCATGCCACAACATCTCGGACATTCCATTCGATAACCCTCCTATATTTTGAAGTGATGATCTTACGGGTTTTTTTAACCTTACAAGAACGGTTTGAAATCTTTTCGGATCGAACGTCTGTTTAGAGATTGCATGGGCGAAGCAATGAAGCAGGCTCTGTTTTTTGGCCATGGTGCAAGAATTCGGGAAAAAGCACAATGCCCCAAAAGGGGTATTTTCCCCCGAAATATGCTGAAAAAGGGGTGTCTTATGAGCTTGTCGGACTTAGGGCGCGGGTTTGTGGCGGTTTTTTCTGAGGGATTTGTTCAGGGTTTTGAGCAAATCATCTCCAATGGCAAAAAAAGCCGGCACGAGAAGGAGCGTCAATGCCGTTGCAAAAAACAGTCCCCAGACAATGGCGATGGCCATCGGCGCGAGGTAGCCCGCCTGTCCTTTTGTTTGAAAAGAGAGTGTGAGCAGTCCCAGCGTCGTGGTGAGCGTGGTGAGTAAAATGGGACGCATGCGCACGCGTCCGGAGAGGATAATGGATCGCCAACGGCGCATGCCGTTTTTTCTGGCCTGATTAATAAAATCCACCAGTAGCAGGGAATCGTTGACCACGATGCCCGAAAGTGCGACCACTCCGATGAGAGAAAGCAGGCTCAGGCTTTGGTTCATGACGAAGTGTCCGATAATGACCCCGATGATGCCGAAGGGCACGGCGAACATGACGACAAAAGGTTGGAGAAAGGATTTAAAAAGACCGCCTAAAATCATGTAAATAATTAGGGCGGTGAGGGTGTAGGCTTCCAGCAGCGACGTGACCGACTTGCGTTGCTCCTCCGTTTCCCCGCCGAATTCAAAATTGTAACCCGGATAACGTTGGCTGAAGTCGCTGAAATGCCGGGTGATTTTTTCCGTGACGGTGCGGGAGCTTGTGACCTTTGTATCGACTTCCGCCGAGACGGTGATGGTGCGGCGATGGTCCTTCCGGTTGATGCTGTTGACCCCCTCGAAAACGGCGGGTTTGGCGACACTTTTTAAGGGAACGAGTTGTCCTGTGGCGTTTTTTATTTTCAATTGCTCCAGGTAACGGTAATCGCTGCGGTAGGGCTCTGCAAATTTTACAATGAGGTCAATGGTTTCATCGCCCCAGCGAATTTGTGTTGCTTCTTCCCCGTTGATTGATGCCCGCACGGCTTCGGCGACGGCAGCCGTATCCAAGTTGTAAAGCGCCGCTTTGGCCTGATCCACCTGAAACTGCAATTCCCGCTTACCGCGAGAATAATCGTCCCGGATATCATAGACCCCCTCAAGGCGGTCCAAGTAATCCTGCATTTCATTGGCCCGGCGCCGCAACTGATT
>JALUVJ010000020.1 GCA_027020665.1 Nitrospira sp.
CATCATTGAGTTCTGTTAAAGCAGGTCGATAATACCCGGTCGTAAGTCCGATGGTGAGTTGTTTGCCCAGACGGTGCCACTGCGGATAGAATGTTTTCAAATCTGCCGTGCCGGTCATGCCAAAGCGAATAAGGTTTTGGTCATAGCTTCCTAAAGAAGTCACTTGGCCGTTGTTAATATCCTGCACACTGAGGTCCCCGGGCACAGGCAAGTTGGACTTGTTTTTAATGCGCGTATAACTCGCAAAAAGCGTGAACCCTTTTTGGAGCCTATATGAAAAACCGAGATTGGCACTTGATAAGGTATTGTGTCTTTTTTTGCTTTCTCCCTGGCTGAGCGCCAAGGTATCTTCATTCAGAAAATTTTGCTCTGTTCGCGAGAAGCCCGTTTTAAGCGTCAGCTTTTTCCCGAATTTCCGACTATAGTCCAGGGAAAATGTTTGTTCCCTTCGCGTCTGGTCATTCGCCACAACGGCATTATCCATGTAACGGTAGCTCAGGTGCAGGGTGCCTAAATCGGTTTTCCCGACAGAAAAATTTTGAGAGAGAATCCCTGTGCCGGTAGTCCGTTTTGAACTGAAAACGGGGTTGCTGAACACCGCCAAATCTTGATAGCTGCCACGCAGCGTCAGCGCAGTGGGGATTTTCCCCTGCCGACTGATTTCCCCCGTATAAACATGGCTTAAAAAAGATCTTCCGTTTTCAACGTCACTGCCAAACATGCTACCCACACCCAAATTGTAATCTGCCAAGACATTGTAGTTTAAAAATGAACGGGCGTAAGAAAGCGACAGGCCGGTATTTAAAAAGTAGATCTGAGATTTATGAAGAAAACGGGTATTTAAATTAAACTTCATGGGAATACGGTAACGCTCAAGCTTTTTAAAAAAGTAAGTCGCGGCCAGTGTCATCGAAGAGCTGACCTCGCTCTCAGGGTTTTCACTCTGTGCCCGGTTGCTGTCATAGGATATGGCCGTATCCGTCAAACTGAGTTTCAATTTTTTTTCATAAAGATCAATCCGGCTTTGCGCGAAGTCCCGCGCGGCAAGGTTGCCGTTGCTTTGCGCATCAGCAACCTGATGGTATAAGCGCAAGGCCTTTTTAATATTGTTTTCTTTCTCAAAGAGAATCCCCAGGCGGATCTTCGCCCGGTCATCTGCGTGACGCACACGCAAGAGTTGCTCATAGATTTCGATTGCCGCCGCGTTATCATTTCTTTTTTCATACAAATCACCCAGTGCGTAATAACTCGGAAAGTGATCCGCCGCGATGGCAATCGCCGTTTTAAATTTCTTTTCGGCCTCAAGCGGCGCATTTTGCCGGAGATCAATTTGACCGAGGTGATAATGGACCAACACCTGCTTGGGCAAAAAAGTCAGCACGGCGAGAAATTCGGCCTTAGCCCCCTCCAAGTCGTCCAAAGCGAGCAGGCGTGCGCCCTCTTGCAACAAGGACTGCACCATCTTCCCGATCTCCGGGGTTTCGCCGGTTTGGCTGAGTTTCTTTCGCGCAAGCACGGCCTCGTTTTGCTGTGGATCGGGCACTTGAGAAAGAATGGTGCGGTATTCAATAATAGCCTCTGAAATCTTGCCTTGCCCCTCATAGGCCTGTCCCAAAAACAAACGTGCCTTGAAAAATTTTGCATCCTTTTCCAGGGCCTGCTTAAAAAAAACAATCCCTTTCTCCAATTGTCCTTTTTGTATATAAATCCGGCCCAGCTTGAAAAGAACCTGAATATTGCCGGGATCAAGAATGCGCACTTTTTCAAAAAGCATGATGGCCTGATCGATCGCACCTTGTTGCAAGCGCCGTTTTCCTTGCTCAAAGGTAATCCCTGCCTTCTTTTTTAATGTTTCCAGCGCGGCTTGCGCCTGCTTTTTTTCGGGAGAGTCTTCTTTCAAAGACACCGCCACGCGATAGAGTTCAACTGCTTTGACCTCATCCCCTTCTTGTTGATAAATCTGTCCTAAAAGCGTGTATCCGCCTGCATAGGCAGGTTGAATGGCAATAACGCGTTCATAAGCCGACTTTGCTTGATCCGGCAGATTTTTCCGGGTGTACATTTGACCTAATAATAAATAACCTGCGAGCAGATTGGGGTCGATTTCGATTGCCTGCTTTAGAGATTCAATGGCCGTATTCAGTTGTCCCTTACGTCCATAAATAAGCCCTAAAATAAGATGAGAAGGCGTGTGCCGGGGATTAACCAGCAAGATATCCTGGAAGGAGGTAATCGCGCCGTCCAAATCCCCGAGATCCAGGCGCCGCCGACCTTCTTCAAAAATCTGTTTTTCGGTTTCGTCCGGAGTGGATTGGGCAAAAACAGGAAAAGAAGAAAGAAATACAATAAAAATAAGAAACCAACACGATTTAAAACATTTTAAAACGCATTGGATACCGATACGGGCTTTAAAGGAAAGGATAGGTTGAGGCTCCATCACGAGGAAATCACGGCTTTAAAACGAGAATGGGATCGATCGCCCTGAATACGCCCTACCACACTACGATAAAAAAAATGACAAACTGCATCAGAGCTTCCATAAATGAGAAGTCCTCTAAAATCTCTGACAAAAACCCTATTTAAACTATAGCAGATAAAAAAAGGGAGAAGCTTTTAAGCTTCTCCCTTTTAAGACAGCAAAATGCTGAAGCGGTTGTATTTCCGACTTAGTTCCCCGGAATAACCGTTGTGCCGTCCGCACCGGTCGGTGCGTTGGCACCAAAACCGCTTGCGACATCAAAAGCCGTTCCTGTGTTGTAAAGGAACGAACCTGTAAACGGCCCAAGCACAAAATCCCCTTCGATAATTTCTTGGGTGTAGTTGATGATTCCGTCACTCCCCCCTGAAGGATTGGTATTGGGGGAACTTTGCGAATCGGCTTGAATGATCACTTGCTGTAAATCATTGCCTGCAAGTCCCTGGGTAAAGGTGAGTTGTTCGATCGTCTGATTAAAAGACGTGCCCGCCGTCGGATCAAAAGTAAAGTTGTTTGTAACCGTCACTCGGGCCCCTGCCGTGCCAACGGCTCCGGTCAGGTCTTCTGCAACACCATTTGCATTTGTGATTGTAGAAGGATTTGTCGCAACAGCCGTACCGGCGGACAAGGCATCCATCGTCGGAAGCGGCATGCTGAAAGTAAACGCGCCCGAATCGTTACAGGTCGGACTGCTCGTGCAAGACCGCGCCGTCGGAATGGTCAGGCCTTGCTCCGTGGCGTTAAAAGACTTGTCACCCAAATCAGCATCACTGTTGAGTCTGATTGTGCCAAACATACTGTTAGTTAAGGCGCCTGCGGTTGTGCCGCCCGCATTTGTATTCGGGCAGGTAAAACACGGGCCTGCCGTTGGGTCCGTGTTTGTCACTGCGGTCATCAAGGCCCCCGAAGGATCAAACCCAAGGGAAGCGCTGCCAACCGTTAATGATTCATTCGTACAGGTAATGTTGGAAACACCTGAACCGCCTGTACACTGTGCCGAGGCCTCTTTCTGTCCTAAAAAAGTTAAAGCACCCACAACTAACGTTAAAAAAAACAATTTTTTTAACATAAGCTATTTCCTCCCTCCATCTCACTTCATTCAAGAAGTCTGAGATCATTACTATTGTGCGCCCCGCATCAAAGCCGAAGCCCTACTTAAAGAGGCGCTGAATCCTAATAAAAACGCTTCTTCCTGTCAATGTTTATAAAAAAGAAAAAATCGTTTGTTCCATTAGGCCACATTAAAATCTTACAAATTCCACAATTTAATTGATATTGTACAAGTGAGTCTACTCGATAAAGGTTCATTTGTCAAGAGCAGATCGTCGTCTTCAAAACTCGTTGACCTCGATGATCCAAGACCCGCTAATGAAGAGGGCTGCGCTTGTCATGACGGCTACGATTTAGGGCGTGTCGACATTCAACTGGGAGGTAGTTTTTTTGAGAAATTTTTGGTCCTGACAAGGGGTTTTTCTGCGCAATGCAAGACATTGAAATGAAAAACCCACGCCGTCAGGGCGAAAAAGAGCCGAAAAGACGCCTTGCATGTTGAATGTGTCGACACGCCCTAGGTCAAACCCTCGCCTGAATGCTCATCTCGAACGCCG